>CALMML010000375.1 GCA_937868485.1 uncultured Myxococcales bacterium | reverse complement strand
TGTTTTCGACCTTCGTTGTAAGCTCCGACGATGCGACCCTGCTGGCGCTGAGCACCAGCCGATAGTCGCCGCTCGATCTAGTCTTCCGACGACAGTGTGTAGGTCACTTCTTGCGAGCTGGGCTTGTTGACTGGCTTCGACAGCTCGGCGCGGATGGTCACTTTGCCGGCTTCCGTCGGGAGCTTTTCGGCAGGAATCACGAACAAGACCACGCGCGAACCAGGCGACAGCACACGCGCATCACGAACCTGTTCAAACGAAACCTTCGAGCCTTGGCTCACGGTCAGCTTGACGGTGTGCGGCTTGGGCGATCCCTTGCTCTTGTCGGACAGCGCCACCGTGACTTTGCACAGGATGTCGGTGTCTTCGCCCGCGATGTGACTTGGACGGAGCGGACGATAACCCGCGTCGCTGTCTAGCTCGCCGCAATCGATCGAGCGGAAGTCGTACGGAGCTGGGGGAAGCTCACCCTCTTGGGCCAGTGCTGAGCCACCGATCAGCGCCAAGTAACCAGCTGCCAGCAGTGCCAACGCTTTGTGCATCGAGAATCGCGCTCCTTCCTGGGGTACGTGGAAACAAGACCGACCTCTATAGCACGAAAGATTGGGCAGGCGCCCGCTCAATCTTTGCTGGCACGCAGCCTTCTTCGTCGCTGAGCTTCTCGCAAAAGAGGTTCAAAACCGTCAGGACCAAGCTGCCCGCGCAGGGTCGCGAGCTGTCGATCGATCAGATCGGCGACGCCATCGATGCGGCGACAGCGAAGCTCTGCTGCTGACTGAACCAGGACATCGTAGGCTTCACAGGTCTCGTCGGCAGCCACCAGCGCACTGGCCAGCACAGAGACGATCAACAGGCTCCAGGCCGCGCTGACATGACGACCGAGCAGCCAGCGAAGATCTCGACGAAGCTCGACGGTGTGTTCTAGCTCCAATGGACAGTGCTGCGCGAGCAGTCGCAGCACACGCAGCAAGTGCGCGACGGTGCCTTGCTCGGTTGAGATCGCTCCGTAGCGCCCGGCGATCACATCGTCGAGCATGGCGCGCGCCAGACGGCGATTTTCCGCAAACAACAGCCCGACGAGCAGCAGTCGCAGCAGTCGATCCTCGGGACCGAGCCCGGCGCTGGCATGGAGCGCGACTTGAATATGCCCGAGTGCCAGATCGCTTCGTCCAACGCCGACTTCAATCGCGGCCAGCAGCATTCGCGCCACCACGACCACACCGCGAGGCTGGCGATCATCGTTTGCGACCAGCTCCAGCTGATTTCTAGCGGCGCCTACGTCCGTCGCGCGCAGCAGTCCTTCCGCATACGCGAGCGCCGCGCAGCCGTGAGCCAGTTCAGCCAGCGCGGGCTGTTCTACGTCTGTTTCCGTCGAGACATTGCCCAGCGCTTGGGTCAGCCGCGAGATCTCATCACTGGCGGCGGCAGATGGCGTCAGCCAACAAGCGCGATACAAGCTGGCCGCGAGCCAGAGCCGTCGCTCTTCAATGCTGCGGACAGGCTTTCCGCTGGTTAGCAGCTCGTCGGCGCGGGTGCCATCGCCACGACTGAGCGCTGCGAGAGCCAGGATCGAGCGAACCGTTGCGCTTGCTCGCTGGGCACTCGACAGCTGACTGTGGCGCAGTGCGCGTAAGGTACTTTCGGTCAGGCCAAGCTCGCGACAGCGACCCAGCAGCACGTCGTCGACGAAATCAGCCGTTGTGGGCGTGGGAGACTGCTCCGCAATCGGCAAAGCCGCAGTACCTGACGACATCGCTCCACTCCTCGGGGGAAACAGGCGCCTACTATCGCCACAACGAGGGTCTTACACAAGACCACAATGGGCGAAGCCGTCACCGTTTCCGGTGCGGACTGATGTGAACGATGTGGGGGGAAGAAACGAAGCGAGGGGAGGAGCCAGCGATCCCGTCTCAGCGCGAGACGGGACCGAGGCTGACTACTGGTGCGTAACGAGGAACTGCGTGCGACGGTTCTTGTCGTAGCAAGCGGCCGTCTTCTCGGTGCAGATCGGCTTGGTCGGGCCGAAGCCTTCCGACTTCAGACGCTCGCCAGCGACACCGTGATCGACCAGGTACTTGCGGACCGCCTCAGCGCGGTTCTTCGACAGCTGGATGTTCCACTGCAGCTTGCCACGCTCGTCGGTGTGACCCTGGATGTCGACGGTCATCGTCTGGCGCGACTTCAGCACCGAGACCACTTCGTCGAGCAGCGGGAACGACGCGGGCTTGATGTCCCACTTGTTCGTCGCAAACAGGATCTGCTGCAGCAGCTTGATCTCGCCTTCCTCGACCTTGATGAACTTGCGAGGCGGCGGGCAGCCGTTGGTTTCCTTCGGACCGGGCTCGTACGGGCACTTGTCATCCTTATCGGGGATGCCGTCCTTGTCAGTGTCGAGCAGCGGGCAGCCATTGTTCTCGAGCGGACCGGGCTGATCCGGGCAGCTATCGAGACGATCGAGCAGACCGTCGCCATCGCGATCCTTGTCCGGGCAGCCGTTGTTTTCCTTCGGACCTGGCTCGTTCGGGCACTGATCCAGACGATCCACGAGTCCATCCTTGTCGGTGTCGATGTCCGGGCAGCCCTGGTTTTCGGGCGGACCGTATTCCGTCGGGCAGCGATCGTACTTGCCGATCAGACCGTCGCGATCCGGATCGAGATCAACAACCTTCGGCTTGACCGCTTCCTTGGCGCGAGCCATCGGCAGGTAACCCACGCTGGCGAACAGGCGAACCTGCGGAGAACCAGCAACCGGGGTCAGACCGGGGCCACCACCGACGTTGACGGTGATGCCCGTGCTGTGGGTCCAGCGAGCGCCAGCGTACAGCTCGAGCGGCGAATAGATGTCTTGCGCGTTGAGGAAGCTGGTGGAGCCGATGAGCTCGCCAGCTAGGCCGAAGTTCATCGGCAGCGGCAGGTATGCACCGAGTCCGTAGCGAGCGCCAGCATACGAGACCTTGATGTTGCGGGCCTGCTGCTCTGCGGTGCGAAGGAAGATGCTCGCGTTGAGGGCGACGATGAAGCCACCCTTGGTGCGGTAATCGAAGGCGAAGCGTGGCTCGAAGCCGAACGCGTCATCACCACGGAACTGGGTGCCATCACCGGTCGGGAAGGTGATCTGGGGAACGAACGCCAGACCGAAGCCGCTCACGGTGTTGTCCAGGATGCGGATTTTGCCCACCACGCGAAGATCGCCAACACCAGCCAGCGACGGCTCGCTGCCGTTCGGAACGTCGCGCACAGGGGTGTTTCGGTCAAAGCCCTGGTAGACTACGATCGGGAGATCTAGTCCCAGCGACAGCCAGTTGGTAAGGCCAATGCCTCCCGTCAGATGGAGCGTCACCATGTTGGGCACGGTGTCGGCGACGGTCATGCTGTCGCGATCGTTGAGGAGGCGGAGCGGTCGGTAGGCCCACTCAAACACAGCGTTGGCCATCGGAACCCAGCGACCGGGGGTCCGGGAACCTTCAACGGTGAAGATGTTCTCCGGACCGATGGCAGGACGAAAAGTCTGAGCGTTTATCGAGAATTGCTGCTGTTCTTGGGCGAGCGCGCTACTTCCGAACGCGAAAAAAAAAACTGGAAGCAGCAAGGCCGCCGCCGTGGATCCACCACGACGGCTGCTTGCGTTGCGAAGACGGCTACGCAGACCGAAACCAAGCAGACCCAGCAGAGCCGCAGCACCCAGCCACAGACCGCTGCTGCCATTGCCACCGCCCGTTTGACCGGCGCTGCAACCAGCCTGACCACCGACGTAGCGATCGTTCAGACGGGGACGGCACTCGCCCACGCTGGTGTCGCAGTATTCCGTCGAAGCGCACTCGGCATCCGTGGTGCACTTCCTTGGCGGGGTCTTGCACAGGTTGTTGATGCACTGCTGACCTGCCGGGCACATCGTGCTGTCGGTGCAGGGCTTGGGCGGAGTGACGCAGATCTGGAGATCGGGATCGCAGATCTTTCCGCTCGGGCAGTCTTCATTTTTGCGGCACGGCGTCGGTGCGGTGCACTTGCCGTTCGGGATGTCGCAGGTCTGACCGGCTGGGCACTGGTCATCCGCCGTACATTCCACGCAGCGTCCCGTCGAGCAGATGCGAGCATTCGCCGGGCAGGCGACGCAGCTCGGGCCGCAGTGATCGGGAACATCGCACGCCTGGCACAGGCCGTCGCCGCAGTAGTTGCCAGTCGAGCAGTTTTGACCCGGGGCGCCGCACTCTTGGCAAGAGGCGTTTTCACCGACGATGGCGCTGAACAGCTCCGTCTTGTCGATGAGCTTGAACTTGTCCGCGTACGACGGATCGGTCAGCGGCACCGTACAGCCGATCGCGTTGCCGTCCATGTCGCGACCGCATTCCTTGACCTCAATGTCGGTACGAGCCCACTCAGCGTACGCGACACCGCCGTTTTGGAAGTAGATGATCTCGACGGGATACAGACCGGCTTGGGTGAACTTGATCGGGTAGATGATGCGCGAGGTCTGATCGTCGTCGTTGGCGATCCGCTTGAGCTTAACGCGGGTCTTTCCGACGCTCAGTTGGCAGACGTCGTCGCAGTTGAGTGCGAAGGCGATCGTCTTGTTGGCCAGCGTCGTGGGAACGTTGAAGTAGCCACGAACGCGCATCGCGATCCGGTTGTCGTCGCCGGGCGGGTTTGCCGTCGGGCTCTGCGAGAACGGCAGAAGCTCGTCGGGCCACTTGACGCCGGTGAAGTCACCGAGGGTGTTGGGATCGCTGTTGCGATGGTTAATGGTGGTGAAAACCCGAGAGACGCGGTTTTCGATGTTCGGGTCGGACACCTTATCCAAGAAACCGGCGGCATCCTCAGGGGTGTTGAGCGACCCAGACTTCAGGTGAATCGTCGAGGCACAGATACCTGTGCCAGGATCAGTCCGCGGCGCAGCAACAGCATCTGCCGGGTTGATCACGACCTGTGCCTGTGCCGGCTGGACAAACCCAGCGAAACACAAGGCGGGGAGGGCTAATAAGTAGCGTTTGAGCATCTGCTTACCTCGATAGCTTTCAGGGAGGACTCCAAATTCCTCTGTGTTGGCCGCCGAGTCGGCTGGGGAGCACGAGAGCGGGACATTCCGATTCCTTGGCCACATGAACTTTCTCTCTCGCCCTGCACTCGTCAGCGCTGGGTAATAGGAGACAAGTCAATCTACAAAGACTCTAGCACTCTATTCGGTGGGTTGCCTGTGTCAACAAGTTGTCCGCGTGTGTACGATGATCAGACAACTTGGCGCTGGTAGGACAGAATCGCTCGACACGGGCCGGTCCAGCCGACCGCAACACTACGCGCGGCGCTCTTTGGCCTTGTCGGCTTCGCCACGGAGGATGATCTCGGCCAGCTCGGGAACGACTTCCCATGCGATCTGGGCGATGGTCTCGGCGCTCAGGCGGGCAACCGCTTCGTACTCGGCTCCACGGGCCGCGATCTTTTCGAGCGCGGTCAGCACAGGCGCCGGGACGGCTGCCCGAGGAATCAGCGACGGACGAGGCATCTGCGGGACTTGGCTGGGAATGCCTGCGCCCTGGGCACTCGACGATGCGGCGCGAATGGGTTCCGGCATACGGGCTCCTTCACTGGCACTGGGCTCGGGACGAACAGTCTGAGCAGGTGGCACCACCGGGGCCGAAACGGCCTGAACGGCGGCGGACTCTTTGGGTTTGGCTACAGGCGTCGGGGTCGGCGCAGGTGGACGCAGGCTGGCATTGCCAAGCTGAGCCGCTGGCTGAGCCGCCGGCTGAACGACGGGCGCAGGGGTCGAAACGACCGGCTGAACCGGCGTCTGCGGCTTGACCACCGGGGTTGGGGTCGGCGCGGTGGCTTGCGTCGCTCCACCCTTGAGGATCGCATTGACCTTGTCGATCACCGACTGGGTATCGAACGGCTTGACCAGGTTGGCGTTCACCCCCGAGCGCTGACCACGCGCTTCGTCGTAGGGGTTGAAGTTGCTGGTCAGAAGCAGGACAGGCACGTCCTTGCCGTTCGCCTCTGCGCGGGCGGCGGCGGTCAGGTCGTAGCCATTTTTTCCCGTCAGGCCAGCGTCAATCACCAGCACATCGGGTCGAGCCTCGCGAAGGCGGGCCAGCGCTTCATCGGCGCTCGAAACCGCGATGATCTGGTAGTCCTCCTTGGCGAAGGCGATCTGGACTACCTTCTGCATGGTCACGCTGTCTTCGACGAGCAGGATTTGCTTGGGCATCTGGTTTCTTTCTCCCTAGGCTCCCCGGTTCCCTAGCTGGCCAGGGACGACAGACAAAATACGGACTGGCTTACACAATGGTGCAGCACGCTGTCGTAATTGTAAGTAGTCCGCCATGTTTTGAGAACCATGTAATTTCGCTTTGCTCGAGCATCCAGCTCGGCTGTTGTGCGTGTCGTCGCTGAACCGGCGGTCGCGCGGTCTATTCGTCTGGCGGCTCGTCGCGATCGCGCTGGGATGGTTCGGCCTCTGAATCGAGCAGCACAGCCTCGCGCAGTGGACAGCGCTGAAGCTCGAAGCCTTTGACCGATTCGATAAAGCCCGCTTCTTTCTTGAGATACTGACCGATCACTCGATGCAGCGACGGATGTGCAAACCAGTGACCGCTGTAGGTGTAGCTGGGACGAAAGCCGCGCAGCAGCTTCTGATCGCCTCCGTGACCCGGTTCAAACGCGAGATATCCGTCGCTGATGCAGCGCTCGATCGGGTGATAGAAGCAGACCTCGAAGTGTAGAAACGGAATCGACTGACGCTCGCCCCAGTATCGTCCGTAGCGTCTGCGATCGCCGCGTAGGTTCCAGGCCCCCGCAAGAAGCTGTCCGTCGCGATTGTGGGCCAGCACCAGCTCCAGTCGATCGCCCAGACGCTCGGCGCACAGCTGGAAGAACGCGCGCTGTAGGTACGGCTTTTCGCCGGTGTAGCGAATCGAGGTGCCGACGTACATCTCGAACATCTGATCCAGCTCGGCGCGACCAAAACGGACAGCGTCGGGACCAGGCGCTGCGCCGCAGGCTTCATCAAGTCCCGAGAACGTTCTGACGGTGATGCCAGACTCGCTCAGCTCGCGGCGCTCTCGACGGATGGTGTTGCGGCGATGGCTGCGCATGTCGCCAAGAAAGTCGGCGAAGCTGCGATAGCCTCGGTTGTGAAAGTGATACTGCGTCTGTCGGCGAGGCCAAAATCCTTCATCGGGCAGCACATCCAGCTCGGTTCCCTCGTCGGACGAATCAGCGATCGGACGGAAGCCCGGACCGCGCGGGAACAGGACGTGCGCCGATCCAAGTCCTTCGCTTTGACACAGCGTTTGGGCGGCCCGTAAGAGGAGCGCTCGCAAGTCTCGTCGCTGAGCTTCGGGCAGCGTCGGAAGCGTGAGCAGTCGTCCTCCCGTCACGGGATTGAACGGAACGGCCAGCACCAGCTTCGGGTAATAGTCCTGTCCGAACGCGAGCGCTAGCTCGGGCCATTCGACATCCCAGACCCATTCTCCGTCGCTGTGTAGCTTGATATAGGCGGGCGCTGCGGCGATCAGCTGTCCGTCGGTGTCGCGTGCATCGTCGAGCTGATGAACCACGATGTGAAGCGGCAGCCAGCCAGACGATTCACCGACGCAGCCAGTCTGTTCAAGACCTTGCAGATAGGCCCATGACAAAAGCGGTGCGTCATCGGGTTCAAGCAGCGCATCCCAGTCGGAAGGAGCGACGGACGAAAGCGCTGGATAGACGGAAACGCGTAGCTCTTTTTGAGTCGAGCGAGCCGTCATGGCGCAAGACCAAGCGTTCGCGGATTCGCGACCGCTACAAGTCGTCGCACGGCGTGCCGAGACGCTCGCCGGTGTAGACGCCAAACTCGTTGTAGATGCTGGCGATCATGGTGTTGAAATCGAGCGCAACGCGCACCAGACCGACTGTCTTTTTGCCCTGAGTCCACTTGAGATCTTGCGGCTCTTTGTTTAGCACGAGCCGCAGCGTTCCGGTCTTGGTCGCAAAGACATCGCCCGAGGGATCGCTCGCGATGCTCTTCATCTGCTGCGGCTTCATGTTGCCTTTTTGGCCAGCGAAGACGCGAAAGCGCTGCTTGTCTTCGGGATGATTGCCGCGATCGACGTAGTAGTAGGTTCCGCGATCGTCTCGAGCGAGTGCATACGGACGGAACTTGCGAGGGCTGCGCAGAAACTGGGCGCTGCTTAGCAAGGTCTTTGCATCGGCTTCAGCGACGGGATTTAGGTTGGTTACGCGCTTGTCGCACTCGACGCGATGCTGCTTTCCGTCGAAGATGAGAAAGCCGGTTCCTTCCTCTCGGCCTCCGACGGGCAAGCGTGGATCGATAAAGACGTGATCCCACTTGTCGCCGTTGCGACTCATTCCGACGAGACGCTGCTGGTAAAAGACCTTGCCGTCGCCGTAGAAGACCACGCGCTCATCGCTGCTGATCGGTGTGACGGCGACAAAGTGTCCTTTTCCATCGCTCAATACGGTGAGCTTGTCGCGATACGCACTGACATCGACGCTTGGGGTGGGAACGTCGGCGGATGCGCTGGACATCGCACACAGTCCAACACAAAGCGCGAGGCTCCGTGACACGATCGAC
>CALMML010000374.1 GCA_937868485.1 uncultured Myxococcales bacterium | reverse complement strand
AAACTGACGGCATCTACGTAGGATATCCATCTTTCCAAAAACAATAAATCATCAACTCACGATATCGCTCACGAACGATATGAACATTGCAAAAAAAAGACAAGGAACCAGCATGACGCGCCGTCTCTTTTCCACTGTCGCTTTCCTGGGATTAACCATCAGCAGCATCACCAGCTGTGACTCATTGTGGACCAGCTTCACGAGGGTTGATCCAAGCATATGCGATCCAAGTGTCAATGCGTGCAGCATGACCTCAGCGATAGAGTTTGAATCGATCACTCCACAGCAAGTGCCCTATTCTGGTGGACAGCCGATCACCATCACAGGCAGTGGCTTTTCCCCGAAAACCGATGCGCTGCTGGGAACCAGTCCCCTCGTGAATCAGCAGATCGTGAGTGATCAGCGGCTCAGCGGCTCAGCCCCAGCGGCGCCCGGTCGCTGTGGAAAAGTAGATCTAACCCTCAAGCGCGCAGATGGTGCGCAGCTGCTCGTTCCCAACGCATTCACGTATACACTTGATCCGTATTATGGAAAAATCCCAGCCAATCCGATGCCGTATATTGATACGGCCAACAACATGATCGTCGATGACTTCGACCTAGACCAGCAGCCAGATCTAGCACTCAGCGTCAGCAAACAGATCATCATTTTCTCTGGCTTTGGAACACCAGCAGAAAAGCTCTTGATTCCATTTGCCAGCATTTCCAGCTCGTTCATCCAGCCTATTCATTTTTCGACAGCCACAATTCCCAAAAACAATGGGTTTATCAATCTCGATGGAACACGAAAGACACTGGCCATCTATTCTCTCAATCCAGCAACGGGAGGTTTCGACACCAACAATGCATTTGGATTTCAGTATGAGGTTCGCTTTGTGCTGACAGGTGATCTTGATCAAAATGGCAATGATACCATCCTTGCAATCACAAGCAACTTAAACGACACAACCATGGACAGTTTGTTTATCGCAAAATTCAACACAACCAACAACAAATACCAACCAGAGCTCACGCCGGTTGCGCTTCAAAAGATCAATCGAATTGACTCGATCATCTTTGCCGACATCACCAACGACAAATATCCAGACATCATCACCAGCACCGGAGGAAGAATTGTCACGCTCAAGCGCGATGGCAGCGAAGGTCCTGAGCTGGTTCGAAACGCGAACTCACTGACCTCGCTCATCGCTGGTGACTGGAACGGTGATGGCAAAATGGACATTGCAGGAATTGAATCTTTCACCATGAAGCTGGTGATGGCACTAAACAATGACAATGGAGCGTGGCCGATCCTAAGCATCGACGCTGGAATCACCGCAGCCAGTCAATCGACGCTGGTTGCTGGCGATATGAACTGCGATGGCAAAAAAGACATCGTGATCATGCCCACTGCCAGCACAGGAGCGGTGGTCAAGATTGCATCGCTCAATCCACTCAATCAGATTGAAGTCAAGAATCCATTGTCAAACCTCCCCAATGGACCTGCGGCGATTGGCGACTTCAACAGAGACAGCTTTCCAGATATTGCGATAAGCAAAAATATTACAGGAACAGGAACAAGGTTCTATTTCATTCCAGGAGCCATTCCTTGAAAAAACAGCATAGAACGCTTGCTACGCGGTGGATTCGGCCTCTTTCGCTGATAATGGTCGGACTCTCGACACTTACACAGAGCAGCTGTGACGATTTGTGGAGCGGCTCGCTCGTCGAAGACCGTCGCAACTGTGTGCTGTCCCCAGCGGTGTGCGGCGACTTGGAAGAGTGCGACTACGTCACGGAGACGTGCAAACCGCTGCCGCCGCCAAGCTGTCCGGCCATCTCGTTTGAGTCGATCACACCGACGAGCGGATCGCGCAGAGGCGGAACCAAAGTGACCATCACCGGCAGCGGCTTTCAAGGCGACATGCGCGTCGAGATCGATGGCACACCGCTGGAAAACGTCGTGCTGGAGGCGTCAAACCAGCTCAGCGGAACGCTGGGTTCGTCGATCGTGTCGTGCGGCCCGTCGGCGGTGACGCTGATCAGCTCGTGCTTCGAGCGCGTCAGCAAAGAAGCCGCGTTTGCCTATTCGCTCGACCCGCTGGAGTTTGACAATCAGCCGGTGACGCTGCCCTCTCCGCCGGGAA
The DNA here is from genome assembly GCA_937868485.1 of uncultured Myxococcales bacterium. Classification (GTDB taxonomy): domain Bacteria; phylum Myxococcota_A; class Polyangia; order Palsa-1104; family JAEUJZ01; genus JAEUKA01. Next base: position 11,305 of record CALMML010000374.1, on the reverse strand, counting down.
CGCAGGTTCAGCAAGTGGTCATCGATGAGCTAAACAGTGACGGCGATCCCGACATCATCGGCATCGAATCCACCGGCGTTCGCAGCTTCTTCAGCGACGGGAATGGATCGTTTACCACCAGCCCGCCGCACAGCCTTGGTGGATCGCTGTTTCAAGCAGCCAGCGCCGACTTCAACGGCGACACGCAACACGATCTCATCATCAGCGACGATCAGAACCCGCGCCTGTGGTTTTTGGCGAGCAGCGGCAAAGGAACCTTTTCGCCGCTGAGCATCCCCATGCCCGAGTCCATTCGCGGTGTCGTCAGCCAAGACACAAGCGGCGACGGCGTTGCCGATGTACTCGCGGTCGGGAGGAGCGGCACGCTGTACCTACTTCTTGGCAGCAGCGGCGGACTCACCGGACCCGACATCGTCGCCACCGGACTGCCCACAAGCTCGATGTTTGCCTCGCTGGGGGACGTCAGAAGGAATTTCGGGCTGCGCAGCGATCCCGACAGCGTCGCGCGTGTCGGCTACAGCGACAGCAGTAGGTCGGGGTGAGGCCGCGCAATCAGCTCGACCGAAAAGAGCAGCCCCGGCGAGAGCACCTGCTGCGCCGTCGCGAGCCCCGCTTCGACCATGTCTTGCTCGCCAAACAGGATTGCAAAGCCTTTGCCGCCGAGTCCGTCGCACAGCCGCAGCTCGAAGATCCGTAGCTCAGCCGCTTTACAGGCCGCATCGGCACCACGCAGCGTCGAAGCCGCGCTCAGCGTCTCCAAGATCCCGATCGAGACATCTTCCACAAGTGGCAGCTTGGTCTTGCGACGCAGCACATCCAGCACTTCGTCGTGAACCTGGGTCAGCAGTAGCTCGTCACACAGCGACGATCCCGCTTGCGCCCGGCCCGCCAGCATCGCTTCTTCGACATCGCCCACTTCGCCGCTACACAGCACCAAGTGCTTGCCGGGCGACACCGGACGATTGACATGAAGCTGCACGGCGGCTCGCTTCACCAGCGCATCCGCGACGGTCACACCACGAGCAATCGACTGAAGCTCCAGCAGCCCGAGCGCAGGCCCGCTGGCTTCGACATGCTCGGCTTGACCTGTACGCAGTGGGCCCAAAGTGGTGATGACTCCGAAGTCGAAACAGCTTACACGAAGCGGAACGCGTCCTTCATCGTGCAGCGCAGCTCGCGGGTGAAGTTGAGCGCGGTCGTCATGCCTTCGCCCGTCGGTGACGCAATCGTAAACGAGGTATAGCCTTCGCCGCCGTAGCCCAGACCCGCCAGGCTGCTGCCGTTCTTGACGAAGATCGACACGTTGGCCGTGCGCGCCATCGCCGACAGCGCCTCAATGTTCTGCGAGTACATGACCGCCGTGTGACCGAAGCCATGCTCACAGCGCACCGCGCCCGCAATCGCCGCCGCCACGTCGGGATAACGAACCATCCCGATGACCGGCATCAGCAGCTCGTGCTGAACAAACGGATGCTGCTCGGGAAGCTCGGCGAAGAGCAGTCGGCACTCGTCGGAGACATGGACGCCAATCTGCTTGGCAATCACCGACGGATTTTTGCCAACCCACTCGCGGTTGACGTGATCTCCGTCGAGGATCACCTTTTCCAGATCGCGCACCTGCCGGTCATTGAGCAGATAACAGCCCTGACGCTGAAGCTCTGCCTTCAAGCTGTCGGCAATCTTGGCGACCGCGCAGATCTCTTTTTCCGCGACGCAGACGATGTTGTTGTCGATCGAAGCGCCTTCGATGATGCCGCGCGCCGCCAGATCGATCCGCGCCGTCTCGTCCACCACCGCCGGAGGATTGCCCGGACCCGCCGCAATCGCGCGCTTGCCCGAGGTCATCGCCGCCTTCACCACCGCGCCGCCGCCCGTCACCGCGAGCAGCCGCACGCCCTTGTGGGTCATCAGCTTCTGCGCGCTCTCGATGCTGGGCTCCGCGACGCTCGACAGCAGGTTTGCCGGTCCGCCCGCCTGCACAATCGCTTCGTTGAGCAGGTGAATGAACCACGCGCAGGTTCGCCAGGCATACGGATGCGTGTTGAAGACCACCGCGTTGCCACCCGCGAGCATGCCGATGCCGTTGTTGATGATCGTCTCGGTCACATTCGTCGTCGGAGTGATTGCACCAATCACCCCGTACGCGCCACGATCCAGCACCGTCAGACCGTGATCGCCGGTAAACGCCGTCGGACGCAGGATCTCAGTCCCTGGCGTCTTCGTCGCTACCAGCGTGTTCTTCTTGATCTTGTCGTCGACGCGACCGTAGCCGGTTTCGGCCACTGCGTACTCGGACAGCAGCTTGACGTTGTCGAGCGTGACCTTGCGCATCGCCGCGATCATCCGCTCGCGCGTCGACAGCGGAGCACTGCGGAACTGCTCAAACGCCTTGCCCGCCGCGCCCACCGCCGAGTCAATGTCTGAAAACAGACCGTGCGTGCCCCGAGGAATGCGAGCATCACCCCGCTTCCCCGGCCCGCTGCTGCGCAGGTGTGGCGGCACAAAGCCACCGGGCTGCTGCGAGGTGCCCGTGCTCGGCTTTCCCGTCTCAGCGGCTTTCATCACCGCTTCAGCGGGCGTCTTCATCGAATCCGGCGACAGGCGCAGAAGCACCTTGTCGACGATCTCTTGGATGCGCTTCTCGTCAACCTGCACGGCCAGGTCCTCTCGTTTGTCAGACCAGAATCACAGCCAGCGCGATGGCACCGGCTGGGCACTGCTACGCGGGGTTTTTCTGATAACCAGCGGCACCGTCAACGTCCACCGAGTCTACGATCGCCATGATGGTTGCATCGACGGGACGATCCTTGGTGACCTGGGTCTGCCGTGCCGACGAGCCAGATGCATAAAGCACGACTTCGCCGACGCCAGCTCCGACCGCATCGACGGCGACCACTGGCGCTGCTGTCGTCGGTTTCCCCGTCGAGTCACAGGGCTTCACCAGCAGAAACTTCAGGCTGGTAAGCTCCGCTTCTTTGCGGGTAGCGACGACGGTGCCGACCACCAAGCCCAGGACCATGACGGCCTACTTGCTCGCCGTCGTGGTGCGACCGAGCGGCAGCACGAGATCGATGTTCTGGTGCGGACGCGGAATGACGTGAACCGAGACCAGCTCACCCACGCGCTCGGCAGCGCGCTGACCCGCTTCGGTGGCCGCTTTGACGGCAGCAACGTCGCCACGAACAATCGCGGTCACATACCCACCGCCGATCTTCTCGTAGCCGACCAGCTCCACGCGAGCCGCCTTCACCATCGCATCGGCCGCTTCCACCATGCCGACAAAACCTTTGGTCTCGATCATTCCAAGCGCATCAGCCATTTTCGTGTCCTCTTGTTCGTACTCGTCTCGACGGATTCTCTGCAAAGATCCAGTCGACGATCAGTTACTTGTCTACAAACTTGTCGAACGGCTTGCCGGGAATCGACTCGATGGCCGCCGTGGCCGCAGCCGCAGCCGCATCCACTTCCGCCTCGGATCCCGACAGATACAGTCGTCCAAATGCTCCGTACGGAGTCACTGACACCAGGAACACGCGCGCCGCCTTTTCGGCTTCGTTTGCCGCGAAGGCAACGTAGCCCGCAGGCTCCGTCTCCAGGATGAACAGCGACTGACCGGGCAGAACCATCATGCCCTGCGAGTTGCGGTTGATGATCTGCGCTTGGTACGGCTCGATCGCGCGGATGATCTGGTTGGTCAGCACGCGGGGCTTGTAGCGATCGTTTTCAGACAGCCCAAGCTGCCCGAGGATCGCCTCTCCCGCCTGCCGCACTTCACCTTGATCGAAGTCATGGACTTCCAGAAGTCCATACGCGCGCTCGACGACCTGGAGCGCTGGTGCCACCTTGGTCGCCTTGAGCGCCACGTCCGTGACGCGATTGATGGCGATACCAGGTGCAATCTCGACGAACAGCGAGGCCTGACCGGGAACCGGCAGAAAGCCTTTCGCCGTCTTACCCATAAAGCTCGCAAGCTGCGGCTGAAGGGCGTCGATGAAGGTATAAGTTCGGAGCGTCGTCGTCGCCATGTCGATGGGGCTTTCGCAAAAAGTGGCCGGACGTTAACAAAGCGATTCTTACCGGTCAACCGCCGAAATCTGACTGTCCGCAGCGAACTTCGCGAGCACATCCGCGAGCCGCTTTTCCGGCAGCGTCACTCGAGTCGGCATTCCGCCTGAGATCCCAAACAGCTTCAGAAAGTCGATGCCTGAGTCAAACGCCGCCGCCAGCGTCACATAGCCCGCGTGCCGCACAATCGACACCTTCGCCAGCGCTTGACCCGCGAGCAGCAGCTCGGTCTTGTCAAAGCTCGTGCGTGCGTGAAGCTGCGCATCGACAAACACCGCTTGTCCGCGCCGCTCGTACAGCGAAGAAAGCCGCTGCGTCTCGCGCTCCATCACCTCGAAGTCTGCCGCCGCTTGATCGATCCGCTGTCGCAGCACTGGATCTTGCGCGCCCGTCGCAACGTAATGAACGATGCACTGCTTCAGTCCGTCGTCGCGAAAGTGTGCGCGCAGCGCGTGATCGATCCGCACCGCAATCGGCCCCGGCGTGCCGAGCCGCGTATCAATCGCCCGTGCATCGTCGTCGGCACCCGGATACGGCTCGGTCCCACCACGCAGCCACTTCGCCGCCGCATACAGTCCGTCGAGATCGAGGTGACACACGATCGTATCGACCGGCCCGATCCGCGCGACCAGCTCCTCGGTGATCATCTCGGGACACGCGCCATGCTCGGACTTTTTGCACAGCACAAAGCGCGGATCGCGGGCGTAGTCGCGATGACGCTCGTGATCGTGATGATCGACCCAGACCGCCAGGCGCGGACCCAGCTCGTCGATGAGCTTGCGCGTCGTGCCCTCAAACGAAGTACCCAGCTCGTCGGCCACAAACGCGACATCCAGGATCGCGACCCGCCCCGTCAGCTTTCCCGACTGCGGCAGCACACGAGGCGACACAAACTGAAGCTTGACCGATTCCATCGTCACACGCGCACGCTTCCCGGCAGTGAAATCCCTCGGAGCTTGCGATACAGCGACACCGCGTAGCTGTCCGTCATCCCCGAGATAAAGTCCGTCACCCGCAGCACGCGCTCATACGCCGTTGGCTCGACGGGAACCCGAGGCAAAAGACGCAGCAGCTTCTGCTCGTGAAGACAGCGCGAAGACTCGTCTTTGACCGCCGCTGGCACCAGCTCACCCAGCAGCTCGCCGAGCAGTCGATAGCCCGCCAGCTCAATCTCCAGCACCGATCGACTGCTGTAGCAGTACGTCTCCGACAGGCCGCGAATGTGACGAAGCAGCTGCGCCGACGGAACGATATCGAGCAGACCGACGCTGTACTGACCGGCCAAGATGCTCGCTTCACAGTCCATAAACGCTTGCTGCGTCTCGATGAGGAGCTGCTTGATCGCGCGCGCCCGCAGATACTCGACGGCATCGTTGGACTCGTCGTCGATCGGCATCGAAAAGTGCGGCGTCTGCTCGGCCACTGCGCGCAGGGCTTCCAGACCCTTTTGCCGAGGCACAAGGTTTAGCCGCAGCCCGTCTTCCAGGTCCAAGATGCAGTACGCGATGTCGTCGGCAGCTTCGACCAAGTACGCCAGCGGATGACGCACAAACGCCAAGCCCTCGGTGTCGCGACGCAGCAGGCCCACTTCTTCGGCCACCGCCGCAAACACCGCACGCTCGGCCTGAAAAAAGCCCGGCTTGCGCAAAAACACCACGCTCGGCTGGGTCAGATCGTCGCCCGCTTCACGCGGATACTTGCTAAACGCCGAAAGCGTCGCCGCCGTCAGTCGCATTCCATGCCGAGGCTCGTCGTGAAGTCGCGTCAGGATGCGAAAGCCTTGCGCGTTGCCCTCGAAGCGAGAGAGGTCCAGCAGCTGCCGATCCGTCAGTCCCACCGAGCGCAGCAGCGCCTGCGCCGAATCACCACGAAAGTAGCGTCCAATCGCGTCTTCGCCCGAGTGACCAAACGGCGGATTGCCGATGTCGTGCGACAGACACGCGGCGCACACCACGTCGGCACAGTCTTGCGCCCACGATCGGCTCGGATCTTCTCCGTGACGCGCGGCAATCTCTCGACCGACGGCAAAGCCCAGCGAGCGCCCGATCACCGCCACTTCATTGCTGTGCGTCAGCCGCGAGTGAATCAGGTCGTTTTCCGGCAGCGGAAAGATCTGCGTCTTGTCCTTTAGCCGTCGAAACGCCGGGGAAAACAAGATCCGGTCGGCATCGCGCTGAAAGTCGGTGCGCAGCGGCGGCTCGTCTTGCACAAGCGGCTCACAGCTGCCATCGCTGCGAATCCGTCGTGACGACAAAAGCTTCGACCAGCGCATCGCCGCAGCCTGGCTCACGGCTCGTCCTCGATCTGAACCGGCGCGCCTTGGCTGCGCAGCGACTTGTCCGCCGCCCCGAGCACCCGAATCACATCGAGCCCTTCTTGCGCGCCACTGCGCGGCGGCTGGCCTTTTTGGATGCACTCGATGAAGTGACGACACTCGACGTTGAGCGGCTCGGGCAGATCCAGGTGCGGAATGTGGATGTCGCCGTTGCGCACCGTCAGAAACTCGCCAAACTGGGTAAACTCGGGCGGACGGTGAAAGCCCTTGTCGTAGATGCGCAGCTTTTCCGTCGGATGCGAGTCATCGAACTCGACCATCCGGCGCTCACCGACGACGGTCAGCCGACGCTCTTTGCGTGGATCGAGCCACGACACCTGAATCTGCGCCATCTTGCCGTCGCCAAAGATCAGGTTCAAAAAGACCACGTCTTCGACGCCCGGCTGAAGATAGGCATGTCCGCGCGCCGCCACCGACACCGGCACTTGCCCGAGCAGATACAGGATGATCGACACGTCGTGCGGAGCCAGGCTCCACATTGCGTTTTCGTCGTGGCGCAGCTTGCCCAGGTTCACCCGCAGCCCGTAGAGGTAATAGACCTCGCCGATGTCGCCGCTGTGGATCATCTCGCGCAGGCGCAGCACCGCCGCGTGGTAGAGCAAAAGGTGCCCGACCATCATCACTCGGCCCGACTGCTCCGCGACGGCTTTGACCGCTTTGGCGTCTTTCACCGACAGCGCGAGCGGCTTTTCACACAGCACATGCTTGCCCGCCCGAAGCGCAGCGATGGTCTGTTCCGCGTGCAAGACCGCCGGGGTGGCCAGCACCACCGCGTCGATGCGCGGGTCGGCCAGCACCTCTGCATAGTCGCCGCCAAGCTTCGCCGAAGGAGCCAGGCCCGCCGCTCGCTTGAGGTTCTTCGCGTCGGGATCGCAGACCCGCGCAAGCTCGCAGCCAGCCAGTCGAGCGAAGGTCCGAACGTGGTTTACGCCCCAGTAGCCAGCGCCGACGACCGCGACTGAAACCGGAGCAGGAGAGGAAGTTTGGGCAGAAGAAACAGCTTCGTTTGCACTCATTACAGGTCAGGCACGGTAGAAGCCGCGCACTGATTCTGCAACAAAGTCGATCTGTTCCTCGGACAGGTCGGGGTGAACCGGCAGGGCCAGCGCTTCTTTCGACGCCGCCTCAGAGCGAGGCAGGCTCCCCGGCTTATAGCCCAGGTGCGCAAAGCAAGGCTGAAGGTGCAGCGCCAGCGGGTAGTAAACCTCACTGTCGATCTGCCGCGCCGCCAGGTGTTCCCGCAGGGCATCGCGCCGCTCGGTCCGAATCACAAAGTGGTGATAGACGTGACTTGGATAGTCGACGGGCAGACGCAGCGGCAGGTCGGCGAGCCGCTCTCGGTAGCGCTGCGCATTGTGGCGACGCTGGGCTTGCCAGGCATCCAGGTGCCGCAGCTTCACCCGCAGGATCGCCGCCTGAATCGGATCGAGCCGGAAGTTGCCGCCCCACAGGTGATGCACGTACTTGGGCCGACTGCCGTGCTGACGCATGATCCCGAGCTTGTCGGCCAGCTCGGCGCTCTTTGTCACCACCGCGCCACCGTCGCCTGCTGCGCCCAGGTTCTTGGTCGGAAAGAAGCTCAGCGTCGCGCACGCCGACTGACTGGCAATCCCCGGCTGGAGCGTCTGCGCTGCGTCCTCAATCACCGGAATGCCCGTCGCGACCAGCTGACTTACGTCCATCTGGACCCCGAACATGTGAACCGGCAGGATCGCCACCGTCTTTTTGCTGATGCGGCCCAGCATGTCGCCAATGTCCGCATTGAAGCTGTCTTCGGCGATGTCACAAAACACCGGACGAGCGCCCAGCCGCACCGCCGTCTCGGGCGTCGCAAAGAAGCTGTACGCGGTCGTCACCACTTCGACATCGCGCGTGCAGCCAACGTCCTTGCCGCTGCCCAGCCCGACATCAAGCGCCATCGCCGCCGCCAGCAGTGCATCGGTTCCCGAGCTGACGCCCACGACGTGCAGACCGCCGAGATAACGGCCCAGCTCTTTTTCAAACTCCGTCATGTCCGGGCCCATCACGTAGCGACCCGATGCCAGCACGCTGGCCACCGCTTGGTCTACGTCGGTCCGAATCTTCTGATACTGCGCTGAAAGATCGATAAGAGGGACTCGCATTGCCGTGCGAGTATAGGGAGGTGGGGTGGAGCATGGCAAACGATTCTCGACCCGAGGGACAAGCGAGCGGAACTTCGTCCAAAAGCAGTGGTCCGACGACCAGCAGCGTCATCCGTGATCGCGTAGCCACAACCAGCGACCCGGTTCCGTTTGGCACAGACGGCCTCAGCGATGCCGATCTGGCCGACATCGAGTCGCTGCTGGCACAGAAGCAGGACATCACGCGCAACGACATTCCTGCACAGGACTTTCAGACGATGCTGGAGCGTGCAGGCCAGCGCAATCGGTGACTTGAGCCAGGCGGTTGGCTATGGTGCGCGCCATGGTCACCTGTCGCTTCATCGAAGACGAGCAACGGCCCGGACTGGCTCCGCAGGTCGCTGCGCTGGAAGCCGTGCTGGAACCGCATCCGTGGGGCGAAGACTCGCTGCGGAACACGCTGCTGCGGCCCGAGACGCTGCTCGCGGTGAGCGAGGCTCCCGACGGACAGCTCCGGTCCTATTGCCTGATGCAGCGCGTGCTGGATGAAGCCACCATCCTGCAAGTCGGCACCGACCCCGCCTTTCAGCGTCAGGGACTCGCTCGCCAGCTGATTCTGGCCTGCTGTGACAGGCTGCGCACGCTGGAGGTTGCCACGCTGTGGCTGGAAGTCCGCGCCCACAACACCCCAGCGCTTGCGCTGTATGAGCAGCTTGGCTTTGTGAAGACCGGCGTCCGCCCGCGCTACTACCCGCCGATTGTTCCTGGCGAAAGCGAAGAAGACGCGCTGGTGCTGAGCCTTTCGATTCCGCCCGCGTAACCGGCGGCGACGACGACTGGATCGCCCACTACAACAGCGGCTGGGTCAGCGCATCGCGAACCTTCTTGGCGCGCGCTTCTACCGACCGACGCATGGCCGCAAAGCGCGGATCTTTGTGCAGCGGCTGTAGCAGCGGACACAGATCCATCCACACGATGTCGCACAGCCCGTTGTCCACCGCAGGAGCCAGCGCCTTGATGGCCTGGTCAAACTCGCCCTGGAACGAATACCACTCGCAGCCGAGCTGATGAAACAGCGCCTGCCCGCGCCCGCTGCTGCTGCGTCCGAGCGGCATGTCGCTCAGCAGCTTGACCAAGTCCAGCCGCTCGCCTGTCGCCACCGCTTGCAGAAGTCGCAGCACATGCGGAAACGCCTGAAGCCCCGCGTCGAGGTTCTGCATCATCCGCTGCGCCTCCGCCCGATCCCGTCGCCAGATGCACACCCGCATCCGCAGCGCCCCGGTAAATGCCACGCTCTGCATCTGCACCACCGCCTGCGCGAGCAGCGCGTCGCACTGTTGATGCTGACCTTGTAGCTCGTAGATCCGCGCCTGATCCACCAGCAGCCGATGCAGCGCCGGATCGATGTCCATCGCGATGTCGAGCGAGCGCAAGCCTTCCGCCACTGGCCCCGTTTCGATCAAGATCCGACCCAGCAGATCGTGCGCTTCCGCCAGCGTCGGAGCCCGCCGCAGCGCCTGTCGCACCGCCAGCACCGCCCCCGGCAGGTCCGCGTCTTGAAACTTCACCATCGCCAGCGCCAGGTGCGACTCGCCACTGTTTGGAGCCGCCACGAGCGCCTGCTCCGCCGCCGTCCGCGCCTTGGCCGCCGCGTCCGCCGCCCCAAAGAACCAGCTGCGCGCCTGCGCCAGCGCATAGCCTGCCAGCAGCTTCGGATCGTGTTCGCGCCCGACCAGGATCTCCTCGAACAGCGCCACGCAGTCTTTCATCTCGCTGGATCTGCTGCGGTGATACAGCTGTCGCGCCTTGAGGTACTTTTCGATCGCCTGCGCATCGCTTAGCTTGGCCCGCTCGACCGCCTGGCCCATCTGACTGGTCAGCGCCTGCGCCAGCGCCGCCGTCACCGTATCCGACAGCGAAAACAGCTCGGCCACCTTGCTATCGAACCGCTGCGCCCACACTTGGAAGCCGTCTTCGACGTTGATGAGCCGCACCGTCAGCCGCAGCGCATCCCCAAGCCGCCGCAGCGTCCCGTCCACCACGAGCTGCACCCCGAGCGACTGTCCGACCACCCGTGCCTCTCGCGAGTCCCCTTGCACGCTCATCGACTGGCCTCGGCTGCGCACCCGCACGCCCTTGACCATCGACAGCGCGTCGATCAGCTCCTCGGTCAGACCTTCCGCCAGATACGCATCATCCGGCGCGCCCTGGTTGCGCAGCGGCAGCACCGCCACCGACTTCTGCCGCGACACCGCCGTCTCTGTCGGTAGCGCCGCATAGCCGCCCGACACGCTCGACGCCGCTGGAATCTGCATCGTCCGCGACGGCAAAAACTGCGCAAGCGAGGCCGCCAGCTCCTGCGCACTGCCGATTCGCTCTTTGGGATTGCGACGCAAGCAGCGCAGCACCAGCTCCGCCAGCTGCGGGTGGAGGTCCGGCTGAACCGAACGCGGATCGGGCGCATCGTGAAACAGCCGCTGCATCGCCGTCAGCATCGGAGTCGCCGCAGAAAACGGCAGCTTGCCCGTCAGCATCTCAAACAGCGTCACCCCAAGCGCGTACAGGTCCGCCGCCGCCGTCACCTCTGCCGAGCCATCCACCTGCTCCGGCGCCATGTATTCCGGTGTCCCGAGCAGCCCCGCCTGACCGCCGCCTTCCGCGTCCGGCTGCTCCACCGCCCGCGCAATGCCAAAGTCGGTCAGCACCACCCGCCCGTCCTTGGCCAGCAGCACGTTTTCAGGCTTCAGATCCCGATGAATGATCCCGATCTCGTGCGCAGCGGTGAGTCCCGCACAGATCTCGA
>CALMML010000373.1 GCA_937868485.1 uncultured Myxococcales bacterium | reverse complement strand
CCGCTGGCTTTTCCACCGCCGCTGGCTTTTCCACCGCCGCTGGCTTTTCCACCGCTTTGGCCGCGATCTTGTCGGGCGCAGGCGCTTTGGCAACCGCTGGCTTGACCGGTGCCGCTGGCTCAGACGCAACAACCGGGGCCACAGAAGGAGCCGCGACCGGCTTGCTCTCCACGACCGCCGCTTTGGCTTCTTTGGCTGGGCTCTTGCTTGGCCCACTGGCCACCACCGTCGGAGCCGCCGCAGGCTCCGGTGTCGCAGAGATCGTCTTCGTCGCCCGCGTAATCGGTGGCAGCTTGATTCCCGCCCGTGGCAGCTCCGCAGACATCGGAACTGGAGCCGGAAGTGGCGTCGCCGCAATCACCGGAGCCGGACTTGCGACCGCTTTGGCCGCTTTGCTCGTCGGGGCCCGCGTCGCAGCCGGTGGCTCTGCCGCTTTCACTGGCTCTGCCGCTTTCGCTGGCTCTGCCGCTTTCGCTGGCTCTGCCGGTTCCAGCGCAACCGCCAGCAGCGCCGCACGCTTGGCCGACGGAGCAGGCTCCTCCACCGCCACATCTCGTCGCGCCGGAGCCGGTGGAATCGACTTTCGCGAGTCCCGAGAGACACCCGGCAGCGGCGCATCAATCGGACGACGTACAGGCGCAGCCGGTGGCGGCAGCGACGGATCGGTCTGCAGCTCACGATCCGCAATCAGCACGTCGGCCAGGCTCAGCTCTCCGGCCACATCATACTTCGGTGGCTCGTCGGACACGCTCGGCGGCGCAACCCGAACCGGCTCCTGACCGCGCGGCGGCGTCACCGGACGAGCCGGCTCAGGACTGCGCGCAGGCTCCGGTCGCCGATTGCCCAGCGTCATCCCTGGCGTCGGCGCGGGCGAGCGCGGAACCGGATCACTCGTCGCAATTCGCTGAATCATCACCGCCGGAGACACCCGATCCAGAAGCTGCGTCTCGTCGCTGTTGAAGGTCCCGTCTGGCAGCGGAATCGTGCCCGGAAGCGGTGCGGGACTCGCTGGAGCCACCGGTGCAAAGCCCGCTGGACCCGGCCAGGGCGCGGACGGTGCCGCTCCCGCTGGACCCGGCCAGGGCGCGGACGCTGGTGGTGGAGCCGCAGCTTGTGCCGTCGCCGGAGCTTGCGCCAGCGCCGGAATCATCTCGCGATCGAGAAACTCAAGCAGGGTCTGAAGCTGCGACACAAACTCCTCAGCGAGAGGCTTGTTACGACGCAGTGCATCAAACGCCGACCAGTACGGCGAGACATTTGGATTGAATCCAACGCTCGTGGCTTCGAAAAACTGTTTGACGTTGCCCAGGTACGAAATCAGCTTCGCCCGGAGGGCACGGGGATCAGAGCCTGTGGGAAGCATTGTCTCTTAGGTTCTCGCAACTTGCCGAATTGCGCAAGGCTAGACCTACCGTCGGAGACAGCGATAGAAGTGCCAACGATTTTGGCGGCTTGGTTCCTTACGCTGGAGGCTTCAAACCAGACGGTTCGTACGCGGCCAGAGCGGACACAGTCCAAAACAGCAGCACGGTATCGCCATAGCGACGGACGTCTTCGCAGACCAGCGCGCCGTACCGAGTGCCAATGCCCAAGTCCCCACGGTTTCGCACATCCGTCTCGATCACCACACGACAGTCCGGTGCCAGACAGGCAGCGCCGTCGCTCGACAGCCAGGCAAGCAGCTTCGGTAGCTCTCCCGCCGCATACGGAGGATCACAGAGCAGAAGCCCGACCGGCTCTGACTTGTGCGCGCGACTGTGCAAAAAGCGCTGAAGCGAAAGCTCCACCACCTGCGCACGCGTCGCCAGCCCGAGCGAGGCCAGGTTTTGACGCAGCACGCGACAGGCCGTCGCATCACTATCGACAAACACCGCCTGACCTGCGCCGCGCGACAGCGCTTCCATGCCCAGCGCACCGCTGCCCGCACACAGATCCCAGACGACGCAGCCCGGTCGCAGCTCTCCCAAGATGTTGAACAGGGCTTCGCGCACTCGCTCCGTCGTGGGACGAGTGTGAAGTCCGCTTGGGGTGCGCAGCCGACGGCCCCCCAGCTCTCCAGCGACGATGCGAATCATAGGCAGCTGCAGCAGTTGCGAAGGGTTTTACGATCCCGCCAGCGCGTGGAAGGCAATCGCTGGAATCTTCAGCCACGACGGATCCGCCTCGAAGCGAAGCATCCGCTCTGCGACTTCGTGTGAGCGCTTGTGCGTCACAAACCAGGGCGGCTTCGGCGACGGAGCCAGCGGTCCACGCAGGATCGCTTTTTCGATGCCCTCGAACATAAACGAGTTGTGGACAAAGCCGATGCCGCTCTGAATGTCGAGCAGCGTTCCCGACGGATGTCCACCCCACGGCGGCGTCATCGCACCGTACGCCACCGCCGGCCAGTGATTGATCGACACCACACCGTAGCGCAGCACGTCGCACGCTTTTTCGATCGCCGCTTGCACATCCGGCTGCTTTTCCGTCGACGGAGCCACGTACATGCTACAGCTCAGCGTGCCCCACAGCCGATCGTTGGCAAACCGCGCCGCTGCCGTCACAAACTCCGCCGCATCTTTTTCTGGCAGCGTCACCTCGCTGATGATCGAGCAGAACGGCTCCGTCGAAAACAGCATCTCGTCGGGATTCTTCGAGCTGACATCGCGAATCAGCGTCCACGGCAGCGTCCCTTCCACCGCCTGCCCAAGCCGCGTCACCGTCTTGCCTGCCGTCAGCTTGGCAAAGCGCTCGTTCGCACCGGGATAGTAGGCACGCCGCGTCGGCATGTCCTGGAAGATCTCCTGCACCGTCTTGAGCAGCTCTTCTCGCTGCGGCCACGACTCCGACAGCACCAGGATCTTGGCGGCGTTGCAGTTAAACGATCCGTTGTTGACGACCTGCGTCACGATGTTTTCCGCCAGCATCCGCAGCTCACTCGCCGAGTAGCTGCCCGGCACGATCATCACCGGCGTCACACAGCCCAGCTCGCTCGTAATGTTCTTCTTCAGCAGCGGATCATTGGCCGCTTGCCGACGCGAGCGCTCTTCACCCGGCGGACCCCAGACGATCTGATCGTGCGTACGATCCGACCCGGTGATGTGAACATCGGCGATCTGCGGGTGATACGACAGGTAGCTTCCCACCTCGGCACCGCCATAGACGAAGCGCAGATAGCCTCGCTCGATGAGCGGCTGAAACGCCTGCTCGTAGAACGGACCCAGGTATTCGTTTACCGGGTTGAGCTTGACGATGCAGAGCATGCCTTCGTGGAACATCTTGTACAGCGCATCCGTCGGAGGAATCGACGCCACGTTGCCCGCCCCGAGGATGAGCGACACGCCACCGACGGGATCACGCTTGCTGTAGAAGATCGCTTGCGCGTCGCGCACCTTGCGATCGTCCCAGCCCTTTTCCATCCGCAGCCGACACGTAAAGCCCGCCGAGATCGCGTGATCGTACGCTTCCCCCGGCATCACCAGCGCTTCGGTCCGTCCGTCTGCCGCAACGCGAATCGCGCCCGCCGGAAGCTTCGGCTTTCCCGAGACCTGGATTTGATCGAGCGCCGTGATGAGCTTTCGCAGGCATCGCATCGTCACATACGGACCGCCCAGCCACTCTTCTCCGGCTGCCGACGAGTCCATGTTCAGACCCTTGGCCTTGCACGCCGCAGCGACCCAGTCCTTGGCCACCGCCAACAGTCGTGGCACACAAGCGCGCAGCAGCGCCGCTTTTTCACGAGGAGCAAGCCGTGCAAACGGGGTCGCATTCTCGCTCAGGATGGCTAGGTATTTGTCCAGCTCCGCTTGGCTCGTGGCGGTGCGGCTCTGGGCAGCTGCGCTCAATTCCATGGATGCCGATTGCATTCGTTACTCCTAACACAGGCCAACCGGCGGGCACCACACAGACCTTTGGTCGGCTCTTGAAAGCGTGTGTGCGACGGACCAGTCCACGGCTTAGCGCTGCGTCTTGTTGCGAAGGATCGACACATCGCTGCTGTTGTAGTTCGCGGTCACAATGTCTGGCTTTCCGTCGAGATTCAGATCCTTGATCGCCATTCCGTACGGCGTTGCTCCCGTCGAGACATACTGCGGAGCATCAAACCCGCCCGTGCCATTGCCCAGGTAAATCCCGACGCTGTCCGCACCGCCATTGGCAACCACCAGATCCAGCTTTCCGTCGCCATCCATGTCAGCCATCGCCACCACGCGCGGATCCTTTTCCGTTGCAATGATCTCACCTGGATCAAAGCTTCCGTCGGCACGACCTTTCAGAATCGTCACCGTCTTGGTTCCGAAGTTCAGCGCCGCCACGTCCTTTTTCTGATCGCCGGTTACATCCCCAGCAGCCAGCGACAGCACTTGCGCGCCAGCGACGGTATGCTTCGGACCCGTCAAGACGCCTCCGCTGTTGCCAATGAACGTCGAGATCGACCCGTCCGAATAGTTCGCCGTCACCAGCTCTGGATACACGTCGCTCGTCAGATCCTCCAGCAGCAGCGCCGACGGAGCACTTCCCGTCTTGAGCGGATACGTCGCCATGCTGGTAAACGCAAAGCCCGGCGTCACGCTGATGTTGCGCAGCACAAACACCGTGTCACCCGTGCGCGGTGCCAAGATGAGATCCGGCTTGCCGTCTCCATCGAAGTCATGCGTCACAACTGCCGTCGGATTGCGCCCGACTGCGAACGTCACCGGCGCCATAAAGCCACCGCCACCGTTGCCGCTCAAAATCGCCAGATCTTGGGAGCTTGCGTTGTTACAAGCGACCGCAATGTCCAAGATCTTGTTGCCGTTAAAGTCAGCGACGGCCAGCGCGTTCGGCCCAACTGGCGTCGAAAAGCTCACGCCGTTTTTGTAGTTCACGTTCCACGCCAGCACCGACACATCTTGCGAGCCATCGTTGGCGGTGATGATCTCGGGACCGCTGTCCCCGTTGGTGTCTTCGGCGATGACTGCGACGGGATGCGTGCCCACCGCGATGCGCTCCGCGTCAAAGTCGAGCACCACCCGCACATAGCCAAACAGCCCAGTTGCAACCGCAAAGCTACCGTCGGGATTGCGAATCGTCACCGGCACCGATCCAACCGATCCATCCGACGCAGGAACCACAGCTTGCAGCTTCGATGAAGACAGCACCGTCACTTCGGACGCCTGCTTGTTTCCAAAGGCCACCGTCGCACCTTGCACAAAACCGCTGCCATAGATTGCAACGGCGGTTCCTCCTGCCATGCCAGCCACCGAAGGACTCACGCTCGTCACAGAAATCGACCCGACACCGCCCATGTCATTCGGCGGAAGGCTGCTGGATGACTCACAGCTTGTGATCGACAAACTCAGCAGCGCTGCCAGCGAGCCCGCTCCCAAAAATTGCCCAACCCGAGGAAATAAAGATTTTCGAGCTAACATAGTTTTTCCGTCTCCTTGGTAACGCTATTTGTCCTGAATAAGGCACATGAGTATGGGATCGCGATCGGTGCTCGACAAGGTCAGCTCGTTGGATAACCAACAAAAAGACAGCTTTTTGTCCGATTTCTTATGAGTCGCGCCGTGTCAAGTTCGGCAAAGTCACGAGGACGATCGAGCGTGCTTGCTTTCGCGGGCGTGGATCGCCTAGCGTGGGTCGCTTGAGAGGAAGCCGCTCCGGGCCTTACGTGTGGCCGGATGCATAGGACAAGCGCAGCATGGCCAACGTGGTGATTGTCGGAGCCCAGTGGGGCGACGAAGGCAAAGGCAAGGTCGTTGACCTCTACACCGAGTTCGCAGACACCGTCGTGCGATTCGGAGGTGGAGCCAATGCCGGTCATACCTTGGTCGTCGGCGGACAGAAAGTCATCACCCACTTGGTTCCGTCGGGTGTTTTACGCGGACGCGGCAAGCGCTGCGTACTCGGCGACGGAATGGTGATCGATCCGCAGACGCTGCTCGAAGAGATGAAAGAGCTGCGCAGCCGAGGCCTTCTCAGCGACGATCGTGATCTCATCATTGGCGAGCGAGCGCACGTCATTTTGCCGACGCACAAGCTGCTCGACGGACTGAGAGAGCAAGGCAAAGGCGCGCTCGGCACCACGCGACGAGGCATCGGTCCAGCGTACGAGTCCAAGATGTCGCGACGCGGCGTGCGAATGCGCGATCTGCTGTCGGCGCCTCGTCTCCGCGAGCGGATTGCGCACCAGCTGGAAGAAACCGGGCCGATCCTTGCGCAGCTTGGCGGGACCGTGCCGGATGTCGATGCGCTGACGACGCAGTATCTGGCCTACGGAGAAGCGCTGCGACCGCACATTCAGGATGCGACGCGTGTGCTCAGCGAAGAAATCCAGCGCGGCCAGCACGTCCTGTTCGAAGGTGCCCAAGGCGCACTGCTCGACATCGATCATGGAACCTATCCTTATGTCACGTCATCGACCACGCTGGCAGCCGGTGCGTGCGTAAGCTGCGGGGTCGGTCCCACGGCCATTTCGTCGGTGATCGGTATCGCAAAGGCCTACACCACCCGCGTCGGAGCAGGTCCGTTTCCGACCGAGCTACATGGCGACCAAGGGGAACACCTTCGTCAAGCCGGTGCCGAGTTCGGGGCCACAACCGGTCGTCCTCGTCGCTGTGGATGGCTAGACATCGCGGCTCTGCGGCTTGCGGTGCGGCTCAACGGCATGGCGGGACTCGCGCTTACGAAGCTGGATGTGCTCGCAGGACAGCGCAAGCTGAAGGTCTGTGTCGGATACAAGCTGACCCCAGAAGCAGGTGGCAGCGGTGTCAGCGAAACCTACGACGAGCTACCTCTCGATCCAGAAGACATTGTGCGTGCCGTGCCGATCTACGAAGAGCTCGACGGCTGGGACGCAGAGCTAAAAAATGTTCGCGAGGTCGAAGATCTTCCGCCCAGCGCCAAGCGTTATGTACGGCGCATCGAGACTTTGCTAGGCATTGATTGTTGCTTGATCTCGGTGGGTCCGGGACGGGCGGAAACCATCATGCTCAAGAATCCGTTTAGGTAGCCATGCTGCCTACCGTGACAACAGGTTCAACCAGGATTTCTGGCTGTGTTTTTCGGGGGAGCCCAAGGGTAGAGCGTGCTTGCGGCGAAAAGCGCGCTTCGTATAAGCTGGGTTTCATTGGTCACCGCTTCGAGTCCGAAGAGGGGATTTTTCCAACATGAAAATCGTCTGCGACAACTGCGCAACCAAGTACCAGATTGCCGACGAAAAGGTCAGCGGCAAAGCGTTCAAGATTCGCTGCAAGAAGTGCGGCCACGTCATCGTCGTTGGTAAAAACGCCGATGGCACAGCGTCATCACCTGCAGGCGGAGACGCACCAGCTGAAGCCCCAGCTCCGGCTCAAGAGCCAGCGACGGGAGAAGCGGTGTGGCACCTCGTAATCGATCGCGAGCAAGTCGGCCCGATGACGGCTGAGGAAGTTCGCAGCAAGGTCAAGGCTGGCCAGGTCGACAGCGAGACGTACGGCTGGAAGGAAGGCTTCGAGGACTGGCTCAAGCTGTCCGCGATTGACGACTTCAAAGAGATCTTCGCATCCAAGCCGAGCGAGCCCAAGCGAGCCGATCAGCCAGCCGCTCAACCGGCGGCAGAGCCGGCAGCGTCTCAGCCAGCGGCCAGCGAGCCCGTGAAGACGGCAGCGCCGACGGCAGCAACGCTCTATTCCGAAAATGGAAGCGACGCACGGGCAGCACTCGCAGCCGCCCAGGCGCAGCGCGAAGCCCAGCAGCAGGCAGCCCAGCAGCAGCAACAGCAAGCTCAGCAGCAGCAAGCTCAGCAGCAGCA
>CALMML010000372.1 GCA_937868485.1 uncultured Myxococcales bacterium | reverse complement strand
GCTTCGCTTCCTTCGCTACATCGACAGATCGTGACAGACGATGTGAGATCCGCTCATGTAGCTGGGATTGACCATCCATCCCACCGGCTTGCGATTGGCGGTCTGATACGCCGTCAGCGCGACCGACTGCCCGAGTACGTGACTGACCAACAGCCACTCCGCATCGAGCGACTGACAGACGCCGCGCGGACCTTGAAGCTCCAGCTTGCCGACGAACGTTGCATCGGTCAGGTGCCACATCGACACCAGGTTTCCAAACGGGTTGGTGGTGACCACAATCTGCGAGCGCTCCAAGATGGTGAGCGACAGCGTCTCTCCCCGCATGCGCTGCACCACCGATGCTGGACGCTTCACCGTTGTGACATCCGATTGGATCGGACGCAGCGACACCGCACCCAGCTGCTCGTTTGGGTTCGGAAGTCCATCACGCGGAGCCGAGATGATCGCCAGATCGCCGCGCTGTGACAGCGCAATGTGTCCGGTGTTGTGAAGCGGAGAGTCGAGCACCACTTTGTCGAGCAGCTTGCCGCTTGCCAGCTCTACGTAACAGACACACGGAAGCTCTCCACCGTCGAGCGGTCCGCCTCCGTTAGACACCACCAGCGTCTTTCCTTCCTCGATGAGGAGACAGTCATGCGGAGACGCTCCGTGCGTAGGAATCACTCCCAGCTCGCGCAGGGTGACGGCATCGCGAACAGACAGAATGCCCGCGAAGCCATCGCTTACCACGGACTCTGTTGCGTACAGCAGAGCGCCATCTTGGGAATACGCACCATGACCGTAAAAGCGACGATTGGGAGGCGTTTCAATCGGACGCACAACCCGTCGCTCACGTAGATCCACAACCGCCGCGCCCGGACCCTTCTTTTCAAACAGCGCAACACGGAATCGGCAGGTCGGATCAAACGCAAAGCCATGTCCCATAAAGGAAAGCGGAATCGTCTCTGCGGAAGGACTCTGTGCATCCAGATCAATCAGCGCGAGTACGAAGAGCTGCTTTCCTTCCGACAGATAGCTGCCACCACCGAGAACGAAGCCTTTTTTCATGGCCTCGCGAACATACTCTACCTGGGACTTGGACCACTGTCTTTTTGCAGCACGGTATCAGTCGCGTAGAGCGGATCTTTGTGCGGATGATCGGTGTTGAAGTGCAGTCCTCGGCTCTCTTTGCGACGCGCTGCGCACTCGATAATAAGATGCGCGGCAAGTGCCACATTTCGCAGCTCCAGCAGATCCGGCGTGATCTTGAAGTTCCAGTAGTAGTCGCGGATCTCTTCCCGAATCAGCTCGATGCGACGGCGCGCACGCTCTAAGCGACGATCGGTTCGGACGATTCCTACGTAGTTCCACATCAGCCTGCGGACTTCATCCCAGTTCTGGGTGACCACCACCGCTTCGTCGGGATCTTGCGCATTTCCGCTCTGCCACGGAATGACGGTGGGAGGAAACAGAGCCTGCGCTTGCTTCGCTGTCTCCGCCGCGCGACGTCCAAACACCACCCCTTCCAGCAGCGAGTTCGAGGCCAGCCGACACGCGCCGTGGAGTCCTGTCATCGCAGTCTCTCCGATGGCGAACAGGTTGCGCACCGTTGTCCGTCCATAGGAATCGGTGACAACGCCTCCGCACGAGTAATGCGCCGCCGGAACCACCGGAATCCCACGCTGTCGCATGTCGATCCCAAAGTGCATGCACTGCGCGAAGATGGCTGGGAAGCGCTCCACCAAAAAGTCCGGCGGAAGGTGCGTCATATCGAGCGACACATAGTCCGCTCCAGAGCGCTTAAGCTCCGCATCGATCGCGCGCGCCACCACATCACGCGGAGCCAGCGACTTCATCGGGTGATAGCGCTCCATAAACGACTCGCCGCTCTGGAGCCGCAGGACACCGCCTTCCCCACGCAGCGCTTCCGAGATCAGGAACGACTTTGCCTCGGGGTGATACAAGCACGTCGGATGGAACTGGATAAACTCCATGTTCGCGAGCTGCGCACCGGCGCGATACGCCATCGCCACTCCGTCCGCCGTCGCCACATCTGGATTCGAGGTGTACAGGTACACCTTTCCCGCTCCACCGGTCGAAAGCACCGTCGCGCGCGCCAGGATCGCCAGCACTTGCTGCGTCTGCCGACACATCACATAGGCTCCGAAGCAGGCATCGGGACCGCCGTACTTGGCCAGCGTGAGCAGATCGACCGCCATGTGATCCGCCAAGATGCGAATGCGTGGATTGCGCTGAGCCGCCTCGAGAAGCGCGCGCTCGATCTCTCTGCCGGTCGTGTCCTTGGCATGCGCAACCCGCCTGGCAGAGTGTCCCCCTTCCCGCGCCAGATCCAAGTCTCCACTCGGGGCGCGATCAAACTGAACACCCCAGCGCTCACACAGCTCGCGAACAGCCTGCGGCCCATCACCGACCACCAGCGACACGATGTCTTTGTGACACAGCCCATCGCCCACCGTCAGTGTGTCTTCGATGTGCGCATCCAGGGTATCGGTCGGATCGAGCACCGCTGCGATGCCGCCCTGCGCCCACGCCGTGCTGCCATCGTCGGCCTTTCGCTTGGTAACGATCAGGACTTCGCCATGTTCAGCGGCGTGTAGGGCAAAGCTAAGTCCGGCGATGCCCGAGCCGATGACCAAATAGTCCGTCTGAAGTAGCTGCGACATAGCGCGCATCATCGCAAATTGCTGTCGAGCGTCACGCAAAACTGAGCGGAAAAGTGGCGTCGTCGAACGCGATCCTGGTGTGATGATGTGACCCTTGGCAACCAGTCGATTGACAGCCAAACTTGACGTAGCGGAAAATACAATTGGGGGCGTAGTTACACCATGGGAGTCCGACTTGTGGAGATCGTCGAGCGGGTGAAGAGTCGCCCAGGCGGTCTTCCAGGTGTGGATCTGGCGCGGCTCAACCTCAAGGTAGGCAAAGCGCTGTCTCGACTCGCCGCCGTGATGGCAGATGATCCTGACTTGGTCGCCTGCGCCGAGCGTGCCGCCAAAGAGATCATCTCTGAAGGAGCCCCGCAATGAGCACCGTGCGTCAGGACTTCGATGCGAGTCGCAACCTGCTGTTGCTCGGTGATCGCCGCCTGGTCTTTCACTGCCATCACTACAACCTGTTTTTGCAGCGCAGCATCGAAGACGGGCTCGGTCCCGAAGAAGCGATGCGGCTTCAGATGTCGGCAGCGATGGAATCGGCGCGGCACATTCTGTCCGGGCAGCTGGCACGCGATCCGGCGATGAACCTGACCGACAAGCTGGTGCTCGCGCAGCGCATCTTTGCGACGCTGGGCTTTGGCTTGGCTGATGCGTCTACGCTGACCGCGCGCGGAGGTCGGGTTCGCCTGTTGACCTCGCACTACGCGATCGGCTGGCTGGCCAAGTGGGGAACCGCCAAGCGTCCCGTCTGCCACTTTCCGGTCGGCTTTTGGATGGGTGCGCTCTGTGCGGCGGCACAGCTTCCCCCCGAGCGGCTGCAAGGTCGCGAGCTGTCGTGTCATGCGCAGGGCGATGCCCACTGCGAGCTAGAGATCGAGGTTCTGTAATGGCCATCGACGAGCAGAAAATCATCGAGGCCGTCTCTGGACTGGGCATCAGCGGCAACGACGAGGGACTCATCCCGGCGTTTGGCCTCTATCTCACCCAGCACATGGCGGACTACTACAACCGCTGTTCGTTCGCGATGGCACATCGGCTTGAGCGAACCCCCGAGCTGATTGACGACGGACAGACGCTGCTTGTCGAAGCCGGTCACGGCTGTGCCTTCCACACCTTCGGCGGCATCATGAAGTCGGCGGAGTGGGATGCCGTCGTCCGTCCGATGCTCACTTCGCGAGAAGACTGGGTCTACGGCATGACCGCTGT
>CALMML010000371.1 GCA_937868485.1 uncultured Myxococcales bacterium | reverse complement strand
CGACGGAAAGTGGCTGATCGAAGCCAACGGCATGGCCGCGCAGCAGCTCAACGCGGTGTGGGTCGGAACCGGTCCACTCGCAGGCGATGTCTTTGCGGCGGGCGACGGCGGACTCATCATGCGCAAGACCGGCGGAAGCTGGAGCTTTGAGCGACCTCCGACGACGGCCAACCTGACTGCGCTGTGGGGCGTTGGGGATGAGCTATTCGCCGTCGGAGCCAAGGGCACGCTGATGCGTCGCAAAGCGGGTGCCTGGCAAGTCGAAGCCAACGGACTGACCACCGAGCTTCTGTCGGCGCTGTGGGGCACGGATCGTGGCACCGGCTCTGTCACCGTCTACGCGGTCGGCAACTTGGGAACGATTCTCCGTCGTGAGCGTGATACCTGGACGCAGGTTTCGAGCCGTGTGACGTCCGCATCGCTCGCGTCGGTGTGGGCTGCAAGTCCAGCGGAAGCGTATGCGGTGGGCAGCGATGGTCTCATCATCAAGCGAGCCGGAGCTGGCGCGCTCGGGTCTTGGAAGATCGTTCCCAACCAGTCGCTGGTGACGCTCAATGCGGTCAGCGGCTACATTCCTTCTGCCGGTGATGCCGATGTCTGGGCCGTCGGTGCGGAAGGAACGATCCTGCATCAAGCGGGCTCGGTGTGGGTGGTCGAAGGCGGCGTCCTGGGCGTCGCAGAGCTGACCGGCGTGTGGGTCGGATCGGACGCGGTGTTCGTCGTCGGACGCGGTGGCCGCATCTACAGCAAGCTCCAGGGCAACTGGAACATCGAGCAAGGACCGATGGGTCCGCCGATTACCGACGATCTGTTTGCGGCGTGGGGCATGGGCAGCGGTGACGCACGCGTCGTCTACGTCGCGGGCTCGAAGGGCGTGATCCTGCGTCGTGACAAAAACGGCTGGACCCAGGAAGGATCGGGACTGACGAGCGAGACGATTGTTTCGATTGTCGGAAGCACCGAAGAAGGCCTGAGCGCAGTCGGCAACAAAGGCACGATCCTCAGGCGCGCGGCAGGCAAGTGGACGTCGGCGATGGCTCGTCCGCTGGTTCAGTCCGGCGCAAGCGGTGTGGCTGCGTGCTCGGTTCCGAAGAGCACGGACTTGTGGGTCGTCGGAACCCAGGGCGTGATCATGCGCAACAGCGGATCCGACTGGTCGGCAGAGACGTCACTGACCAACCAGCCCTTTACGGGCGTTGGCTGCGGCAGCACGACCGATATCTTCGTCGTCGGACCGAGCGGCCTGATCCTGCACAAGTACTAAGGCCAGGTCCGCTTCCGGTGCAGCGAGACTGCACCGATTCCGATTCAGCCGCTAGGCGCTGGCTCGCTGGATTTCCTGCCGAACGTCGCGCAGCACCATGCGCGCTTTTTCCCAGCTCTTCTGTCCCAGTCCCACAAACGAGTCGAGTCGCTCTCGCATGGTCGCGGACTCGCCGCGCACGGGACCGGTTTCTCCGGCGATGACTGCCGTCGTCGAGTTGGAGACAACCGTCAGATACTCCCGCAAAAACAGGGCAGGGTTGGAGCTGGCTCCCGACAGAAGCGCCATCGAGCGCGCCCGTGCGGTCTTGCTGCCTTCCCAGTAGCGGAAGATGCCTTCACGGATTGCGCGCGTGCCGGGCTCTGCGCCTCGGAAGACTTCGTACAGCGCGTCTGCCAGAAGCTCACGCACACGAACGAAGCGATATCGCTCAATCTCGTAGCGACGAAGCGCGGCATCCACTTGGGCGGCGTCGGAAAAGTTTCCTGCGGAAGCGAGCAGCTTGCCAAGACGCTGGGCATCGGTGAAACAAACCGTCATGCCAGCGGCGGTCAGTGGGTGCGCGCAGCCTCCCGCGTCACCGATGATGGCGGCACCGGGCAGAATCGCTTTCGCGGTCCGAATCGCTTCGTTGGCTGCAATCTGTGGTGGCTCGCGATCCAGGGACTCAAGCAGCGCTTTCGAGAGTGCCGGTGGCAGGTGCGGTGCATACTCTCGACGGATCAGGTCGCTGGCACCTTTGGGTCCGCCGGACAGCTCGCGAGTGACATCGAAGCAGCCTCGTGCATCGCGACTGCCGTTGTGACCGCCGATCGGGTAGATCAGCATCGGTCCCCACGCACCGAGGAAGATGTGTCCGAAGGTCGGGCAGGGCAGATGCTTCGCACCGTCGGGAAATCGCATCGCAACCGAAAACGACAACAGGCGCGCTTCTTCACTGAGCCCGAGCAGTGGACGAATCTTCGAGTGACGACCGTCACAGCCGAGCACCAAGTTGGCTCGCAGCGTCTTGGTTGCAGTTCGCACGCCATTGACGCGACCTTGGGCATTGTGCGTCAGCTCTTCGACTTTTTCGCTAAACAGGAAGCGGACGCCGGGCTGCTTTTCCGTCCACTCGCGCATGCCGGTGACGAGATCGCGGTGTTCCATCGCAAAGCCCGTCGGACGCTGCCGTTCGATTTCGCCATAGGGAAGGCGTGTGACCGGATCGCTGACCGACTTGACGACGGCAAAGCCATCAACATCGACACCGCCGTGTCGCCGCAGGGTTTCTAGAAAGCCAAGATCGTCGAGGACTTGAGTTCCCGTCGGGTGAAGCAGCTCTCCGGCAAAGCGAGGCTTGTGTCCGGTGCGCGCTTCCAAGATCAAGATCTTGCGCTTGCCGTCGGCGAGAGCGGTTGCCATTGCGCAGCCTGTGACGCCGCCGCCGACGATGATGACATCGGCATCAAGGGTTTCGTCCGTGCTTGTCTGGATATCCATGTGCGTATCCTTTGGCTGATTTAGAGTCCGAGCCCGTCGTCCCTGCTGCACGAATGTGAGCGATCGTGCAGTTACGCACCTAGTTTCGGCATCTTGTGCATCGGCGCACGGCAAGTTGTGCTGCGGCGCACCGGGGTGAGCTGGGTGAAGCTGGCTCAGACGAGCGCCTTGGGAATCGGCGGCTCATCGAGAACGCGGCAGCAGATGTCATGCCAACACCTTCCTCGACGAAGCGGTGAAGGAAGAACGCGCGGCACCTTGCCCGCATACCGTGTTATATTCGCAACGTGGCATATCGCGACCTTCCCGCTATGGGACTATCTACGCTGTCGATTCGTACCTGTCTTTGTGGGCTGAGCTTGATGCTGGCGGTGGCTGCTCCCGAAGCACGCGCTGAAACGGGGGACGCAGCGGCTCCAGCGGGACAGCCCAGCACAGAAGAAATGTCTGCGGCCAAGCTGCACTTTGACCGAGGCGCTCGCTTCTTTCAGGAAGCAAACTACGCTGCGGCGCGAACCGAGTTTCAGACGGCCTACGATCTGTCGAAGCTGACGCCGCTGCTGTTCAACCTGGCGCGCACGGCAGAGATGCAGGGCAAGCGCGACGAAGCCATCGATTATTACGAAAAGTATCTGGCGACCAATCCGTCGGACGCGGAAGACGTTCGGCCCAAGCTGGCCAAGCTCAAGGAAGAGCAGGCTGCAGCGCCGGCGCAAGCAGCATCGGGTGGAGCGGTTCCGCTCGACGGCGGTCCGGGCTGGCTCAAGGGCTATGCGAAGCTGCCTCCGATTCCGGCGCTGGCGACGCTGGGCGCTGGCGTGGCGTTCCTGGCCATTGGAATCGGAACGGGCGTATCTGCGCTGTCGGTTCAGCAAGAAGTGGCTTCGTCATCCAATCGCTATTGGACCGGTGATGTGGCTGCGCTGTATGACAAAGGAAAGACGCTGAACAATACCGCGATAGCATTTGATGTGCTGGGTGGAATCGCCATCGCGGGTGGAGCAGCTTGGACCGGATATTGGCTGTATCTGCGTGGAAAACAGCCAGCGGCAGCGGCTCCAGTTGCGCCAGCATCAGCTACACCGACGGCACGGATTCTTCCGACGGGAAATGGCTTGGCTGTGGTCGGAACTTTTTAGTCTGTACGCACGGATACGGGAGAAATCAACGATGCGAAAGATCATGCTTTTTTCGATTTCTTTGCTTGTTGGATGTTTTGACCCTGATTTGACCACTGCGCAGCTTTTGTGTGATTCGAGCCATTTCTGTCCAGATGGATTTTCGTGTATCGCGGGCATTTGCCAGATGGGCAGCGGAAGTGGTAGCTCCGACGGCGGCGTTCTCGCCAACAGCGGCTGCTCTGACGGAAAAGGTAGCGATGTCAGCGGCAGCGTTGCCAAGCCTGCGTGGGCGTGTCCGGGCACGTACCAAGCGCTCCCCGATGCCACCAAGAACGCAACGAGGCTGTGTGCGGCGGGCTTTTCGATCTGCACGATGGCAGACACGATCAACCTGAGCACCTGCAACAACGTGAACGGCTTCTACCTGGCGGATGTCCCGGCTCGCTTTGGCTTTGGGAACAGCTCGTGTGGAACCGCAGGCAACAACCAGAGTGCTGCGTGGGCCGGCTGCGGCAAGTCCACCAGCAACATCAACAACATCATGTGCGGCAACTTCACCAAGGCGATGGTCGACTGGCAAAACCAGCAGCTCGACATCAACTCGCCGTTTTCGCCGCTCGCGGGAACCACGCAGAATGACGCAAGCACAAACGGCGTGCTGTGCTGCAAGAACTAATGCTTCCTGCGCTGCGCGAGCATCGAATATAGTGCGTAGACATGGACACAGTTACTACCTCGGTTCCGTCGCAGGAAGCCGTGCATCCCGCCCTCCTCAAGCCACTTGCTGAGGCTGACATTCCGGTTCTGCGCGACGCGTACCGGCACATGTTGTTCATTCGCCGCATTGAGGAAGCCGCTGCCAAAGGCTACGGCCAAGGCAAGATCGGCGGATTTCTTCACCTGGTGATCGGTCAGGAGTCGATCTGTGTCGGCTCGGCGCTGGCGCTGCGCTCTTCCGATTACATGGTGACGTCGTATCGCGAGCACGGACACTTCATGGCGAAGGCCGGTAGCTCGCTCGATTCGGGCAAAGCGGTGCTGGCGGAGCTGTGGGCGAAAGACACGGGCTGCTCGCGCGGACTCGGTGGATCGATGCACATGTTCAGCGCTGCGCATCGCTTCCTCGGAGGCTACGGCATCGTCGGTGCGCAGGCTCCGCTCGCAGCGGGAGTCGCGTTTGGAAGCAAGTATCAAAACCTTCCAGAAGTGACGCTGTGCTTCCTGGGTGACGGTGCGGTGAACCAAGGCGCGTTCTTTGAAGGCCTGTCGCTCGCCGGTCTGTGGAAGCTGCCGGTGGTGTTTATCGTCGAAAACAACCAGTATTCGATGGGAACTCCGCTGGAACGAACGCTGGCGCATCCTGACATCACGCTGCGTGCGTCGGGCTTTGCGATGCAGCGCGATCGCTTCGTGTCCGATGATGTGCTGGAAGTTCGCGATCGGATCAGCGCGGCGGTTGAGCGGGCGCGAACCGAGTTCGTTCCGTCGCTGCTTGAGATCGAGACCTATCGCTATCGCGGGCACTCGATGTCCGATCCGGGCAACTACCGCACCAAGGAAGAGATCGAGCGCTGGAAAAAGCGGGACTCGATTGAGCTGGCGCGGACTCGACTGCTGAAGGTGCTGCCCGAAGCGGAGCTGGTTGCAATCGAAGATCAGGTGCGCGAGGGAGTGGCTGAGGCCGTTCGCTTTGCCGATGAGTCGCCGCCCGCGCAAGAGTCGAGCATCTGGACGACGGTGTACGCGCAGCCTGGGACCGATCCTCGGCGGATGTAAATGCGCGTCGT
>CALMML010000370.1 GCA_937868485.1 uncultured Myxococcales bacterium | reverse complement strand
TCGACGCACCGTCACGATGCGCTCTACAACGCGGCGCTGATTGCGGAAAACGATCAGCGCTACTCGCTCGCGGCGGATCTGTGGAAGCAGTATGCGCAGAGCGACAAGACGAGTCCCGACGAAGCCGCGACGGCACAGTTCCGAGCCGCGCTGTCGATTGAAAAGCTGGGAAGCAGCGCGCGGGCCGAGCAAGAGCTGTCGCAGTTCGTCGGTCGTTACGCGCAGACGCCAAGCGCCGCGCCGCAGGTGGTCGAAGCGTACGTGCGTCTTGGCAAGCTTGAGCAAAAGCAGGGAAATCCATTCGACGCGACGGAAAACTACAAGCGGGCGGCGCAGCTCGGACAGAAGCTCCCGCCGGGCAGCGACGCAGCGGAATATGCGGCGGAAGCGGCGTTTCTGCTGGCGGAACAGAAGCTGCAAGAAGTCGAGCGGCTGAAGATCGGCGGCAGCGGCAAAGAGCTGGAAGGCTCGATCAGCGCGTTTAACAAAAAAGTGCAG
Organism: uncultured Myxococcales bacterium; assembly: GCA_937868485.1. Taxonomy (GTDB): domain Bacteria; phylum Myxococcota_A; class Polyangia; order Palsa-1104; family JAEUJZ01; genus JAEUKA01. Next base: position 11,953 of record CALMML010000370.1, on the reverse strand, counting down.
GAAACCGTCGTCGTCTACGACAAGGTGCTGACCTATCGGCGCGCCAATCAGACGCTGGCGGCGTACTTTCGCATGGGCTACGTGTTCGAGCTGTACGCGAAGGCGTTCTTGGCGGCTCCGTGTCCGCCGGAAGTGCGACGGCTCGGGGCGGAAGCCTGCGACCTATATAAGAACAAGATCGAAGAAAACGTCGCGGGCATCGAGGAAAAGGCGCTCCAGCGCTACGCGGTGACGCTGGAACAGGCGCAGAAGCTCGGCGTGTCGAATCAGTGGACGAAGCTGGCTCGGCAGCGCGCAAACGCCTACAAGCCCGATACCTATCCGCTTACCAAAGACGAGCACGTCGCCAAGCAGCTGATTTTGCCGGGTCCGGTGGTGACGCAAGACAGCTCGGAGCTGGGCAAGCTGGCCAAGGAAGCGCGCGCGGCGATGTATGCCGGGCAGTACGAAAACGCGATTGTGCTCGGGAAGCTGGCGCTGGCCAAAGACGATCATCACGTCTCGTCGATGCTGGTGCTGGCGACGTCGTATTACTTCCTGGGCAAGCGCGAGCTGTCGGCAGCGATCGTCGGAATTTCGCAGACCATCGACGCAAACAATGCCGAAGGCTACGTGCTGCTGGGATTTTTGGCGCTGGCCAAAGACGATCGAATCGCAGCGACGGCAGCGTTTAAGAAAGCGACGGAGCTGGACCCAGCGTCGGGGCTCGCGTGGCACAACCTGTCGGCGATGTATCTGCTGGCGAAGAACTACGAGCAAGCGCTGTTTGCGTGTGAGCGCTCGACGGTGCTTTTGCCAGGACTGCTCACGACGCAGCTAAACCTCGGATCGGCGCTGCGCGGAATGCGTCGCTTCATCGAGGCTGACACCGCGTACAAAAAGGTCGTGTCCGCCGAGCCGCAGAATGCCGATGCGCTCTATAACCTCGGGATTCTGTATCTGGATGCACCGTCGATGCCGGGCTTCGATCCAGTCAGCCAACGGATGATCGCGATTCGCTATCTGGAATCGTATCAAGACGCGACGCGCGGCACGCGGGATGACTCTGCCGAGGCGTACATCAAAGATGCGCGCAGTGCGATCGAGCGAGAGCAGCGTCGTCAGAAGAAAAAGCCAACACCGACGAGCGCGGAGGGTTCGCAATGAGTCGATTCCAAGTGATGCTCGCCGTCGCGCTGCTGGTTCCGGCTTCTGTCAGCGCCCAAGAACCGACGACCGCTGCGACGAGTCCAAGCTCAGCGACGATGACGGACGCTGCAAATCCACCAGCGGCGACCACTCCGGCGACGACGACAAGCGCTGCCAATCCGACGGCTGCGGCGAGTCCGGCTGCGGCGAGTCCGGCTGCGACCGACGATCCAAACAAAGCCGCCGAGGCACAAAAGCCCGTCGATCCCGCGTCGATCAAGGTCGAAAGAACCTCGACAGGAGCCAAGCTGTTTCGCATCACCGAAGGTCTGGTCGTCGAAGGCCAGATGCAAAAACCCGCTGCGTTTTACGTTCTTCGCCGCGCTGCCATTCCTTACGACTACGCCGAGCTACGCAAGAGCTTCTTGCCGAAAATTGGCGCCGCCGTAAAGGCTCCGCCATTTTAGGTTTCTGACGATGAGCGCCTCTTCCCACGATCACGACGGAAAGTCCTCGGCACGCGCACTGCGGCTTGGCCTGTTTCTCGCTGGCAAGCCTCTTGAGGAGCGGCTGGTGCGCACCCCGCGAGAGGTCAGCATCGGCAAAGATGCGTCCTGTACGCTGATCGTGCCGCCGACCGAAGGGCTGTCAGGCAATACCACGCTGTTTGTCGCCGGAGACAAAGGCTGGATCCTTCAGTTTGGCGAAGAGTTCAAAGGTCGCGTCGCGCTCGGAGCGGAGCCGGTCAGCCTTCAGCAGCTCATCGACGATGGGGATGCCGTCGCGCACAAGTCGCAGTGGCAGCTTCCTCTGTCGAAAAATGCCAAGGGAGAGCTTCGCTTTGGCGATCTGAAGATCCTGTTTCAGCTCGTCGAGCCTCCGCCGCTTCTTGCAAAACCACAGCTTCCGTCGTCGCTGCGTCCTCAGCTTCTGACGACGCTGGATATGCGCCTTCTGCGGGTCGTGGCTGCGTCGTTTGCCGCGCACTTTGCGTTCGTGGTCTATCTGCGCGCGATGGAGCGTCCCAAGCCGCCCGCGATCGAGGAGATTCCCGAGCGCTTCGTGAAGATGCTGGTGCCCAAAAAGATCGAGCCGCCCAAGCCGCAGCAGGTCACCAAGGCCGAAGCAAAGAAGGTCGACGACAAGAAGCCCGACGACACCAAGAAGAAGACCGAGACGGCGCAGAACGACAAGCCGACGACGCAGCCGAAGAAGGAAGAAGATCCCGCCGCAGCCGCCGCTCGGGCCGCTGAGCAGCGCGCCAAGATGGAGCAGCAGCTTCAGACAATGGGCGTGCTCAAGATGCTAACGGCCAAAGGTGCCGACGGTGCGCTTGCGGATGCGCTGAAAAATGGCTCGAGCGATGGCGATCCCGACAAGGTCTTCCGTGAGGTCGGCGGCGTCGGTCCCGTCACTGGTCAGTCGGGTCTTGGCAGCGTTCGCGGTGGCGACGGAACCGGGCAGAGTCAGTCGATTGGCTCCCTGACGACGAGCGGTCCGCGTGAAGGCGTCGGCACCGGCGAAAAGACCGAAAAGAAGGTCCGCGCCGTGGTGCAAGAGTCGTCGCCGCAGGATCTCGATCCGGGCGATCTCGATCCAGGCCAAGTGGCCGCCAAGATTCGTCAGTATCGCGGCGCGATGGTTGCTTGCTACGAAGCGGCGCTCAAGCGCAACGCGACGCTGGCAGGCAAGATCACGCTGCGCTTTTCGGTAAACTCCGTCGGAAAAGTCAGCCACGTCGAGATCGAAGTCGACACGATGCACGACGACGACTTCGCCAAGTGCATCGTCGAGCGCGCGCAGTCGTGGCGATTCCCCGCACCCAAAGGCGGCGGCGAAGTGCAGTTCGCCTATCCGTTCATCTTCCAGTCGTCGAAGTAACCGGCCAAGCGATGATTCCGTCGCTGCTGATGCTGATTCGCATCCAGCAGCGCACGTCGCAGCGGCTGGCGAGCTAGACGAAGAAGTCGGGAATCAGCATCTCGCCGGGGACGTTCGCGTAGTGGTCGAGGTTGGTGATTCCCTCGGACGCGAGCACTTCATCGTCGACAAAGTAGTTGCCGGTGCAGCTTCGGCTCGGGCGCGTCAGGACGAAGTGTGCCGCGTCGCCCATGATGTCGGGCTTGCGGCTGCCACGCATGATCGTCTCACCGCCGAGCAGGTTGTTCACCGCTGCCGTCGCAATCGTCGTTCGCGGCCACAGCGCATTGACGGCGACTCCGTCGGAACGAAACTCTTCAGCCATGCCCAGCACGCACAGGCTCATCCCGAACTTGGCGATGCTGTACGCGACGTGCGGAGCAAACCAGCGCGCTTCAAAGTTCAGCGGCGGCGACAGGTTCAAGATGTGCGGATTTTCCGCCTTCAGCAGGTGCGGCAGACACGCCTGCGAGCAAGCAAACGTCCCGCGCACGTTGATCTGGTGCATCAGGTCGTAGCGCTTCATCGGCGTTTGTAGCGTGCCTGACAGATGAATCGCCGAGGCATTGTTCACCAGGATGTCGATTCCGCCAAAGCGATCGACCGCCTGCTTCACCGCCGCTTGGATCTGATCTTCACTGCGAATGTCGACGACACAGGGCAGCGCTTTGCCACCGGCACGCTCGATCTCTTCGGCTGCGGAATAGATCGTGCCCGGCAGCTTGGGGTTCGGCTCGGCGGTCTTGGCCGCGATGACAATGTTTGCGCCATCACGGGCCGCACGAACGGCAATCGCGAGGCCAATGCCTCGGCTTGCACCAGAGATGAACAGGGTCTTGCCTTGGAGCGAACGGGTCGTGGTCATGCTCTCTTTGGTATCACACTCCGCCGTGACTCGGGGAATCGCAGTTGCGCGCGGAAAGTCGCTCGAGTCCAAGTCTGGACAGAGTCATTTGCGCTCCTCTACTATGTAATTGAAAATGCGGATCTTTTTGTTACTGATCACGCTGTGGATGGGGCTGGAAGCCAGTGCGCAGGCCGTCCCGCCGCAGCCTGAGCCGCCCGCCGGGCGCAATGTGGTGCTGGTGATCATCGACGGAGTTCGCCAGCAAGAGTGGGGCGGTCGTGCCGTCGACGACGCAGGAAAGCCCGTCAAGCTCAGCGAGCTGTTTCCGGTGCTGCTCAAGCTGCGTCAGCGCGGACTGTGGCTTCCGAATGTCGCGATCTCCAATCCCGCCGGGGTCAGCCTGCCCGCCTACGCCGACATCTTTGCGGGGCGACGGCAGGAAAAGATCCTCAGCAACTATCCGCCCGCCGAGGACTTTCGCACGCACTACCCGACGCTGATGCAAGAAGCGCAGAAGCAGCTTCGGCTCGGCTTCGATGGTGTGTCACTGATCGCGTCGTGGGCGCCGCTGTGTCAGATCGCAGCGCTCGCGCCACTTCGACCCGAAGAAGAGTTTTACCGAAGCTGTTCCTTCAAATCGAACGCGCCCCAGACCGCCGAGCCGCCGCTGTTTTTCAAGCCCGAGGTCTACGGAGGCTCACGCACCGACATCGATACCTTCGTCGACGTGCTTCGAGAAGTGCCCAAGCGTCATCCGCGCCTGCTCGTGATTCACCTGGGCGACGCCGACGAAGAAGCGCACCTTCACGCCCGCGTCCAGCGCAAGCTCGGTCAGCACTACGGCATCTTTCACTATCACCAAGCGCTGCGGCAGGACGACTACCTGCTCGGGAGAATCTGGGACGCGCTGCAGTCCGATCCGTTTTACCGAGACAACACCTACCTGATCGTGACGACCGATCACGGACGAGACACCGCCGAAGATCCCGCACAGTGGGCGTCTCACGGGCGCTGCATCGCGGAAAAGATTCGGACCAAGCCATGCTCGGGCTGTAGCGGCGTGTTTGCGCTGGCCGTGGGCCCCGGACTGACGGGCAAGACCGCGCGCGGAACCTACCTTCACACCGACATCGCACCGACGATCGCCAAGCTGCTGGGCATCCAGTTTCCATCTGCCACGGGCAAGCCCATTCGAGAGATCGTCGAGCCCGCCGCCCGCGCCCCACAGCGAACGGGACAGGGCGCGCCTCCGGTGTACTTGACCTTGCCGCCCCAGCCAATAACAGCCACAGTCGGCTCTCAGCCTGCGCCTGCCGTGTCTTCCGCCCAACCTGGCACACAACCTGGCGCACAACCACCACAAGCCCCGCCAAGCGCACTGGGCGCGGTTTCAGGCCCTACAGCGAGCCGTCCTGTGGCACCCGCTGTGCCCGCAGCCGCTCCGTAAGCCGTCCAGGGTCCAGCTCGACCTGTCCGCCCACGCTTCCCGCTTACGAAAGCCCGTGCCGCAGCTTCGCCGCATGCACCGTGTTGTGGAGCAGCATCGCAATCGTCATCGGCCCGACGCCCCCCGGAACCGGCGTAATCGCCCGCGCCCGCGTCTGGGCCACCGCAAACTCCACGTCACCGACCAGTCGCCCGTCCGCTAGACGATTGATGCCCACATCGATCACCGTCGCGCCCGGCTTGATGAAGCGACCCGCGATCGACTCGGGCCTGCCCAGCGCCGCGATCACGATGTCCGCTTCCGCCACCCGATCCGCCAGATCCACCGTCCGCGAGTGACAGATCGTCACCGTCGCATCCGCCGCGAGCAAGAGCCCCGCCATCGGCTTGCCCACCAAGATCGACCGCCCAATCACCACCGCCCGTGCGCCCGCAAGCTTCGTGTTCGACTCGGCCAGCAGTCGCATCACCCCGAGCGGCGTACACGGCACAAAGCGCGGCTTGCCGAGCCACAGCCGTCCCACGTTTGCTTCCAGCAGCCCGTCGACATCTTTGAGCGGGTCCAGCACATCCAGGATCTCTCCGACGGGAAGCCCGGCAGGAATCGGCAGCTGAAGCAGCACGCCCGACACACGCGGATCGTGATTGAGCTGCCGAATCAGCGTCGTAAGCTCCGCCTGACTCGTCTGCGCGGGCAGGTGATGATCGAACACCGCAATGCCCGCTTCCTGACAAGCGCGCGTCTTGTTCTTCACATACACCTGCGAGGCTGGATCGTCGCCCACCAGGATCACCGCCAGACCCGGCACAATCCCTTGGCTCGACAGCGCGATGACCTCTTGCCGCACTTCCTGTCGCACCTTCTGAGCAATCGCTTTTCCGTCGATGATCTGTGCCGTCACTTCTGCCTCTCGATTCGTCTGCTCGATGATCATAATCGTGTTCCCTTGCGTCCGTCGGACAGCTTGCGACTACAGCACACCCGTGATCAGCAGTCGCGGCTCGGTCATGTCGACGATGGCGCTGCGAATGCCTTCTCGTCCCAGCCCCGAGTCCTTCACGCCGCCATACGGCATGTGATCGATCCGAAAGCTCGGCGCTTCGTTTAGCACCACCGCCCCGACGGCCAGCTCTTCATGCGCCTTCAGCGCGTGCCCCAGGTCATGGGTAAACAGCGCCGCTTGAAGCCCAAACCGCGAGTCATTTACCGCCGACAGCGCTGCCTCAAAGCTTGGAACCTTGTCGACGTGACAGACCGGACCAAAGACTTCCTCGCAGACCACCTTCGCATGCGACGGCGCTTGCGCAAGCAGCGTCAGCGGTACAAACGTGCCCTGTCGCGCCCCTCCGCACAGCTTGCGCGCCCCCAGGCTCTCGGCCTCGGCAACCCACGACTCGACTCGACGCGCGTTCTGTTCATCGATCATCGGCCCGACCAGCACCGACGGATCCCGAGGATCGCCAGCCTGGACCTGCATCACCGCCGCGCGCAGCCGCTCACACAGCGACTGATACAGCGAATCTCCCGACGAGCTTACGACGTACACCCGCTGGATGCTGATGCACTTTTGACCCGAATACGAGTACGCGCCGTAGACCAGCTTCGGCACCATCGCGTCGAGATCGCGCTCGCTCACCGTCTCATCCAGGATCACCGCTGCGTTGCCACCCAGCTCGAGCGTCACCTTCTTTTTGCCCGCCCGCGCCTTCATGTCCCAGCCGACCTGCGCCGACCCCGTGAACGTAAGCAGCTTGCAGCGATCGTCGGTGACCAGCAGATCCGCCGCCGCGCGACTGGCCGGAACCACCGACAGCGCACCCGACGGCCAGCCTGCTTGATCGATGATCTCCGCCAAAAGCAGCGCCACCGTCGGTGTCTGCGACGCGGGCTTGAGCACGATCGGACAGCCCGCCGCCATCGCCGGAGCCAGCTTGTGAACCGCCAGGTTGAGCGGAAAGTTAAACGGGCTCACCGCCGCAATCGGACCGATCGGAAACCGTCGCACAATCCCGGTTCGTCCATAGCCAAGCGGAGCCAGATCCATCGCCAGAACCTGCCCTTCGCTCGATGTGGTCAGCGCTTCCGCCGCCGCCAGCTCGAAGCACAGGATCGCGCGACTGACTTCCGCCTGCGCGTCGGCGATCGGCTTGCCTGCATCGTCACAGATCGCGAGCGCCAAGCGATCTTTGTGCGTCGCCAGGCTCTTCGCCACCGTCGAAAGGATCGCGGCTCGCTTGTCGGTGGTCAGCGCCCGCGTGACCGAAAGCGCCGACTCTGCCGCCGAAAGCGCCGACTCCAGCTCACTGCGACCACACTCACAGACCTGCGCCAGCTCTCGCTGATCGTACGGAGCCCGCAACATCCGACGCTGCGCGGTTTCGATGAAGCGACCCCCGACGAAGGGCCGAAGAAGGGGAAGGTGTGACGAGTCTGCCGACATGAAGACAGGATGCAGCAAAGGTTGCAACCACGTCACGCGCTGGAACGAAAAAAGCCCAAGGGACGAATCCCTCGGGCTTTGCAGTGACTGAGCTGACTACGTCGACTAGCGCGAGATCTTGGCTGACGGCGGAATCATGATCGTCAGACCCACGCCGAAGTACAGGTGGTTCACCAAGTACTCGTCTTGCTCGGACAGAACGCCCGAGCCATCGCTGTTGCTGTCGGTCGTCTTCACATCCAGTCCACCTGGGTTCGCCTTGTACATGTAGTCGCGAAGCTCCAGGTTCAGACCGATGAAGTCGTTGAAGAAGATGTGCGTACCGATACCGAACACACCCGCGATGCGGTGGCCGGTAAACGGCGTCGGCGTCTGTAGGTTCACATCGTTGCCCGAGGTGAGCGCCGTCTCGTTGGTTGCACGAGACGACATACCACCCGCGCTATCGGTACGAACCGTGTACGACGTGGCGCCGCTCGACAGTGGCGTTCCCAGGATCACGCCGCCGATACCAACCATTCCGTAGAAGTCGTAGTTGGCAAACAGCGCGTTGAACAGCGAGAACTTACCGCCCATCGGCGTCAGCGCGAGGTGCGCCGACCACATACCGAGCGTCGGACCGATCAAGTGATCCTTGAAGATGTCCTTGCTTGGCTGACGAAGGCCCGCCGTCGGATCGTCCGTCGACGGATTCGTCGTGCGCACCGCGTAGGTATCGGGAAGCGCTTCGGTGATTCGGCCCACCAGCGGCGAGGCGATGTTGGCAGTGTAGTGATACGAGCCACCAATCGCCAGCCAGTCGGTCAGGTGGAAGCGGATGTTGGCACCGCCGCCAAAGCCAATCAGAAACGGCTGGTTCGCGGAGATCATGAACTGCGGCGTGATCTCGAGCCGCATCTTGCGCATCTCAACGCGGTGCCGGATGGCCGGCTGTCCCGCGAGAGGGTTGCGCCCACGATCTGCATGCGCTGGCGCTGCCAGCAGCGCGAGGGCCCCAAACGACAAGATGATTCGCATGTGCGTTCGCATGTAATCCCTCGCTCCTCTTACCGAGCCATCTTGTAGTCAAACTTCGGCGGCAGGAAGATCGACAAACCCAGACCGAACTGCACGTCCATCACCAGGGTGGTGCTGCCGTTGTCCTTGCGGCACTGGGTATACGAGTCTTCAAACGCCTGAGTTCCAGCAGTCTGACCGGCCAGGTACGAGCTGCAACCAGCGCCACTCCTCGTGAACGAGGCATTGGCAACCGGCTCAAACTTGTCGGGGTAACCGTACAGCTTGAGGAACGCGTTGAGGGCCAGCCAGCGAGTCAGGAACAGGCGTGAGCCCACACCGATGTCGAAGATGGCGCTAATCGTGTTGAAGGCCGGATCCGACCGCTTGACCGGAATGACCTGGCTCATAAAGGCACCGACACCCAAGGTGACGTAGCCTTCCCAGTGAACGATCGCGCGGTTGAACAGCGCGAACTTACCGGCCACCGGCACGTATCCGAAGTCCAGCAAAGCCGAGAAGATCAGCTTGTTCACTGCCGGCAGGGCTTTGTCCTGCGAGCCGATAAGGAAGTACGTCCCCGTCACGTCCGAAGACTGCTGCGGGAAGTAGTACTGCCCCTCGACGCCCAGCCACAGCGCTTCGCTCAGAAAGTAGTTAATCTGAGCGCCGACGGCGTGGTGCCGGATCAGCGGGTTGTTGAGGGTGAAGTGGTACGAGGGAGAAATCTCGACCCGCTTCGCCTTCAGTGTGTAACGTCGGGGCAGAACCGCTATGTCGTCCCAACGCGTCTTGACTCTCACGTCGTCGGTCGGAGTCTTTGCACCCGAAACCTCGGATGAAGTCGTCTCGCCCGATGGCGGCAGGGCGGCGGCTGGTGGCTCTGCAGCGGGCGGCTCGGCAGCCGGTGGCTCAGCGGCTGGAGCTGGTGCTGCCGCTGGTGGGCTCGCCGGTTGTGCTGCTGCTGCGGCCGGCTTGTTCGCCTGCCCGTATGCCGTTCCGCCTGCGCCAGAGAGCGTGAGCGCCGACGCTGTCACCATGCACAGGCTTATTGCCAATCTCCTCATGCTTACCTCGCGTAACGCCTTGTGGGGCTGGCATCCTCTGATATCGAGGGGAAACGATATCATGCGCCTTTTATCGCAATCAAGCTGCTTTCGGGACTCATTTCGAGTTTGATCCCCGAGCTTACAATTGTCGTCGCTGGTCGTTTCGTGCTTGCCAAGACGAGAAGCGGGGCTGTATGGCCCGGACGAACAAACAGCAGCGGCGGGGTGGATGGCCTGGCCCCGTGAGTGCTCAACCTGCTGATTTTCGACGAGGAACTGTCTGTTCCGCACGCTTTTCGTTCCTAATTTGGACTGCTTGTCACTGCTACGAAGCGAACTACTTACCGAACGACCGTCATCTCCATGACCAAAACGCTCGCCACCCAAGAATCGGCACGCGCGTCGGCTAGGTAGAACGGTCATATAACACATCGACAAAATCTTCTGCGTCAAAAGCACGCAGGTCACCAATTTTTTCGCCGACCCCGATGTAGCGGACCGGCACGCTCAGCTCGTGAGTGATGCCCAAGATCACGCCGCCCTTGGCTGTTCCATCCAGCTTGGTCAGCACGATCCCAGAGATCTCCATCGCTTCCTTGAACGTACGCGCTTGCGCAATCGTATTTTGCCCTTGAGTCGAATCAAGTACCAGCCAGGTTTCATGCGGCGCCGAAGGATCGGCCTTCTTGATGACGCGCCGAACCTTCTGAAGCTCCGCCATCAGCTGTTCTTTGACGTGCAAGCGACCAGCGGTGTCCGCGATCACCAGGTCAAAGCCTTCTCGCTGGGCTCGCTTGATCGCTTCAAAGATGACCGACGAAGGATCGCCGCCTTCTTTGCCTCTGACCACCGGGACGCCCGCGCGCTGGCCCCAGATCTCAAGCTGCTCGACTGCGGCGGCCCGAAACGTATCGCCAGCGGCCAAGATCACCTTGCGGCCCGCTTCGACCTGCTGCGCGGCGAGCTTGCCGATGGTCGTGGTCTTGCCGACGCCGTTTACGCCAATTACCAGCAGGACAAACGGCTTGTGCGCCGCAATGTCTACCGGTGGTGTGTCCACCTGAAGCAGCCGTCGCGACTCTTCTTTGATGACCGACCAGACCGCTGCGGGATCTTTTAGCTCGGACCGATTCAGCGTCGCGCGAACCTGCGAAAACAGGTGCTCGGCGGTCTTCGGTCCAATGTCGGCGGTCAGCAGCACTTCTTCTAGCTGCGGCAGCAGATCGTCCGCGATCTGCTTTTTCGATAGAAGCTCCGCGATCCGCGCAATAAAGCCCGATCGGGTCTTGGCCAGGCCCGCTCGAAGCTCGTCCCGTCCAGTCGGAGCCTGCTTGGTCGCAGTCGCCGGGGTGGTCGCCGTCGCTTCGGGAGCATCCGTGGTCGCACGACTCGGCAGCACGGGAGCTGCCTTGTCACCACTCGGCTGGGTCGGCAGCGCTCGTTGCCGCAGCCAAAAGACCACAAGCAGGATCGCCACCACGACGGCCAGCCCCACCGCGACCCGCAGTGAGGTTTGGTCTGAAGACGGCGCAGAGCCCGCTGCTTGCGCCAAGGACATCGTCACGGAAAACATGTGGTGCCCCGGTACTATACGCGGAAGCATTCGGAAGTGGCTCAGCGTTTTTTGTTGGCGATCGAATCGGGCTCGCGATTAGGTGCGTGGTCATGAAGACCGCACAGACGAGCCAGTCCGGCGCGCTCACGGGACAAGTTGTCGTCGTTACGGGCGGCGCACGTCGGGTCGGCCAAGCGATCTGCGAAGCGCTGTGGGCAAGCGGTGCGCACGTTGTGATTCATCATCACGCGTCGCAGAAGGCCGCGCAGGATCTGGCGGATCGACTCGGGAGCCGCGCCACGATCGCTCGCGCCGATCTACGCGATCGCGAACAAACGAAGGCGATGTTTGCCGATCTGGCGAACCGGCTGGGACGCATCGATGGGCTGGTGTGTAGCGCAGCGATCTTTGGCAGGACGCCGCTTCAGACGATGACCGATGACGAGTGGGACGACATGCTGGCGGTCAACCTGACCGCGCCCAGGCGCTGCATGCAGCAGGCGATCGCGCACGGGGCCCAGGCGATCGTAAACATCGTGGACGTGGCTGCGATCGCTCCTTGGCGAGGCTA
>CALMML010000369.1 GCA_937868485.1 uncultured Myxococcales bacterium | reverse complement strand
AACGGACGAGACCGCGGTCTATGACGCCATCGAGTCGTGCAAGGACGAGAAAGAACGCAAGGCAATGGCGGCGGCCTACCAGAAGAAGACCGGCGAGCCGCTGACCAAGGCGCTCGGGCGCGAGTTTTCGGGGGCCGAGAAGGATGTCGCCACGAATCTGATGAAGGGCGACAAGGACGCGGCAGATGCTTCGCGGGTCAAGGTGGCTGCCGATGACTTCTGGGGCACCGATGAAGAAGCAATCTTCAAGTCGATGGAAGGGAAGACCAAGGAGGAGCGCGAGAAGCTGATTGCCAAGTACAACCAGCAGTACGGCAACAAGCAGGGCGGTCAGAACTTTGATCAAATGCTCAAGAGCGAGTTGGGTGGGCTGGATCTGGAGAAAGCCAACCAGCTCAAGAAAGACGGGAAGATCAGCGACGAGTTTGCGCTCAAGTACGCAACCAACGGCATTGGGACCAACGAGGAGCTGATCCGCAAGACCTTAGAAGGGAAGACCAAGGACGAAATAGCGGCGCTGCGTAAGACCTACAAAGAGAAGTACGGACAGGATCTGGACTCGCTCATCAAAAGCGAGGTAAGCGGGCGCGACGGCTTCGAGATCGGGCAGCTTACGAAGGGCAAGCCCGAGACCCCCGAAGAGATGATCGCTCGTTCCAATGAGGCCTACGAGTTCGATCGTGGCAGCGGCAGCAACTTCTTCTCACGTGGGGTCACGGATCTGTTCTCGGACTCAGGGAAGGTGCTGGACTATCAGCACAAGCGGATCAACGACCTGGCTGCACAGTCGAAAAAGGACGGCCAGTGGTCGGACGCGGCGAAGGATCGCCTCGGAGTGCTCACTGAGTACCAGGGGCAAGACGTGCAGAACTACCAGGCGGCCAAGGATTCGGCAACCAACGCGCTGGCCACGGGAACTGCGGTGGTGGTGGGCGCGGTGGTGTCGGTGGCGAGCGCGGGAACCGCTTCTCCTGCGGTGGTCGCGGCGCTGTCGGCGCTCCTGGGCGGAGCAAGCAGCATGGCGGTCAAGGGAGTCATGCTGGAAGGCGGCTATGCACTGGAAGACATCGGTGTGGATGCGTTGACGACGCTGGCCAGCGCAGCCACGGCTGGGGCATTCAAGCTGCCGGGCATCGAGAACCAGCTCAACAAGCTGGTGGGCATCGCCAACCCGCAGCAGGCCACGATGCTCCAGACCATCCTCAAGGGTGGGGTTTCCAGCGCCGGCCAAAACGGCATAAACAGCATGGTCGGCGGCCTGATGAACGAGCAGAACTACCAGGGCGACTTTGGCGACTTCCTCAAGGGAATGGGAAGCCAGGTCGGTGGGAGCATGCTAAGCGGCTTTGTCAGTGGCGGCGTTAGCTCGGGCGTTGGTCAGGCGATGGGCGATGGTCCAACTGGGATGAACCCCTACAAGTGGGCGGCGATCAAAGGCGGCACCAGTAGCGGGACCGGTCAGGCAGCGGCCAACCTGCTCGATCCGGCGATGCTGTCGGGTCGGCCAGAGGATGTGGCCAAGAACTGGCTCACATCGGTGGGTGGTGCGACCTTCAGTGGCGCGATGGACGGCATCGGAGAGGCACGCGCCGACGCCAAGAAGGCCCAGAAAGCCCAATCCGAGCAGCAGCACGCGGACCAAGGACCGGACAAACCGACGGCAGAGCAGGTCGGGGAAAAAGACGGCAAGGGCTCCGACAGCAAGCAAACCGGCGAAGCCGAAGAGGTCAAGGATCTCAAACAGCAGGTTGAGTCAGAGAAAGACAAGGGTCGGCAAAAGGACAAGAGCCCAGAGCAAGTGGTGGAAGAGTCCAAGAAGCAGGCCGAGACGGACAAGCAGAAGCACGAAGCCGCCAAAGACGACAAAAACCCGGTCAAACCGCAAGACGTGGCGGATGGCAAGGCAGAAGACGGCAAAAATGTCGGCAGCGAACAGTCCGAGATGGACGTGAGCAAGGACAAAACCAAAGCCGGAGACAAGAGCCAGGACAAGACCAAAGAACAACCCGCCGATCACAAGGTCCAGGCCGATGCCAAGAGCGGCGTTGCGGAGGAAAGCACGCTAGATGACAAGGGACGCCCGAAGCGCAAGCTGAGCGCGGACGAGCAGGCGCTCGCGGAGCTGCGCAGTCAGGCCAAGACACCAGAAGACCACGAGCTGATCCAGCAGTGGGAGCAGGAAATCGCGGCGCGCAAGAAGGGGGACCAGCAAGCACTGCACGAGCTTTCGCAAGAGGCGAACCAGAAGAAAGAGCAGGGGCAGAAGAAGCAGGACGGGTCGGTGCTCAGCGTCGAAGACGCGCGCACGCTGCAGGGCTTTGCACAAGAGCTGGATGTGGACCCCAAGACCATGCCCAAGTCCAGCACCGTGGAAGAGCGGCTGCGCGCCAAGGGTTTTAGCGAGGACGAACTGCGCCTTCTCAAAGGCACGGTTAACAAGGATGCGCAGTCCACGCTGCCGGAGTCTGTCGAGCAGAAACTTGAGACGGAAGCGAAGCGACCGATCGGAGAACACTCGAAGAAGGATGCGCTCGGCCAAGCGCGCGCCAAGCTGTCCCCCGAAGAACTGCAGGTCTTGCTCAAGATGAACATCGCGTTGTTTGACGATGTGCAAGCCGGGCAGAAGATCGCCAAGGTCATTCCAGGCAGCACCGCGGAACAGTTCTACAAGGACGGCACGCAGGGCTGGTCGGTGGGCGGCGATGTTGGGCTGCTTCAAAACACCGAGGGGATGAACGCAGAGCAGCGCATCAAGAACCTGGGGCTCGACTATGTCGACGACAAAAATCCCTATGTGAACCGCGAGTCTAGCGGCATGGCCACTGTCAACCCCGAAGGGGCCCAGAAGCTGCGCGTGCTGGAGACGACGCTCACGCCAGAGATGGTCGAAAAGCTCCAGGTGCCGATGGGCTACGACATGCAGCAGGCCGCTCTGGCCGAACGCACCCAGCGGCTCGCGCAACTCCAGCAGTCGTTCCCGGATGCAACACCGACAGAGCTAGAGCAGCAGCTTCCGAAGCTGTTGCGCTTTGATGAGAGTGGCGAGAACTTTAAGCACATCAAGTTGCGCGGTCGCTTCGAGTCCAACGATCCATCCACTGGGCTCGGTATGGCTGCGTCGCAGGGTCTGCGTGATGAGAGTGGAAATCCCCACTTCCAGCTCAACCAAGAGCTTACGTTCGCCGAGCGGGTCAAGCTACAAAACGGCGGCACCGTTGGTCAGCTCGATGATGATGGCATGCAAAATGTGACGTCCACGATGGACGAACCGAACCAAGAGCACTAATCATCCATCTGCTCGATGGAGTCACTGGCCACTCATCGGTTATGCTCGCACTGTCCTTCCCACAAGGAGTGGTGCGATGTTTGATCCCAGCAAGATTCCCATCCCAGCAGAACTTGCTCCCTACACGTTCCCCAAAGTGCTGTCCAAGCGCATTGGCGAGTGGCGGGAGTGTGGGACGCTCGACGAAATCTTGGCGCTCAAGGATGGCCTGTCCAAGGATCTGGCCATGTATCGTCGCTTCACTGCGGATGGAAAACAGTGGGCACGGCTGATGGTCATATTCGGCAAGTCATTTGTGGACCTGGAGATTTTGCCAAGTGGAAACATCGGCGAGGTTCGTCCGGTTCCGCCCGAGCAAGCCGTTCCCGATGCGTTCCTGCGCAAGTTCACATTTCCGTCGAAGAGTGTGCAAGCCCTGCAATCCTGGAAGGACCACGATACCTTTGACAATCTGCAGGTTATGTATGATGGGCCGTTTCGTTCCGCTTACGGATTCGTGCGGCGTTTTCATGAAGGTACGCGGGAGTTTGCGCGCATGGTTGAACCCCCTGATCCGCGTTTTGTGGACATCGAGATTTTACCAAATGGGAAGATGGGAGAAATTCGGCCCGTGCCTCCGCTTGAGGCATTTGATGAAAACGAACGACGGGGTTGGCTGCAATCCCATCTGGACCAGCTAAAAAAGTGAGTCGTCGCGTGCCTCTCCTCGTTGCGTTGTTGCTCCTTTTTGCCGTGGTGGGTTCGCTGGTCTACTTGATCCGGCGAACCCAGCGCTTGGATGCAGACTTTGACCGCTTCATGCAGCAGCGGAAGTTCTCAGCACTGGCGAGTTGTCCAGTGGATGTCGAGCACCCCTTTGTGTATTCCAACCTCAGGACCTGTGAGGCCTACCAAGGTCCGCTGTCGCCAGGGGTTGCGGGGAGCCCGATTTGGGTGCTCATCCTCGGCAGCCGCCAGAGAGAAGGGGCCATCGGTGGTGGCAACAAGATCATCGTGGACCGATATGTGGGGATCTACCTTCCCAGCCGCAGCCTGACACTAGATCATGCGTGGCTGCTTGACTGGCAGAAGAAAGTGGCCGAGCGCGGTGACGGTTGGGCCAAACAGACGGGCCTCCATGTGACAGAGCGCGAACATGGGCTGCTCGGGCCTCCTGAGTCCATGCCCATTCGCGCCGTACGGACCAAGGATGGGGGCGTTCTCGTTGCTTGGCACTGCCTACATCTTGCAGATCGCCTAGAGAAGCGCCTGACCGAGCTAGCCCAGACGCTGCCGCAGAAATCCCAAGACCCAAGGAGTCCGTAGTGCAGGTTGATTCCCATCCGGTAGCGTCTTCTCCTAGTCGTGCTGAGCTGTACCAGAGTGCCTACGCGCTGCTCTCTCAACCGCTCGCCACATCCGCAGAGTCACTTCAGCTCGTCATCGGAATGCGCCCACGGCCTGAAGACTACGCACTGGTGTTTTCCGCTGAAGTTGTCGCCATCGCGCAGGCTCACTACGACTCTCTCTCTGCGGTGCCGAGACCTCTGTCTCGCGCGCCACACCGGACCGAGCTGCGGCTGTGGATTGTGAGCAGCGACGAACTGCGAGATCGAGC
>CALMML010000368.1 GCA_937868485.1 uncultured Myxococcales bacterium | reverse complement strand
CCATCGTCGAGTTTTCCGACTTCCAGTGCCCGTTCTGCTCGAAGGGCAAGAAGGTCATGGAAGAAGTGGCTGCGAAGTACGGCGACAAGGTTCGCATCGTGTTCCGTGACTTCCCGCTCAGCTTCCACGACAAGGCGCAGAAGGCCGCCGAAGCCGGTCAGTGCGCCAACGAGCAGGGCAAGTTCTGGGAGATGCACGACTGGATGTTCGACAACCAGAGCAGCCTCGATGACGCCTCGCTCAAGGCCGCTGCGCGCAAGATCAGCCTCGACGGCGACAAGTTTGACCAGTGCCTGACCAGCAGCAAGTACGCCTCGGCGGTTCAGAAGAACCTCAAGGAAGGCAGCGAAGCAGGCGTCAAAGGCACGCCAGCGTTCTTCGTGAACGGCGTGTTCATCAGCGGCGCGCAGCCGTTTGAAAAGTTCAAGACCGAGATCGATCGCGCCCTCGCGGAATAACGCGCGTCAACCTCTCGACAAGCCGTCCGCCTGCGCAGACCCACCTTGGGCCCCTTTCTTCGGGGCCGTGACCGAAAAAGCGATGGCAATTTGTTTTCCGCTCGGATAACGTCGCCGAAGGTATCGCTTCTCTCGGTCCGACATGGCTGACAAACCAAGTTCCGACTCCCCAGAAAAAGCGTCTGGTTCCGACAAAGACCCGCCGCTGGTTACGTCCGCAGAGCCCGGTGCGCCGATCGATCCTGATGCGATCGACCCGGAGCTGGTGAACCTCAAAGTGCCGCCGCAGCGTCGCCATCCGCTGGTCGCTGTCGCGGTGCTGTTGGTGTCGCTGCTCCTTTTGTACAAGCTCCGTGCGGACATTTCGTATGCGCTTCTTCCTGAGCAGCCGGTTGCGCTTGGGGTTGCGGACGGAGCGCTCGGCGGCAAGCTGGCCGGGCAGGGCGACAAGTTCGTTCGTGTCTTCGGCTTGCCGGATCACCGAAACTCCGTCGCATACGATCCCAAAGGTGGTCGAGGTCGCGTGCAGGTGTTCCGCGTGGCCGGCACTGCAACGAAGCTGCTGGTGGCCCGCAAGGTGTCGCTGTCGGCGGATGTCGCAAACGAGTTTTCGGGACGTCTTCGACCGATCGCGGATGTCTGGTTTGCGGATGCGCTGCGTTCGTATTTTGGGCAGACCCAGGCCCTGCGCGCGATGGACTTGGATCGTCTGAAGGCGGTTCCGGCGGGCAAGCTGCCCTTGCCGCTGAGCATCCTCGATCGCTCGGGTCAGCCCCTGTCGGTGAGCAAAGAACAAGAGCTGCTCATTGACGTGCTGTTCGACGACGATGTGCGCGTGCTGCTTTCGAAGGAAAAGTTTCCGTCGGAACCAGATGCTCGCTATGAAGTCGAGCGTCTGGGTCTTCCGCACGGTCCAGGCATCGAGACGCGCGACGGCTTTGGCTACGTGCTGCGTCTGCCGCCGAAGGGCCCGGCTCGTCAGAAGATCTTGGCGCAGATTGACTCGCTCGGGATCTGGCTGTGGCATCGCATCGAGACGTATCGTGTGCCAAGTGAGCTGATTTCGCTGGTTGCCGACGGTGTGGAAATCCCAGGTCCCGAGTCGCTTCAGCAGCCCGTTCGATATCGCTCACCGACGGTCGCACCTGCCGCAAATCCGGTGGCAGGAAGTCCTGCGGCGGCTGGCTCGGTCAGCCCGACGGCTCCGACGGCTGCTGCGACGCCCGATGCGGGAACGGCGCAAGCTGCGCAACCGGCTGCGGTGGACAGCAAGCTCCTGCAAGCGATTCGCGAGCCGACCACGCTGTTGTCCTGGAATGAAGTCCAAGCGGTGCAAGTCAGCGAGCCGCTGCGCATTCCAAGTGATGCCTTCGTGCTGTTTGATGGAGAGACGCCGAAGCAGCTTCAGTGGGCTCCGCCGGTCGCGGCGCTGCTGGCTCTGTTTGTCCTGCTCAACATCTACTACTTGATTCGGCTTCGTTCGCGGCCCGGCGAATCGAGCTAAGCGACTGCACGCGCGGCCCCACTTGCTGGGGCCTTTCCCGCATCCGAATCGAACGTCGCTGCTTACGAAGCTTTGCTTTGAAGGTGACGCTTTACGTCTTCGAGGTGTCGGCCCACCATCAGCTCGTGGTTGAAGACCGCTTCGATGCGACCATCGGGACCGACGACGTAGGTGACTCGCTTGGTCACACCGAGGATCGGCCACATGACGTCGAAGCTCTTGCCGATGGTCTTTTGCGCATCGCCGATCATCGGGAAGGACACGCCTTCGCGATTGGCGAACTCGCACTGCTTGTCGTTTGAGTCCACCGAGACGCCGATGACCTCGGCACCGAGCGCAGAGATCTCGGTGTAGTGGTCGCGAAACAAGCGCGTCTCGATGGTGCAGCCGGTGGTCATGGCTTTGGGAAAAAAGAACATGACCACGCGCTTGCCGCGTAGCTCGGACAGCTTCACGGTCTTTCCGTTCGTCGCTGTCGCTGTAAAGTCTGGGGCAAGGTCGCCAACTTTGAGCACGATAAAACCCCCTTTGCTGGATGCGAGCTTAGATGCCGCTGCCGATTAGGTTCGGCGGGTAATGAGTCCGCGCGTCGGATCATAGGGGGAAACGCCCACCAGGACCTGATCTCCGAGCACCACGCGGATCCGGAAGCGTCGCATCCGACCCGACAGGCGGGCCAGGATCTTGTGTCCTTCGGGAGTAACGACCTCGAAGTTGCCGCCGACCATCACGTTGGTGACCGTTCCGTTCATTTCGACCAGATCTTCGCGACTCAAATGCTTTCTCCTACGGGGTGTACGTGTCTGTGGGGGATGGACCAGGGCTGGCTAGTCAAGCTTATGTTGCCGACGGAGCTGTTCCATCACCTTTTGGTATTCGATTTCCCAGCTCGCGGTGCCTTCTTGCAGGTTCTTGATGCGACGACGGACCTCGTGATCGATGTCGCTATCGACTTGCATGTGCTTGCGGAGGATGACCTGAATCTTCTTCCGCATGTCACCATCGTCGCCGAAGACCTCATCGACGAAGCGCGAGTGCATAAACGCTTCGAGAATCTGGTTCGCGATGTATGACACCGACTCATCACCGATGCCAATGTCTCGCTCTTCGGCCATCGATCGCTTGATCTTCGGCAGCTGCTCATAAGGCAGTCGCCGCTTTTCCATGTAGTCCTTGGCCTTTTCCGTCAGCTCGCGCTCGAGGCGTAGGTACTCTTTGAGCACCGCCTCTACGTCGAGCTGCGCTTCAGCCACGTCGCTGACCTCGATGTCGCCTTCTTCTTTGAGCTTGCGAATCAAGTCCTGCGCGATGCTCGGAATCTTTCCCGAATAGAGCCGCATCCTGGTTCCCTTTAAAAACGACCGCAGCATACGCACCGAGTCGTTTGTAGGTCAACTGCTTGGGCGTCTTCGGTAAAGCCAGGTTAGGGTAAAATGCATCTAGCTTCGGTCCCGTAAGGCTGTCCAACTCGCGGCTGGCGAGGCGGCGGGCTGCATGGAACGTGGAAAGGACCTTGTGATGATTCGCGCGCTCTCGGTTGGATGTTTGCTCGGAATGGTTGTGACGGCTTCATCGCTTGCGTGGGCTCAGCCGGTCGATCCGTACACGGGACAGCCGCAGTACGGGCAGCCGCAGTACGG
>CALMML010000367.1 GCA_937868485.1 uncultured Myxococcales bacterium | reverse complement strand
GTACTTGTATGTTTATCCCTGCTTCTCGCTATTCAGTTTTCAAGGACCAAACTTTTTGCCGTTTGCTGACTCTTCATCAGCTCGGGGCAGTGAATCTATCAAACCGTTTCAGCGAGTCAAGCAATTTGTTTCGCTTTTTTTCGCCGCCGATTCGCTGCGTCACCACCGCGTCGACAGGTGAGGACTCTACTCGGATTTGCGGAAGGGTCAAGGCTATTTCCTGAAAATCTTTCACTTTTTTCGCTCAGCGACGGGAAAAATCTTTCATCTGCTGCGCTGAGTTTTGCCAAGTGCTCGTTTTTCCAGGTCATTTGGCGGGTTGAGCCCGTGATTTCATCTGCCGATCGTAGTCACAGCGCTGTTTGATCCGGTTGGTGGTCTCTTGCAGCTGCGGATCGGGAGGTAGAAGTGCCAGTTCCCTGATCGCATCTTCACAGCGATTGGTTCCCGCCAGCGTCGACGCAAGATGCAGCCTCGCCGAGTGAAGCTTTCCATTCTGAGCGAGCGCGGCGCGGAACTCCGCTTCGGCCCGAACGATGTCACCTTGTTTCCGACGGGCAAGACCCAGATCGGTCAAGACTTCGGCGGTTGCTTGCAGGGCCTTGGCTTTTTCCAGTGCAGCGACGGCGTCGGCAGCCTGATCGCGTCTCGTTTGAACCACTCCAAGTCGCCAATAGGCCCGATGCAAGACCTGGCGAGCGTCTTCGCGATCTTCGGCAACCTTGGTTGATCGGTATTGCTCGTCGGCAAGCTGCGCTGCGGCCATCAGCTCTCCGATCGCTTCGTCATAGCGCTTGGTGTCGGACAGCAGCATCCCCAGGTTTAAGTGCGCATGGGGGCGATCGGGCGCGAGCGCAACGGCCTCGCGAGCGGGCGCAACGGCTTCTTCCAAGCGGCCTGCTCGACGGAAAACGACGGCCAAGTTGTACTGCGCATCGGCCTGGCTGGCGCGCGGATTGGCGTCCTGCGGCTTGAGCTTGATCGCCTTTCCATAGGCAGCGATCGCTTCCGGCCAGTGCTTGAGCGACTCGTGTGCGACGCCGAGGTTGTAGTACGCCTCAAACAGATCGGGCCTGAGCTTGACCGCTTGATCGAGCATCTCGATCGCTTCGCTTGCGCGTCCCGCGTCGGAGAGCACTGCGCCAAGCTCGGCCATGACGATCACGATCTGCTCATCTTTGCCACTGGGATCGAGCTTGATCGCTGCGCGCAGATCGGCTTCGGATTCCTTGAGCTTGCCCATCTTTCGATAGCACTCACCGCGCAGATAGATCGGCTTTGGATCGCTTGGATGCTGAGCGGCCACGTCGGAAAATGCCTTGATCGCTTCGTCATAACGTCCGGCTGCCATGCGCTGCGAGCCCAGCTCAAGCAGTGCGACACGAACCTTTTCACCGGGGACAACGGGACGAGCGCTCGCTTCGCCGTGGCTTTCAGGCTTCTTCGGACCGGGCGCAGCAGGTCGCGCCGGAGGATTCGGAGCAGCGTGCGCGATCGACATCATAGGAAGAAGCAGCAAGCTTGCGCGCAGCAGGCCGATTGCAGGTCGAGATCGAAGGCAAATTGGCACCATGGTCGCACTCTAACGCCGATCGTTTCCGTCGGCAACGTCGACAAAGTCAGCACGCCTCGTGGACGTTTCGTACAAGCGATCGAGCCAAGCTGCGCGCGATCCGATCGCCTCGCACTGTCGGTCCATCCATGGCGCCCAAGCGGTAAGGAGAAGCGCGACGGTCGATCGATCGTGTGTGTTATCATCGCCGAATGCCGCTCGCACCGACGGTGCTAGGGATCAATTTGTGGCTGCTGTTGCAGGTGGTCCCGCTGTGGCTTGCGCAGGCAATGGCGCCGAAGTGGCTGATCGTTTATGCGCCGCTGCCGCTCGTGGTGCTGCTGGTGGGACTTCAGCTTCGTCGACACATCGTGGGTCAAGTGTCGCTGCTCATCGGGTTTCCGCTGCTGCTGACACTGATGGATGCGCTCGGTCCCATTGGGCAGGAACGGTCGCTCCCGCAGTCGGCGGTGCTGCTGAAGCTGCTGATGTTCGCGCTGTATCTTGCGGCGACGTGTCGTCAGATCACACACGATGCGAGCGCTGCGGCGTCGAGGCTTTCCGTCTCAGGCTGGACAGTAAAGTCGCTGGAAGTCCCGCGTCCATCGCTGAAGCAGCGACGGCGAGCGCTGACGCATCAGCTGTTGCTCGCGTACTGTGTGGCGATGCCAGCGCTTCTTTTGTATGCGATCTGCCTGCATGGACCGAACATTCGGCAGTTTGTGAGACTGCTGGGCACGATGCCGAAGGTGACGGCACTGCAAGCGGCGCTGCTGTCGGCGTCGACGATGCTGTGGGCGTCGCTGTTCTATTTTGGTGTGATGCGACCGCTGAAGCTGCACATCTCGCACGATCCGACGCTGCGTCACGATGTCAGCAAGCTTCGGCAAGTGGCTCGGCGAGGGCGACCTCGTCCGCACCTTTATGTTGCCATGACGGTGGCGCTCGTCGGAATGGCGGCGCTGCTGTGGCTGAGCCTGTAACGCGTTGTGAATCCGAGAGCCATGCGAAAGCTGCCCTACTTCCAGATCTTGTGTGCGCTGCTGCTGCTGAGCAGCTTGGTGTTCTTTTGGCAGTGCATCGCGCACCTGGCGCGGCGTGACTACGTGGCGGCGGGCATGCTGACGGTGATCGGCATTGCGACGCTGTGGGTCGGAAGTGAGCTGGCGCGGCTGTCGCTGTCGGAACGGGACTCATGACGCGCTGGCTGCGAGCGATCGGACGGACGCTTTTGGCAGCGGGACTCGGCCTTTGGGCGATGGAACATGTGGCGCTGGCGTCGGATGTTTCGTCCCACGGACGCGACTTCCACGTCGGACACAAAGGCTGGAACGGTCTGTCAGAGCTGCGACGCTTGGCCGACGATCTGGGCTGTCCGATGCAAGTGCGGCGAACGCTCGATTGGTCGAGCATCGATGGACAAGATGTCTTGCTGCTGCTGCATCCATTGACGGAACTCGATGAAGCAGCGACGGTGGCTTATCTGTCAGCGGGCGGTCGAGTGATCCTGGCCGATGACTTTGGCACGTCGACGCGCGTGCTGGAAAAAGTCGGGATTCATCGTCAAAGCGAGCCATGGCCCGCCGGGGTGCGCTTTTATCGACCGGATCACAGCCTGCCGATCGCGACGCCGGCTCGAGCGACCTCACTGGGCAAAGCGGCGAGCGAGCTGCTAGCCAACCACTCGTCCTACTTTGTAAGTGGCTTGCCTGCGACATATGCGTTTGCGCCGGGTGCTGCGCTGGTGATCGAAGCCAATGTCGGACACGGACGGCTGGTGGCGATCGCGGATCCGAGCCTGTTTATCAACAACATGCTGGAGCTTCCGGGCAATCGCGAGTTCGCGGCGCACCTCATCGTGGACATCTGTCGGCTTCAGCAAGATCGGCTGGTGCTTCTGCATGGATCGTTTGCGCAGCACGGAACGCCACCGGCGGCGCTGATGGGCGCACCGACGACGGACTCAGGACATGACCTGCCGGACAAGCTGAATCGAGCGCTCGGTGGAGCGAACCTCAACATTCAGCAGACGCTCAAAGGTCGCGGCAAGCCCGATGATCCCGACGTGATTACGCTGATCGGCCTGCTGTTCTGTGTCGGATCGCTGCTGCTGTTTTTGAAGTATCTGCCGCTGCCGGGTCAGCCTCAGGACAGTGCGTTTGCGCAGCCGCCAAGACCGCCGGATACGGGACTGTTCGCGTCGGTGCAGCGCTATGCGGGTGGCGCCGGGCAAGTGACCTGGGGTTTTATCTATCCAGCGACGCTGATTCGAGAAGAGCTGCTGCTGCGGCTGTCTCCGTATCTGTCGGCGCTGAGCCAGGCGGACGGCAGCCCGATCGATCCAAAGCAGCTTCGCGCGGTGCTGAGCGAAAAAGTGAGTCCCCACGCGGGTGAGCTGGGCTTTAAGCTGTGGAAAGGTCTGCGAACGCTACGCGACGGACAGTCCGCGAGCCATCCGACGCAGCTGCTGCGGACACAGATCTCAGAGCGGAAGCTCGACGAGTGGTACAAGCTGGCGACGGCGCTGTTTGCCGAACTGGATCGAACGAATCATGTGTAAGGAGCGTCGATAGGTAATGGAAGCAAACGCGCTGAACCCGCAGAGCCTGATGCAGGCCGCCGAGCTATGCCAAGCCGTCGTCGAGGAAGTCGGCAAGGTGTTCATCGGCAATCCGGGGCTGACGCAGGGTCTTTTGATCGGGCTGCTCAGTCGCAGTCACATCCTGCTCGAAGGCGTTCCGGGCGTGGCCAAGACGACGCTGGCGAAAGGGTTTGCGCAGGCGCTCGGCTGTGACTGCAAGCGAATTCAGTTTACGCCGGACCTTTTGCCGTCGGACATCACGGGTTCGTACATCCTGGATCAGACCAAAGGCAGCTTCGAGCTTCGCGAGGGTCCGATCTTTTCGCAGATCATCTTGGGCGACGAGATCAACCGGGCTCCGCCGAAGACGCAAGCGGCACTGCTCGAAGCGATGGCCGAAGGTCAGGTCACATTAGAAGGTCAGACGCGCCCGCTGTCGCAGCCGTTTATGGTGGTCGCAACGCAAAATCCCGTCGAGCACGAAGGAACGTATCCGCTTCCCGAAGCGCAGCTCGATCGCTTTTTGATGAAGCTGTACGTGAGCTATCCCGAGCCCGTCGCAGAAAAGCAGATGTTGCGGACGTATTTGCAGCCTCGTCCGACGGCAAAAACGGTGCTTTCGCCCCAAGCGATCGTCGAGCTGCAAGGTATGGCCGCGCGGGTTCATCTCGACGACGAAGTGCTGGATTATGTGCTGGAGCTGATTCACTTTACGCGACGACATCGTCGGGTGGCGATCGGTGCGTCACCGCGAGCGGCGCTGGCGCTGGTTCACTCGGCACGGGCTCGAGCGCTGATGCTGGGTCGAGATTATGTGCTGCCCGACGACATCAAGGCGCTGGCTCCGCCGGTGATTGCGCACCGACTGATGCTGATTCCCGAAGCAGAAATGGAAGCGGTCAGTCCGGTGAGCGTCGTGCAAGAAGGGCTTGCACAGGTTGCAGTTCGTCCGAGTGAGCAGCGCAGATCAAAACCAGTGCCGGAAAAGGCGCGCTAACGTACGATGTCCAAGGGCCGTTTTCCGACGCTACACACGAGCGGTGGCTATCTGCTGTCGGTGGGACTGTTGCTGCTGGTGCTCGGTGTTGCCGTCGGTCAGTGGTCGGTTTCGGCGCTGGGACTTTCGGCGCTGGCGCTGCTGTGCGCAAGCTACGTCGGATTCGCGCTGCGGGTTTCGCTGCTCTGGCGACGACACCTGGAGCTTCTGTGGTGGCTGCCAAAAGCTGCGTCGAGCGAAGGTCTGGTTGCGCATCGTCCCGTCGAAGTTCAGCTGACGCTGCGAAACTTGTCGCCGCTGCGTCTATCGGTGAGCGAGCTGCGAATCTTTGCCTCGCGCTGTGTGGTGTCGCGATCGAAGGTGGCGCTGTTGGATCTTCCGCCGCACAGCGAAGCCGCCGCGCAGCTGGATCTGCTGGTGACGCAAGCGGGTGAGTGGTTTATCCACGGAGCGACGGTGCGGCTGTGCGATCGGCTCGGGCTGTACACGCTGGAAGCGTATTTTCCGTCGGCGCTGAAGCTGAAAGTGCTGCCTCGTCAGCAGCCGAGCGTGGTGCTCGATGTCGCGAGATCTCCCGTCGGAGTGTCCGAACAGCGCATCGGTGTTCACTCGCTGCGTCAGCGCGGGCTCGGTGGTGATTTACGCGAGCTACGCGACTACGTTCCCGGCGATCCGTTCAAGCTCATCGCCTGGAAAGCGACGGCGCGATCGCCCAATGGACGGCTGCTCGTCAAAGAGCTAGAGCGCGAGACGCTGCGTGTTCACTATTTGCTGCTCGACATGAGCGTGACGATGCGCGAGGGCGTTCCGGGGCAGTGGAAGCTCGATCACGCGCTGGAGCTGTGTCAGAGCTATGCGCGCTCGGTGCTCGCGGGGAGCGATCGGCTGGGCTTTGTCGCATTCGACGGAGACATCTATCAGCACATCAAAGCGGGCGACGGTCCGGTGCTGCGTCGTCGTCTGACGGAAAAGCTGCTGTCGGTGATGCATGTCGTTGAGCCTTCGTTTGTCGCGATGACCGACGGTGAGCTGTTTGCCGCAGTGGCGCGCTATCTTCGTCAGCAAGAAGCGATCGAGACGAGGCTCGCGAGTCCACCGCCGCACAGTGATGCCGCAGCGTGGGCACAGATCGCGGTGGCACCGAGTGGTGAACGAATTTCGCGAACGCAGGTGGTGCAGGCGGTTCGTCGTCTGCTCAAAGAAGAGACGCGACGAGGAAACGTTCAGCCGAGCGATGAGGAGCTGCTGCGACTGTTCTGTCGAGAGCGCGGCATCGAGCTTCCGTACGGACAGCGCGCCGCCGCCGAGCGAGGTCGCGGATTGGCTCGAGCGCTGGAGCTGGCAGCGACGATGCCAGGTGCGCAGGTGGTGCTGATCTCGGACTTGCTTGGACTTTCGCTCGACGAACCGAAGCTGCTGCAAGCGATCTCGCTGTGTCGTCGTCGCGGACTTGGGCTCTTGTGCGTGCGTCCCGAGGCGCGCTCGTATCTGCCAAAGTCGCTCTTACACGATGAAGAAGGCGCGCGGGCCGCGTCGATCTTTTCCTGGGAAACCGAGCGCTATGAAGCGAGCGCGCACAAAGCGATCGCCATGCTCGGATTTCAGGTGATTCCCGTCGGTCCCGAAGATGGTTTTGCGCAGATCTTGTCCCGTCGTCACGGTCGTCCAGTCAATCGACGAGCCAGCAGCGGAGAAGAAGCGTCCGCGCAAAGACCACTCACCGCAGCGATGAAGCCTTAACGACCCGGAGCCGGTCTGGCCGTCGGTGCGCTTGGTCGTGCTGTCGGTGCAGCGGCGGGTGCGCTTGGTCGTGCTGTCGGTGCAGCGGCGGGTGCGCTTGGTCGTGCGGCGGGATCGCTTGGACTTGCGACAGCGGCGGGACGAACCGGTCTGGGCGCCGGAGCCGTCGTGCCAGTCGAGAGCGCGCGATGAAACGTCAGCGACTCTTCGGCATTGGCAATTTCGTCGAGAATCGCCAGTGGATCCGTCGCGGACTGCTGCGCGGCTTGCGCTTGTGCGCTGCGCTCGATCTTGCGTCCGACGAAGACTCCGATCGCGAACACCACACAGGCGAAGACCGCGCTGCCGATGAACAGAAGGAAGATCTGCCGTCCGTCGAGCCCGCTGGAGACGGTCTCGGCTTCGACGATGTTTGGCACGCTGCGGCTCTTGCCACTTGCGTCGGGAGTGCTTGCCACGACGTTTGCTGCGCTGTCGCTGTCCATGAAGGCTCAGTTACCCACGAGCCAGCGACTCACGCAAATTCTGCGGCGCGGCAGCTTGCGTCGCCGATCGGAGCTTGCGATGCTGCACCCGCGATGAGCGAAGCCACACTCAGCCGTCGAAGCATGCTGCTTGCACTGGGCGAAGCGCTGCTCTGTTTTGGCTGTGCGAAACGATCGCAGTCCGCGCGTCCACTTCGAGTCGCAGCGGCGGCAGATGTCGAGCCAGTGTTTTCCGCGCTGACCGAGCCATTTCGTCAAAAAACCGGGCGCGAGGTCGTGCTGAGCTTTGCCGCGTCGGGCGTTTTGTCCAGGCAGCTCGAACACGGCGCGCCGTTTGATCTGTTCGTCTCTGCGAGTCGAGAGCACATCGATCGCCTACATAAAAAAGGACGGCTTGTGCCGGGATCGATTCGCGAATACGCGCGCGGTCAGCTTGCGATCTGGACGGCGGGCGACGGTCCGCTTCCGCAGAGCCTGACCGAGCTTGGATCGTCACACGGACTACGAATTGCCGTCGCCAATCCCGAGCATGCTCCGTATGGACAAGCGGCGGTGGCAGCGCTGCGTACGCTCGGGGTGTTCGATGCGCTGAAGCGACGGCTCATCTACGCGGAAAACGTGCGACAAGCGCAGCAGTTTGCAGAAAGTGGCAATGCCGACGTGGCGATCATCGCGCGCAGCTTGGCGGGACGATCGGGACGCTTTGTGGAAGTACCGATTGGCCTGCATCCAGCGATTGTGCAGACGCTCGCGGTTGTCATCGGTGGCGACGAGCTGGCTGCGAGCGAGTTTGCCGATCAGCTGTTTGCCAGCGACGGTCGAAGGCTGCTGCGCGAGAGCGGCTTTTTGCCGCCTGCACCGCCGTAAGCGCAGAGCGTGGCTGGACTAGATCTCGTCACACTCACGCAGAAAGCGCTTGAGCAGTCCGTCGATCATCAGGTTCCGCTCGCGCGCGTCCATTCGGTTTTGCCGATAGCCGGTCTGCGCATCATCAAAGGACGTTCGCGTGCGATCGATCAGCTCTCGAAAGCGCGAGGTCTTGCTAACGATTTCCCGCTGGTGACGCACAAAAAACGACACCAAACCGACCACCGACACGCCGGTCAAAATCAGTCCGATCGGTCCCGCCAGCACGCGCGTCAGGATCACGCGAATCGCCATCACCGAGATCGTGCCAAGCGCCACCGTCTTGAGCCCGTCTCCCGTCGAGAGCGCGTTTTTCGCCAGGCTCGCCGACTGTCCCGACGCGATCAGCAGCGCGACAAAGTTTGGCCGCTGCCAGCCTCGGGATGCGTAGTCTTTGATCGCTGCCTGCAAGAAATCATCAAACGAGTCATAGGCCGCGTTCTGCGCCTGCGTATCGTGATCCGTTGCCATGTGCGCAAGCCTACCCTGGCTGACCGTGGTTTGGCCCGTGAGTTTGCAGATGACACGCCACATGCGACGGCGAATGCTCGGACGGTGCGACGGAAATCTGCACAAGCGGAGGTCGCTCGCTGCGACAGATCGCGGGCCGACCAGCTTCTTCGTAGCGGCGACAGCGCGGATGAAACGCACAGCCTGACGGCGGTGACAGAAGCGACGGCGGATCGCCTCCCAGCAAAAGCGTCCGAGGCCGATACTGCGGCAGCGGTCCTCCCAAGCTGACGTCGGGAATAGACGGTGCGTCGGGCGGCCTCGGAATCGCCGCAATCAGCGCTTGGGTATAAGGATGCAGCGGACGATCAAACAGCGCTTTCGTCGACGCTTGCTCGACGATTCGTCCCAGATACATCACCGCGACCTGATCGCACAGGTGCTGCACCACCTTTAAGTCGTGCGAGATGAACAGATACGTCAGGCCCTTTTTTTCCTGCACATCGCGCAAAAGGTTCACGATCTGGGCTTGAATCGACACGTCGAGCGCGCTCACCGGCTCGTCGGCCACCACCAGCTTGGGATCGACCGCGAGTGCTCGAGCGATCACGATGCGCTGACGCTGTCCGCCCGAAAACTCATGCGGATAGCGATCGAGGCTCGCTTCAGGAAGCCCAACTTGACCCATCAGCTCGACGATGCGCTGCTGCTCTGCCGCTTGGCTTTCGCACAGTCCGTGAATGCGAAGTGGCTCGGTCAGCGTCTGTCGCACCGTCATCCGAGGATTCAGCGAGCCATACGGATCCTGAAAGATCATCTGCGCTTGGCGACGAAACGCGGTCAGCTCGCGACCTCGAAGCGCTGTCACATCCACGCCATCGAGTCGAATCTGACCCGACGTGGGCTCGACAAGACGCAGCACCGTCCGACCCAGCGTGGACTTGCCGCAGCCTGACTCTCCGACCAGGCCAAGGTTCTGTCCGGCGGGAATCCGCAGCGACACATCTTCGACCGCGCGCACCACATCCGATCGATGAAACAGCCTTCGCCCGAGCGGATAGTGCTTACACAGATGATCAATCTCGACGAGCTGGCTCATGCCTGGACCTTCTGCCCATCGTTTGGAAAGTGACAGCGCACCAGGTGAGCGAGCGGATCGTCCGCATCCACACCGTCGACAACACGCAGCATCGGAGCTTCCTCTCGACAGCGCGAAGCCACCTTCGGACAGCGATCGGCGAAGCGACATCCCGACGGCATCTCATCGAGCCTGGGCACTCGACCGGGAATTTCCTGAAGCCGCGCACGTCCGCCTGAAAGCCTCGGAACCGCTTGCAAGAGCCCGGCGGTATACGGATGTCGCGGCGTGCGAAACAGTGCGTGACCTCCGGCTTGCTCGACGATCTGCCCGGCATACATCACCGCGACGATCGCGCACACTTCCGACACCACGCCCAGATCGTGACTGATCAGGAGCAGCGCCATGCCCAGCTCGGACTGAAGTCGCCCCAGCAAGTCCAAGATCTGCGCCTGCGTCGTCACATCCAGCGCCGTCGTCGGTTCATCCGCAATCAGCAGATCGGGCTGACACGAAAGCGCCATCGCGATCATCACCCGCTGACGCTGCCCGCCCGAGAGCTGATGTGGATAGTCTTTGGCTCGACGCGATGCGTCAGGAATCCCAACCAGATCGAGCAGCGACGCCGCTTCCGACATGCTCTGTTTGCGCGACAGCTGACGATGCGCACGCAGCGCTTCCGCGACCTGATCTCCGACGGGATACACCGGATTGAGCGCCGTCATCGGTTCCTGAAACACCATCGCAATGCGATTGCCCCGCAGCTTTTCCAGCTCTTTGGCAGACAGCGACACAAGATCCGTGGCTTGCGCGCTCAGCGGATGACGTTCTCCGTCAGAAATCGACCCACGAGCACCGTAATACAGGATCTGTCCTTCTTCGATGCGCGCGGGCGGCTCGGGCAAAAGTCGCAGGATCGACAGCGCCGTCACCGACTTGCCGGAACCAGACTCTCCGACGATTCCCACCGACGTTTGCTGCGGAACACGCAGGCTGATCCGCTCGACCGCACGCAAGAAGCGCTCGGACTTCGGAGGTCCCGATCGAAAGCTGATCGACAGGTCACGAATGTGAAGCAGAGGACTTGTCGCCATGAGCGCCCGAGCATGTGGGCAGCGACGGAATTTGGCAACTTTTCACGCCAAGCGGCGCGAGCAAGTCAGCGGGAAGGTCTTACAGATTAGCTGGCGAGACGAACGTTGGCGGCTTGCAGTCCCTTGGCACCTTCCAGGATGTCGAACTCGACTTCCTGACCTTCTGCCAGCGACCGATACCCTTCTGAGAGGATCGCCGTGTGATGAACAAAAACATCTTGCGCGTTCTGACCATCGGAATTGGCCACCGAGATGAAGCCATATCCCTTGGAGTCGTTAAACCACTTCACGTTACCCTTAGCCATTTGCTGCTCCTGCGACGCATCACCCGCAAGCTTTCGTCGAAGCTGCGTCGGCAAATTGCCCCACGTTCGAGCACTCGGATGCGTCAAATTGATCTTCGACGGCGCTTGCCGAACGCCAGAGTGTCG
Organism: uncultured Myxococcales bacterium; assembly: GCA_937868485.1. Classification (GTDB taxonomy): domain Bacteria; phylum Myxococcota_A; class Polyangia; order Palsa-1104; family JAEUJZ01; genus JAEUKA01. Next base: position 12,147 of record CALMML010000367.1, on the reverse strand, counting down.
GCTTGAAGTCGTTTGCTTCTCATTCCCACCCGACAGTCTGCGACGGAACTTGCCGTGACTTCCCGAGAAAGTCAAGAAATTCTACTTTTTCTGCAAATTCTATGGTCACGTCGCTCAGGCGCTTCGGAACTGGACTTGACGGCGACTCGACTCCTACACTACGGTTTGCTGGCTTTTCTGCGCAGTTTCCGACGGAAATGTCGGCGACTTTCCACTCTCGGAGGAAGCTTCAACCATGCGTACCGTATTTCTTTTGCTGGCATTCGCGATGACCGCCGCAGGCTGTGTCCACGTCACAGCTGTTCCGTCCGTGCAAGGCAAAGCGTTCGTCGTGAAGACCACGCCATTTGGTGGATCGTTCTGGAACTGCGATGCGACCTCGGGCGAGCCGTCCTGTTACAAGGTCCAAGAAATTCCCGCCACCCCGGCCAAGTAAGGAGCCACCCAACATGCGCAAGCTCTGTGTACTTTCGTTCCTTGGGCTTTTCCTGTCGCTGTCGGGCTGTGCCAACATTGGCTCGGCGATGGGCGGCAACACCGCGATGACCGGCGAGGCTTGGTACGTCAAGACCACCGGAATGGGCGGACTCATCTTTTCCAGCAAGGTCTTCTACTGTCCGCAGCCGAACACCGCCGGCCCGGCTCAGTGCAAAGAAGCCAAGATGATCGAGGGCAAGTAGCCTCCTGTTCGCGCCGCGCGGTCACTTGCGCGGTACTTTGTTCGACCTCTCACTTCAGACTCACTCGTGAAGCAGTCTTCCTTCGTCGCTGCCGTTCGTTCCCAAATCGCAGCTCGCCTTGCGGCAGAGCGGCTTCTTGTCCCGACTCAGCGCGGCAGCATTCTTCGTTTGCCGCTCATCTATCCGAGCCCGTATCACGTCGGCATGTCGTCGCTCGGCTATCAGGTTGTGTATCGGCTGCTCAACGATCCCAGCCGCCCCGAGGTATCCGCCGAGCGTGCGTTTTTGCCCGAAGATGTCGAAAGCTGGAAGCGCGCGCGCCTGCCGCTGCTCACGTATGAGTCCCAAGCTCGCATCGAAGAGTCGCCGGTCATCCTGTTTTCCGTCGCCTACGAGCTGGAGCTAACCGGCCTGTTTTCCTGCCTGGAAATCGCGGGCATTCCGGTGCTGCGCAGTGAACGAGACACGCGTCATCCGCTCGTCATCTGCGGTGGACCGCTCACGTTTTCCAATCCGACGCCGCTCTACGCCTTTGCGGATGTGGTGGTGATGGGCGAATCCGAAGATGTGCTGCCTGCCGTCGTCGATACGCTGCTGACCGCTGGTGTCGGATCGATCACTCCGTCAGAAAATGATCGAAGTGCGCTGCTTCTTCGGCTGAGCGAGCTGCCCGGCGTGTGGGTTCCAGCGTTTCACGGCGAGCGCTTGCCCAAAGTCGCCGCTGCTGATGATGCCAAGCTGCCTGCGACCTCGTCGATTTTGACGCCGCACACCGAGCTAAGCTCGATGTTTTTGATCGAACCCGAGCGCGGCTGTTCCCGAGGCTGTACCTACTGCGTAATGCGACGATCCACCAACGGTGGCATGCGCCTGGTTTCGCCCGAGCGCGTCAAGTCGCTGTTGCCACCGGACATCACGCGCGTCGGACTCGTCGGTGCGGCGGTGACCGATCATCCCAAGCTGCCCGAAATCCTCGATCATGTCGTAAACGAGCGTGGACTTTCCGTCGGAATCAGCTCACTACGCGCCGATCGCTTGACCGATGACATCGTCGGACTGCTCGCCAAAGGTGGCTATCGCACGCTCACCGTTGCCAGCGACGGTTCCAGCGAACGCATGCGCGACAAGATCGAGCGCCGAACCAAAGCGCGTCACATCATGCGTTCCGCAGAGCTGGCCAAGCAGCACGGAATGAAGACCTTAAAGGTCTACATGATGGTGGGACTTCCCGACGAAACCGACGAAGACATCGACGAACTGGTCGGCTTCGCCAAAGAGATCTCCAAGGTCATTCGGCTCGCGTACGGAATCGCGCCGTTTGTCGCCAAGCGCAACACGCCACTCGACGGAGCCCCATTCGCAGGCATTCCCGAAGTCGAGCGTCGCTTGCAGCGGCTCAAGCAAGGTCTCAAAGGCTGCGCCGAAGTGCGTCCGACCTCTGCGCGCTGGGCCTGGGTTGAATATCTGCTCGCGCAAGGTGGAGCCGACGCTGGACTTCGCGCCTATGCCGCACACTTGGCCGGTGGTTCATTTGCCGCTTGGCGTCGTGCTTTCGACGGCTTTGCGACCTATCACGCACCGACCGTCGATCGGTTCCAGAACCTGTCCGCTGATCAGCGGCTGCGCTTGCCACTGCTCCCGCCCGCTTAGCGACGAGACACAAGACCTAACGCGCCGCTCGCAGTCCTTCCGCGTCGTATTCCGCCACCAGCTTGAAGTCGCCCGCGCCAGCGCTCGATGAAAACCGAAACAGCTTGGCTCCGCGCACACCGCTCGCACAGACATCCACGATCAGATGATCGACTGGATACGTCGGCTGTCCGTCGGAAAGCGCCGCGCGACGATCGTCCGCTGAAAAGTCTGCGCCCACATCAATGTGCGAGTGAAACACCACCTGAACTGGCTCCTGCGAGCGCAGCGATTCGAGCAGCCAGCACACATCGCCAAAGCGCAGCCGAAACGCCGTCCGTCCATCAGAAGGAAACTCGAGCGGATCGTGCGCATGCAGCCGATCTTGATCGTTTTCACACACGCGCAGCGACGATGGCTGACCGATCGGTCCCGACAGCAGACCGCACGCTTCCTTGGGAAACTCCGCGCGCGCATGGGCAAAACACTGACGAAGCAGCGCGGGCGCAAGCTGCGGAAGCTCACGGTTCACGAACTTACTCACCGCGCCCAGCAAGCGATTCCACAAGCAGCCTGTACGCCGCAGAGACCGCCGCAAATCGATCAGACAGCGCACGAAGCTCCGACGCCGATGCACTGGGAAACTGATCGGGATGCAGCGCTTTGGCCAAGCGACGATAGGCGCTCTTCACTTCGGCTCGCGTCGCGGAAGCAGGCAGCTCCAGCAGCGCATAGGCCGCCGCCAGCGGACCGCTCGAGAGCCCAATCACCAGCACCCCGAGCGCATCCAAAAACACCAGCAGTCGCAGAAGTCGCGACGGAGGCAGCGAACCTTTTGCCAGCAGCTGCTCGATCGTGTGCCCGTGCGCAAGCCACGAGACGATCTCGCGCTCGTCGGACAGCAGCGCGGACGGATGCGGAGGCAAGCTGACCGTCACCGGCATGTGCCCGAGCCGCTCACGCAGACGTTCCGTCGACAAAACCTGCGCTTCCACATGCTGACGAATGCCGGCATCGGGCCGAAACGGATCGACCGAAAACAGCCCGGACAGCGTGTGACCCAGCCGAAACTTCGCAAATCCGCGTGCGCGCAGCAGATAACGAACCTGCGAGTCTGGTCCGACCGGCGCATGCGGACCCACATCGATCGCCCACACGAAACCCGATCCAAGCTGGAGCCGCAAAAGCCCTTTGGCCGTCTCCACTTCGATCAAGCCGCGATGGCCCCGAGCGGTGTGCTCATAGACCATTTGCGCGATCTCGAGCGGGCCTGGCAAGCGTTGTGCGGTCACGATCGTGGCGGAGTGTAGCAAAGGATCTTGCGTCACGCAGAAAGAGAAGATAAGTAAATCATTCTTGTTCGGCCGGGCGCAAAGCCCGTTGCTTTGTAAGGAAGACTTCACCATGGCCAAAGCCGGTATCCATCCCAACTACCAACTCGCCACCATCACCTGCGCTTGCGGCGCGGTTCACGAAAGCGCCTCGACCCGTGGCTCGTTCTCGGTCGAAATTTGCGCTCGCTGCCACCCGTTTTACACCGGCAAGCAGAAGCTGCTCGACGCCGCTGGCCGCATTGACCGCTTCAACAAGCGCTACCAGCTGAAGCCGGGCGCGTCGATCGCGGAAGCAGCCAAGGTCGAAAAGAAGGCCGAAGCTCCCAAGGCCGAAAAGAAGGCTGAAGCTCCCAAGGCCGAAAAGAAGGCCGAGGCTCCCAAGGCCGAAAAGAAGGCTGAAGCCCCCAAGGCTGACAAGAAGCCGAAGGCCTAATTTTTCGCCCCTCCTCGTCGGGTACCTAGCCCATGTCGATGTTCGACAAGCTGGCTGAGGTCGAGAACCGCTATCAGGACCTCGAAGTCCAGCTAGCGGATCCCGACGTATTGGCCAAACAAAGTTCCTTTCTCAAGCTCGCCAAAGAGCGCGCTGAGATCGAAGAGCTTGTGCTCGCGTATCGTGAGTACAACAAGATCCTCACGGACCTCGAGCAGAACGCGCCACTTCTGCGTGAGTCGGATGCCGACTTGCGCACCATGGCGCGTGAGGAAGAACAGCGGCTCACGTCGCTGCGCGAGGAGACCGAAAACAAGCTCAAGCTGCTGCTCCTGCCCAAGGACAAAAACGACGACAAGAACATCGTCCTTGAAATCCGGGCTGGAACCGGCGGTGAAGAAGCTGCGCTCTTTGCCGGTGACTTGTTCCGCATGTACGTCCGCTTCGCTGAGCGCAAGCACTGGCGCGTCGAGATCCTGAGCATCTCGGAAGCGGCAGCAGGCGGGCTCAAAGAAGTCATCGCGATGATGAGTGCCACCGGAAACGGCAAGGTCTATTCCGAGCTGAAGTACGAGTCCGGCGTGCACCGCGTGCAGCGTGTTCCCGAAACGGAAGCGCAGGGACGAATCCACACCTCAGCAGCGACGGTGGCAGTGCTTGCCGAAGCGGAAGATGTGGACGTGAAGATCGAGGAAAAAGACCTCCGCATCGAAGTGATGCGATCCGGCGGTCCCGGTGGTCAGTCGGTGAACACCACAGACTCCGCCGTCCAGATCATGCACATCCCAAGCGGCATCATCGTTCGCTGCCAGCAAGAAAAGTCGCAGCACAAAAACCGTGCGACCGCGATGCGCATCCTGCGGACCAAGCTGCTCGATATCGAGCGCGAAAAGCAGGAATCCGCCGAGCGAGAAGCCCGCAGGCTTCAGGTCAAGAGCGGCGATCGCTCCGAAAAGATCCGCACCTACAACTTCCCGCAGGATCGCGTCACCGATCACCGGATCGGACTGACTCGGCACAACCTACAGAAGTTCATGGACGGTGACATTCAAGACCTGATCGACGCACTGCGCGCCCACCACCAGGCAGAGCTGCTCAAAGGCGAGACCTAAGAGCCGCTATCGATTTCCCCACGGCGGACGACCAAGCAGCGCTTGGTACACCATCGACGCTGTAGCGATCCGAACCACCATCCCACCAAATGTAATCGGCTCACCGATCTTGATCGGAATGGGCTGTGATGCGGCGACACGCTGTCCGTCGATGGTCGTGCCGTTGTGCGAGTTTGCGTCAATCACAACCCAGGTTCCGTTCGGCTCCTTGCGGATGTGCGCATGAAGCTTGGACACCGACGGATTGCGCAGCACAACATCGCAGTTGCGCGCTCGTCCGAGGGAAATCCGATCCGAATACGGATTGTTGGGCGCTTTGATGAGCGGAACCACGCGCACTTGGCTCGTCGGACGGCCTCGTGCGGCATCTTTGGAGATGACCTGCGTTGCGAACGATGAGACGCCGACTGCATCGACCGTCTCGTAAAAGACCAAGAAGAGATGCGGAAAACGACTCGCAAACTCTTCTGAGCCTAGTTTGTTCGCAAGCTCCGTGAGCTCCGTTGTATCGAGAGCGTTACTCATCGGGTCTGCCTAACCTTAGAGCGATAGACTCCAGTGTACGCGATCGCCGCCAGGAAGGAAGCGGGCTCATCTGATTCAGCAGATTCCGCCGGACAGCCACCGAGTAGACGCTAAAACTCTGCGGGCAGCCGAACGCGTCCAAGCTGCTGCTCGGCCATCGCGATCTGTTCGAGGATCTGCGCCGCCGCTCGTCGCTCTTGCAGCAGTCCGTTTGGAGCCTGTGCGTTCGTCAGTCGATCGGCAATTCGCTCGACACTGCGTCGCACAAACGCGAGCCCAATCGGTGAGCCTTTTTCGACATTGAGCGCCAGCGACTCATGGAGCAGCGCCAGCGCACCGCCCAGCTGTCCCGCCGCCAGCAGCACATCCGCCATCGCTGCGGTGGTTCGCGCCAGTCCCAGCACGTCGTGAAGCTCTCGCTCGATCTGTGCGGCCAGCGACAGCTGCGCAATGGCTGCTTCGTGTCGTCCGCCCAGCGTTTCCAGCCGTCCGAGCGTTTCCAAGACATGAGAAAGCTCGCGTCGCATGCCAAGGCGCTTGTACGTCGCTGCAGCTTCTTGTGCGTGCGACCGACCGAGTGCCACCGCATCCTTTTCCCGACCCGGACGCGATGCCACATGCAGCGGCAGCCGCGCGAGCAAGTGCTCGGTTTCAGCCAGCTCAAGCGCCGCACGCTCATCGTCGCTGCCAAACCGTCCGCTTGTGAAAAAGCGCCGCGACTCTTCCAGCAAGTGAGCCGCTCGAACCGGATCGCCAATCCGCACATACACCGCTGCTTGATCGTTGAGCAGCCGGGCCGCAACCACTCCATCTCCGCTGTCCAGGAGCGATCGGCTCGTGTCGGATAGCTCTCGGAGCGCAGCTTCCAGCGATGGCAAGTCACCGATTTCGACCAGCACCGCCGCCAGCTGAGACGCAACCTGGGCACGAAGCTCCGCCGGATCGCTTGCGGACAACAGCGCACGCGCTTGTTCAAACGACTCTTTGGCACCAGCCAGCGTAAAGCGCGCGTCGGGACCTTCACCGAGCCAGCGAATCCGTCCTCGCGCACACAGCGCCCGCACCCGCAAGAGCCGTCGCTTGTCGGAATCGGGCAGCTCGGACAAGAGCCGCGTCGCACGCTCGACAAGCGCCATCGCCTCACGCAGCGCACCAACGCGCAGCGCTTGCTCGACGGCCAGCAGATAACGCTCAATGCCGCGATCCAGCTCTCCTGCTTCGATCAAGTGACGCGCTGCACGACCCAGCCGAGGCACTCGAGCCGGATCGACGCCAGCTGCTGATGCCGTCGCTGATGCCGTCGAAGGTGTGGCTGATTCTGTCACCGCTGCGGTCGAAGCCGTCGGAGCCGCCGGTGTCACGACTGGAGCCGGTGCGCCGCTCGTCTTGGCTGCTGGATACGGCCAGTGAAGTCCGATGCCCAGATCGCTCGCTGGTTCCGCCGAAGTCGACAGCGACGGTCCACGCGCCGGTCGAGCGGCCCCCGAAGCGGGCTCGCTTGGAGCAACCACATCGGACAGCGACGGAGCCGAATCAGCCTTTGCTTCTTCGCTCGCCGCTGGAGCCGAAGGAACCGGCGCTGACTCGACGGCGCTGGCTGCTTGCTCGATGTCTGCCGAGGCTGCCACTTCTGCGGCTGCCACTTCCTGCGCTGCGTCGACGGGCACATTGAGCAGCGTGATCGTCTCGGCTGAACCAGACGACACGGCAGATTCTGGGGTCGTAAGCGAAGCCGATGAATCGGGCGCAGCCAGCTCGGACGCAAACGATCGCGCGCTCGGCTCAAGGGACGATGAACCAAGCGAAGCAGGAATTCCCGTCGCGGCGGACACAATCGGTGCCTGCTGACGATCCGATAGCAGCGATGCCAAGCGACGATGATATGCACGAGCCACCGACGGAAGCGTCTTGGCAGTAATCTGACGGGCCAGCTCGGGATGAAGCTCAAAGTGACCATCGCCATCATCAGCAATTGCGACGCCCACATCTGACGCTTCTTGCAGACAGGCCAGCACCACAGCCTCGGGAAGAAGGAGCAGCTCAGACAGCACCGTCACTTCACAGCCCGCTCCAGCGATCGCCAGACCACGCAGCACCAGCATCACTTGCGCGGACAGCGATGGCAGCTGAATCACACGAGCTGGCGACGACGACTCAGCGTAACGAATCACGCAGTCTTCACCGCCGCTGCGACGAGCAGTCGCCAAAAGCTCTTGCGCGGCACCAGGCGAAGGCTCGCTCGAAAAGCACAGCAGCAGCGGCACTGGCATCGCACGCGCAAACAAAAGCGATAGCAGGTGAAGGCTATCGGCGTCGGCTCGCTCGACACGAGTAAAGGCAAGTGCCCAGCGCTGTCCGGTCTGAAGCGACTTCTGCGACAGCTTTTCGAGCGCTTGCGACACCTGGAGCAGCGGCGTTTGTTCGACCAGCTCACCAATCAAGCGTCGACGCAGACCGCTCAGCACGCGATCCGCCGCTTCATCAAAGCCCGGCACAAACGACAGCGCGCTCTGCGACGACGAAGCGCCCAGCAGTTCCGCAAGTCGCCGCTGTGCTTCCGACAGCGCACCGAGCGGCTGCGGATGCATGCCACAGTCGATCACAATCAATCTCACTGACGGCGACTCACACGGAATCAGCGACCCGGCCTCGCGCACAACGACGGTGTGTAGTCCCGCTCGCAGCCGCTGCCACACGCGCTCGGCTTGCGCATCCCGCATGTCGTCCTGTCCTCCCCCGTTTCCCGATTCGTCCACGCGCTTTCCGTTGTCGGTAGCCATCGAACCCTATGCCTCCCGGCGAGATTGCCGGCCATTGTACGAAAATTTCCAAGCAGCCAGGCACACCTACCAGCGCCGAAATCGCCCGTTGACAAACGCCGGTGTAGCCCTATAGAGTACGCTACCTTATGACATTTAGCTGGCCCCTAGCTGTCCCGACGGAGACACTAGAACTTACGTAACGGTAGCAGCCGCGCCAGCGACATTTTCCGACGGGTAGGAAGGGGATTCGTACAGATGCTGAACGAAAGTCAGCGGTCACAGCTTGAAAAAGTTCTCCTCGAAGAGCGGGCCCGCCTGCTGCAGTCAGCCAAAGACGGGCTCAAGTTCAGCATGGAGCGAGAGCGCAGCATTGGCCGCGACTCGATCGACGAGTCCATGGAGGAGGAGCTGTTTTCGACGGAGCTCCGCCTGCGCGACCGTGAAAAGTTCTTGCTGAACAAGATCAACGGCGCCATTGAGCGTCTGGAAAACAAGACCATCGACGAGTGCGAAGACTGTGGCGAGACGATCTCGTTCCGTCGCCTGCTCGCGCGGCCTGTCACGACGCTGTGCATCGACTGCAAAGAAGAGAAAGAAAAAGAGGAGCTGACCAAGAGTCAGACCATCGGTCGCGGCGGCGGTGGGGGCGGCGACGAGTCCATGGGCGACCACATGGATGATGAGTGATAGGATGGAGTCAGGTTGCGCACCGCGCAGCTTTCCCAACCACCTCCCCGAGCAGCACTCCGCTGCCTCACACTAGGTCAGTAGATGGATTCCCAGCGCTATAAAATCACTGAACGACTCGACGCCGGCGGTATGGCGGAAGTCTTTCGCGGCATCGCCGAGTCATCCGTCGGTGGTCTTAAGCGCGCGGTCGCCATCAAGCGCATTTTACCGAACCTGACCAAGAACAAGCGCTTCGTTCAGATGTTTCTCGACGAAGCACGCCTTGCGCTGCACCTTCAGCACACCAACATCGTGCTGGTGTATGACGTCGGCTCCTCGGGAAGCGGTGAAGACACATCGTACTTCCTGGTCATGGAGTATATCGACGGCTGCAACCTGAAGGTGCTTCTTCAGACGCTCCAGTCGATGGGCCAGCGGCTGCCAGTCAGCCAAACGCTCTACATGATCATGGAGATCTGCAAAGCGCTCGCGTATGCGCACGACCTCAACGATCCAGAGACGGGCAAGCCGCTCGGGATTGTGCACCGCGACATCTCACCGCCGAACATTCTGTTTTCCAAGCGCGGCGAGGTGAAGCTGGCGGACTTCGGTCTGGCCAAGGCTGCGTCGCAGGTCGAAAACACCGATCCGGGCGTCGTCAAAGGCAAGTTCAGCTATCTGTCGCCGGAAGCCGCGCGTGGAGAAGAAGTCGATCGTCGCGCGGACATCTTCGCCGTCGGCATCTTGCTGTATGAACTGCTCGTCGGAAAGCGCCTGTTCGATGGAGAAACCGACTACGCCACCGTCAAGCTGGTGCGCGAAGCGGTGGTTCCGTCGATCGTTGCCGAAAATCCCGATGTCTCGCCCGAGCTAGAGACGATCGTTCGCAAAGCACTCGCACGCGATCGCAACCAGCGCTATCAGCGTGTGGAAGAGCTGCTCGAAGCGATTGCGCACTATCTGTTTTCGCGCGGAATGAAGGTGACGAGCCGCGACATCGAGCAGCTCCTCGCCAAAGTCCTGGCTGAGCGTCAAAAGTCGAAGCCGCAGCCGCAGAGCTCGCTCATCGACAACCTGATTCAGGACGAAATCCTGCGCTTTACTTCGCTCGATGAGGTGGGTGACGCCGAGCAAAAGCCAGCCGATGGCCAAGCTCCGCTCAATCCCGATCAGTTCATCGATCCGCGCGGCTGGATGAACGAAAGCCAGTCGAGCATTGCCACGCGCGCCCCGGAGCCGCCGACGTCAGGTCCAGCTCCGCAGCAGAGCGTCGCACCGCTTGAGTCCGTGCTGGCCAATAGCAAGCCGCAGCCCGAGCCAACGCCCGTCGTCGCGCACGAGCCCAGTCCGCGTGCTTCGGCATCTGGCTTCCGCGCCCCGCTACGAAAGGACAGCGGCCCGCCGCTGGTCCCGATTATTATGGGCATTGTCACGGTGCTGCTTCTGATTTTGGGCTACCTGCTGCTCGGTCGCTGACCGGGGTTTGCAGTCGCCCACAGCCCCGCTGCATGGAGACGGCTGATGACCCCGGCGATATTGAAGCATCGCGGAACCAATCCCAACGTCTTGGCCCTGGTGCTGGCTGGCGGTGAAGGTCGAAGGTTGTGGCCTCTCACCGCCGATCGAGCCAAGCCTTCGGTGCCAATCGGTGGTCGCTATCGACTGATCGACTTTGTGCTGTCGAACCTGGTGAACTCCGGGTTTTTGAAGATCAAAGTCCTCACGCAGTACATGAGCGACTCGCTCAACAGCCACATTGCCCGAGGCTGGCGACTGCCCGCGATGCTCGATCAGTACGTCGAGCCCGTGCCCGCGCAGCAGCGTCGCGGTCGCGAGTGGTTCAAAGGATCTGCCGACGCCATCTTTCAGTCGCTCAACGTCATCACCGACGAAGATCCCGACTACGTCATCGTCTTTGGCGGCGATCATGTCTACAAGATGGACGTGCAGCAGATGCTCGACTTCCATCGCGAGACCGGCTCGGACTGCACCGTCGCTTGCATTCCCGTTCCCGTCTCCCAAGCGTCGTCGTTTGGCATCATCGAAGTGGACGCAAGCTGGCGCATCTTGTCGTTTACCGAAAAGCCCGAGTGCCCACGCGAAATCCCCGGTCGTCCCGGCTGGGCGCTCGCGTCGATGGGCAACTACATCTTCAACACCCGCGCGCTGATTCAGCAGATCGTTCTCGACGCAGAGACCACCGCCAGCAGCCAGCACGACTTCGGTCGCAACATCCTGCCGGACATGGTCGGCAAGCGAGCGCTCTACGCCTACGACTTCATGCGCAACGAAATCCCCGGCATGGACGAGCGCGAGCGCGGCTACTGGCGCGACGTCGGAACGATTCAGCAGTACTTCCTGGCCAACCTCGACTTTGTGCAGGTGGTGCCGGTGTTTAACCTCTACAACCCGCGCTGGCCGCTACATACCTGGGTGCGATCGCTGCCTCCGGCAAAGTTTGTCTTCAACGAAGACGGTCCGAGCGGCAGTCGTCGCGTCGGCTTTGCCACCAACTCGCTCGTCAGCGAAGGCTGCATCATATCCGGCGGTCACGTCGACCAGAGCGTGCTCGGACCGCGCGTCCGCATCAACAGCTTTTCCCACCTCGAGCGCTGCATCCTCCACGAGTCCGTCGACATCGGTCGTCACTGCCGCATCCGTAACGCCATCATCGACAAGCACGTCCGCGTTCCCGGCGGCACCGAGATCGGCTACGACGCCGAAGCAGACCGTCGCCGCTTCCAAGTCATCGACGACATCGTGGTCATTCCCAAGAACTACGACTTCGGCTAACGCCCGCTGTCAGACCCGATCTGTAGGGTTCCTTCTGCGCGCAACCACTGGATTTCCTAGACGATTTTCAGTCGCTGCGTGCGCAACCCCAAGAAGGAGCCGACTCATGTCTTCGGTCATTCGCTTTTCGTTCGCTCGTCCACTTGTCCTGTCTGCATTGGTCACGGGTCTGTTTGGCGCATGCGACGGCAGCCAAGTCAGCAGTGGTGA
>CALMML010000366.1 GCA_937868485.1 uncultured Myxococcales bacterium | reverse complement strand
GTCAGCAGCTCGGACTCCCAACCGTCTGTCCACACAGCCTACGAGGACTGAACGCTACCCTCGCGCTTGATGCGGGAGCCACTGCTCAGCATGTCGCCGCCGCGCTCGGACACGCATCGTTCACAACCACCGCACGTCACTATGCAGATGCCAGCTCTGTCGCAAACGTCGGGCTACGCAGAGTGGCCGATCTCCTCGGAACGCGCAGCGGAAACGGAAGCGGAAGCGTAAGCGTAACCACCGATGTCGAGCAGCTCGCAACCCTTCTGCAAACCAGCCTGTCTCCGATGGAACTACAGCGCCTACGGCAGCTCCTTCCTGCTTAGTTTCCCGTCGGAACGAGTCCAAACATCCAGTCGTCTTGCCAGCGTCCGTGAAGGAAGTAGCTCTCTCTCAAGGTTTCTTCCAATCGAAAGCCCGCTCGTTCAAGAACCGCTCTGGATGCAGCATTTCCCGCCGTGGCCACTGCGGTCAGCTTGCGGAATCCCAGCACAGAAAACGCGAAGTGACACAGCGCGCGCAAAGACTCGAGTCCGTAGCCTCTTCGGAAGTACGCGCTCGCGAGCAGAAATCCGACCTCCGCGATGCCATCCCCACGACGCACAAGCCCAGTCACCCCGACTTCTGTCTGCGACGACTTTTCGCGCATCACCAGACACAGCCAGTGCGGGCTGCCAACCTCCCAGCGCGGCAGTCGCACGTCAAAGGCCGCTCGAATCGTCGCTTCATCACGCGCATCAGACACATATCGCATCACCTGCGGGTCCGTCTGAAGCGACAGGAAAAACGGCCAGTCCGCTTCGCACAGCGGCGCGTACGTCAGTCGGTCCGAACAGGGCATCGTCATGGCGTAGCGATGATGGATACCGCGACCGGGACGAGGAGGGAAGCCGCCCCGTTTCCCAGCCCATTCCCTGGCGCAGCGCAGTCATTACATATCGACGAACATTTGTAATTTATCTTTCGTTGAAGAAGCGCTGAACGACTTGTTCGTTGACGGCGTACTGCGGATGCAGAACTTTGATCGCGACCTTGCGCTCGATCTGAGGGTGAATGGCTTCGTAGACCGCACCCATCCCCCCTTTACCGACTTCGCGGATCACGCGATAGGGACCGATTGTCTGAGCGGTCATCGTCTTCACCTAGTGTAATGAAGATAACATTTTTTCAGACGATCGCCTTGACAAAGTCTCTCTCGGGCCGACACCCTGACGACCGAACTTGCACGGTCCGCACCTCTCTAAACGAAAGGGCATCTCGATGGCTTCGTCCGGTCTGCTGGCTTCGCTTTCTCTGGACCTTGATAACCAGTGGTCATACATGCGCACACACGGCGACGCGGGCTGGGAAAGTCGTCCGACGTATCTGCCGCTGGTGCTGCCGCTGGCGCTCGATCTGGTTGAGTCGGTGGGACTGCGCATGACGGTGTTCCTGGTCGGGGAAGATGCGCGGCCCGAGTCATCGCACGCACTGCTTCGCCAGATTCCGACACGCGGTCACGAGGTCGGCAATCACTCGCTCAATCACCTACAGTGGCTGCACAAGCTGCCGTACGACGAGCTGGCGCACGAGATCGTCGAAGCGGATCGGCTGATCACCCAAGCGAGCGGACAGAAGCCGCGCGGCTTTCGCGGTCCCGGCTTTGCGTGCAGCACGACGCTGCTGCGCATCCTTGCGCGTCACGGCTACGACTACGACTGCTCGACGTTTCCGACGTTTGTGGGACCGCTCGCGCGGGCGTATTACTTCATGTCGGCGCGCAAGCTGAGCGAGCAGGAATCCGATGAGCGTCAGGATCTCTTCGGCAGTGTTCGCGACGGGCTGCGTCCGCTGTCGGGTTATCTGTGGGCACTGTCGGAACGCGACGAGCAAGGGAGACTGCGGCCCGATCTGCTGGAGATTCCAGTGACGACGCTGCCGGTGCTGCGCACGCCGATTCACATGTCGTATCTGCTGTTTTTGGCGCAGCGCTCACCGTGGCTGATGCGACGCTATCTGGATACCGCGATGACGATGTGCAAGCTGCGCGGTGTCGAGCCGTCGTTTTTGCTGCATCCGCTCGACTTCATCTCGGGCGAGGAGTGTCCAGCGCTGCGCTTTTTCCCGGCGATGAACATGCCCGCGACGCAAAAACAAGCGCTGCTCAAGGAAGTGCTCGGCAAGCTGTCGGACAACTTTCGCGTGGTGCCGATGAATCAGCATGCCGAAGCGCTCCGCCGTCGGGGTCTGCCGCATCGTCAGCCGGACTTGGCTGGATAAGCGACGAACCGACGAGCCAACACGCAGCTACGAGCCGCTCTGGGGACACGCGATCGAGCAGCAGTCGAAGAGCACCCCGAGCGATCGTCCCTGACCGCAGCTTGGAAACGTACGCACCATCCCGATGGCTCGCCCCGACTTCCCACACGACACCGACGCACGAAACTTCCACAGCGAATCGTCCAGACACTCGGTGGCGCCCCCAAGCTTCTGCGCCTGACAGGACGCGCTCGGCTCGGGACTGGTCGATGGACAGCACTCAAAACCAATCGTCGAATAGCCAAACGACGAGCCGCTAAAGCCGCACGCGCCCGCAAAATCCACCGAGTTGAGCTGCTGCTGAAGCAGCTCGCAGCAGGTCTTCGCCGCCGACTTGACCCACGCGCTGGGATCGAGACAGCGCGGCGCACTGTTTTGCTGGCGACTACAGCGAACCGGGTCTCCGTCGGGTGGCAGCGAGCGCAGATCTTGCGGCACCGTCGCCAAATCCAGCGAGGTCAGCACGTCTTGATCGTAGGCCACGCAGCCACAAAGAAGGCTCAGCGCACACAACAAGGGTCGCACACGGCGATTGTGCCGAAACCGAGTGCGAGCGGAACCCAAAAAACCGCACAGCCGGCCTTCAGACAAGCGAGGCAGCAAGCCCGGTGCTATAGAGCGAGTAAAAGGAAACCAGGAGATGGAGACGATGGGGATGAAACAAGCGACGATGGCGCTGCTTCTGACGGGCCTGCTTGGCAGTGGCTGTGTGACGGCGGGAACACACCAAGCCAAGCTCGATGAGCTGGCGCGGGCCCAAGCGGACCTAAACAAGTCGCGACAAGAAGCGGTGGACCTTAGCAAAGAGCGCGACGAGCTGAAAAAGCGCATCCAAGACGCGCTGGCGCAGGTGGCGGACCTGTCGGGTCGGCTGAGCCAAGCGGAGAGCAAGGTCAAAGGCCTTACCACCGAGCGAGATCAGTACGCGAAGCTGCTCAATGACTCGACGGCGCTCGTCGGACAGCTGAAAGAGCGACTGGAAAAGCTGGGACAGAACGTCGACAAGCTGACGACGGAACGAGGCCAGCTCCAAGCCGGCCTGACCGATGCCAAGACGCGGCTCGAAGAGATGCGAAAGCAGAAGGCGGCGGCGGAAGCGCGGCTCCAGATGTTTAGAAGTCTCGTCGACAAGCTGCGTGCGATGATCGATGCGGGACAGCTCAAGGTGATTACGCGCGAAGGCCGGATGCTGATCGCGCTGCCCGACGACGTGCTGTTCGATTCAGGCAAAGCGGAAGTGAAGCCGCAAGGTCAAGAAGCGCTGGCCAAGATCGCGCAGGTGCTGTCGACGATTCCCGATCGCCGCTTCGTCGTCGCGGGTCACACCGATAACGTGCCGATTCGCAGCGGTCGCTATCGCTCGAACTGGGATCTTTCGGCGGCGCGCGCGATTGAAGTGACGCTGTTTTTGGTGTCCAAGGGTATGAAGCCGCAGGTGCTGGCCGCTGCTGGCTTTGGTGAGTTCGATCCGGTTGCGCAAAATGACACGCCGGAACATCGCACGCAGAACCGTCGCATCGAGATCGTGCTGCAGCCAAACATCTCGGATCTGCCGCCGCTGGAAGGGATTGAGAGCGCGCCCGCCAAGTAACGCCTCGTCGGTCATCCGTCGCTGAGTCGGCTGACCGCGCTACTTTTTCCGCGACGACTTTCGCTTCTTGCTCGACTCGACTGGCTCGGGTGGCTGAGCGCTCGCCAGCGAGATGTGAACGGTGCGATCTCGATCGGGAATGAGCCGACTGCTCACCGACTGGTATCCGTCGGCTTCGATCGCAAGCTGAAGCGGCTGCTCGGAGCGACCGAGTCGCAGCGGACTCTGCACCGGCTTTCCGTCGATAAAGACCTTGGCGCTGCTCGGACTGAGCTCAAGCTGGATCGTGACCTCTTCGGGCACGGCGCTGGACTTGGCGATGACGCGGACTTCATCACTCGGCGCGGAAGTTCGACGCAGACCGACCACAGCAATCACCGCTGCGAGCACGAAGAATGCGCCCGCAGCGACGAGCATCGGCCAGCGTGCAGCGCGCGAATCGGAACCGGGAAGTCGCAAGACACCGACCAGGGCAGTCGGCTGCGCAGCGACGGCTTTGCGACCTTGCGAGGACTCCGCAGCCAGCCACAGCGACTGAAGCGACTGAAAGCGACTGCTCACCGTCGGATGCTGCGCCTGTGCCAAGATCGATTGTAGCGACGGTGGAAGATCGGACACCGAATCGCTGATGACCTTGGCCAGCGCCGCTTGGTCGTCGGCTGGGGTCGCTTGCTGATTGGCCGCCAGATACAGCCCCGCGTCGAGCAGACAGACACGCAGATTGCCCTGCCCACCGCCGAGCGCACCGTCCACCGCGACATCCTCAAAGCGCGCAAGGAAGATGTTTTTCGCGTGCAGTCCACCGTGGCACAGGCCGCGCTGATGCAGTGCATAGAGCGCGCCCGCCATCGCTCGCAGCACCAACAGACCTTCGGCCAGCGACAGCTTGCCCTGCCCTGCCACGCGCGTCGCCAGGTCTTGTCCCGACAGAAGCGGCGTCGCAATGAGCAGCTTGTCGTCCCCGAGCAGCATCGTATCGACCGCGGGCATCAGTCCCGGATGATGAATCTGCGACTGCTGGCTCAGTGCGCCAAGCAGCGGCTTGCGCTGGGCTGGATCGAGGCTCAGCAGCCGCACCGCACAGCGATAGCCCAGACGGATCTGCTTGGCTTCGAACAGCGCGCCATGCCCACCTTCGTGGATCAGCCGCTCCAGCGTGTAGGTGTTGCCCTGGGTGCTCCCCACGAGCGCCTGCACGTTCCCCAAAGACGTAGGCTGGGTCATCAACCCTTTATTTTCGCACCAGCGCGCCGAAAAGGCGAAGCCTGAGTCGCCCAAAAAGCCAGGCGCTGCGCAGAACCACCTACGAAAGAAGCTGTTGTGCGTCTACGAGCAGCGTCACAATCGACGTACGCTGCAGCAGCTTGAGCCGCGCTCGACGCTCCGTCAGCAAGCAGGCATGCGCATCCGACGGAACCAGCGCCAGCAGCGCAGGCCGAAGATCCGGCTGTTCCAGCGCAGCAACCAGCATCGCCCGTCGAGAAAGTAGCTCACGCGCCGACGCAAGAACCAGCTCGGCATCGGGCGTCGCCAGCGCATGCCCAACCGGATCCAGCAGAAGCTGCGCTTGCTCGGTCGTCATCGGCGGAAGTCCAGGCTGAAGCGCTCGCGTCTGAAGCAGTCGCAGCCAGGCTCGCTCGGCGTCGGAATCAGGCTCATGGCCCGGCAGCCACAGCGCCCTCGCCGCCCGCAACAGCGCGCGCAGGCTCACAACGTCGCTCACCAGCTCGCCGCCCGCGCGCTGAAACAGCAGGGATTGACGCTGCAGCACGCGCGCCACCGGACCTTGTCCCGCTTCTTCCGACGAGACACTGGGCTGTGCAGTCAGTCCAAGCCGCGCAAAATAGCCAAGCAGTGTCGTCAGCGGACGCAGCTCATCGGACGGCTGCGGCAGACGCGCTTCACTCGGAGAAAACCGCGACAGCAGCGAACCGCCGGACAACGACTCACCACGCGGGGAATCGAGTCGCTGTGCCGCTTCTCCGCTCGGCTCCACAAACGCCAGCACCGACAGATACAGCTCACGAAGCGGCGTCTCACTTGACTCGGTCAGCCGCGACAAGAGCATCACAGCGCCCAGGTCCACGGTGCCCGCAAACGCTCTCTCGGACAGCGACGAGCGAAGCTGCGCCGCATCCCAGTGAAGCACGCGACGGACCGGATCCAGCACCCGATCCAGATCAGCCAGCGGTCCGTGATAGCCCGTCACCGACTGCGACAGCGCCGCAACCAGCTGACGAGGCTCATCCGTCGAAGTCAACAGCCGCTCCGCTTGCTCCGTCGGACACGCCGCATGAAGCAGCAAACCACAGCCCGCCAGTGCCGACGCCGACAGAAGCGGTGCCCGCAGGGTTTGCAGCGTCGCCGTTGCTTGACGAATCAGTCCACCGTCGGAAAGCTGAACACCCAGCAGCAACAGCTCGCGCAACAGCTCAGGATCGCGAGTCGCTGAAAGCGCAGCTTCACCGTCGGACAATGCATCACTGAGCGCACCTTGGCTTTCGTGCAGTTCCGCCCGTCGACACAGCCAGCGCGCACGCTCCGTCCCCGACGAGTGCGAAACCAGCGCATCCAGACAGTGACGCGCTTCTTTCACATCCCCGAGCGCAATCGATACCGCCCACAGACGAGACAGCGCGGTCGGCTCACTCGGATGCTCTGCCAAAAGCTCGCGCAGCCGCTCCGACGACGGAATCAGCAGGCCCGCGCGCTCATAGTGCTGGGCCATCCGCAGCTGCCAGTCGAGACGAATCGCAGGATCCGTCATCAGGAGCAAGCTCTGACCAAGCACCGTCGCTGCTGCCGCGTGATCCCCTTGCTGCGCAAGCAGCAGAGACAGACGCTCGGTCAGCGCGATTCGCTCGTCGCTGCGCTCACAGCTCGATAGCGCGTCGGAAAAGTGCCGAATTGCCGACGGAAGCTCACCTTTTTCCAGCAGCCACTCTGCCTTGGCCAGCAGCACCGTCGCTCGTCGCGGATAATCGGCACTGACCTGAAGCTGCGGAAAGATCGCATCGGGCGAGCGTCCTTCGGCGATCAGACAGTCTGCCAGCGCCGTCAACCCGAGCGGACTCAGAGGAACCTGCACAAGGAGCGCCTGCGCATAGCGCTCCACCGACGGCAAGTCACCTTGTCGCGCACACAAAAGCAGCAGCTGTCGCAGCGTCTCAATGCTCGACAGACCGCTCGACGACACCGAGAGCCGCGCTTCCAGCGTCTTGCGACGACTGTCCGGCTGATCTCCACCGTCGAGCACGATCAGTCGCTGCTCCGCTTCTTGCGCGCTTTCGTCGCCCAGTGCCGAAGCCTGACGAAGATATTCACGCGCACGCAGCTCGTCGCCCACGCGCAGCGCCCACTCGGCAGCAATCAAGAGCTGATGCCCTTGCGCGCTCCTTGGCAGAAGCTGCGCCGCCCGTCCCGCCACATCCGCCGCTTGCAGAAGCTCACCACGCGCAAACAGCAGATCGCCAAGTCGCTGCGCCGCCCGTCCCGAGCCAAGCTGCATCGCTTTCCGCAGCGTCGTCACTGCCAGCGCCGCTTGATGCTGCGGATCGAGCAGCTCGGCTTGCTTAAACAACAGCTCCGCGCGCTCACCGTCACTCGGACTTGAGGCAATCTCTCGGCTCAGCCACAGCAGTGCCGACGCACGATCACCGTCCGCCTCAGCCCGCATCCGCAGCGATGACAGCGATGGCAAGTGCTCGGGATGATGCTGAAGCGCTTCGTGCAGCAGCTTGCTCACCAGCGACGGGTCCGACACGAGCTGGCTCTTTTGCCACAGCGCCGACGCACGATCTTCCGCGCTCGTCGCCACATCGAACAGCTGATCCGCAAACGGCAGCGCTCGCTCAAGCTGCTGCTGACCGACAACGTGCCGAATCAGCAGTCGCAGCGGACGCGGATCTCTCTCAAGCAGCGACGAGGCCTGAAGCAGAAGTCGCTCTACCTGCCGCGCAACCTCCTGAGCCGGTGGGGCACTCGGCAAAAGCGGCACTTCACTTGCGTCCTTTCCGTCGACAGAAAGAAGCAGTCGCGCAGCCAGCAGCGCACACTCACCCACTTCGCTCGGCGCCAGCTCGACGGACTCACTCGCCGTCAGAAGGTGCTGAAGCGCTCGCTCGCGCTCAGACGGAAGCTCTTGACGATACAAGACCTGACCCAGCAGTGCATGCGTCGCGGCCAGTGTGTCATCGCGAAGCAACGCCAGCTCGAGCTGACCCAGCGCTTCCGTCGCACGCCCCGTACGCAGCAGCACTTCACCGAGCGCCACACGCAGCGGAGCCGAGTGTTCCGACGCGCAGCGCGAAAGCTCTGCCTCGACAAGTCGTCGCGCTTGCTCGGCCTGTCCGTCGCTCAGCAGCACAGCGAGCAGTCGTCGCGTCTCCGCCAGCGCCGTCCGATCACCCAGCGCAGCCGCTCGCAGCCAGCGCGCCGCTGCCGCCGCCGTCTCGTCGAGCAGCGATAGACACACCGCCGACTGTCGAAGCAAGAGCAGCAGCGTCGCAGGATCGGCCATCGCCGACGACAGAAGTGCCAAGCGCTGATCGAGCCGTCGCAGAACCGCTCGCAGGCTGCCACGCTCTTTCAGACGACTCCGAAGCAGCTGCACCGTCTGATGAGGAACGCTCCCAAGGTTCGCGCTCGCCAGCAGTCCAACGGCCCGCGTCGAGTCATCGTCTGCACCAGCACTTCCCGTCGGAACCGCGACGGACAGAGCAACCAGCAGCGCTTCAGCTTCTGTCGCAGCATCGCCACTTCGCTGAGCAATTTCCGACGCCAGTCGAGCACTCGCACGTCGCCGCGTTCCCGCGCTCTGGTTCATGTCGCGAATCAGCAGGCTCAGCACACCTTGACGATCGTCGGACTGCTTTCGCCGTCGCAGCACGCGCTCTCGCACGGCTTCATCATCGGCACCGACGGCAAGAAGCGCTTCATCAATCGCCGACAACAAGCTGGGACCGACGTACTGCGACGCGCGACGCAGCAGATCCACCCGCGCGTCGTCGACCTCGTGCATCGACCACGCATACAGCGCCACCCCGAGTCGACTCGTATCACCGAAGCTCTGAAACAGAGCAGCCAGCGCCGACCACGCGGCGGAACCCGCACCAGCCTCGACAGCATGGCCCAGCTCACGCTCTTCGCCCGCGTAGTCTCCGTCGTGATGAGCCAGCTCAGCCAGACGCAGACGAACGTGCGCCAGATCTGCGCCTCGAAGCGGCCCGTCTTGTAGCGCTCGTCGATAGTGCTTGCCCGCTTCCGATAGCTCTCCAGCGACGAAGCTACGATCTCCCAGCGACAGCGAGCTACCCGGCTCACCTCGATCAACCGGCGGAGGGTCCAAGCTGGCATCGGACAGTAGCTTGGCCGACAGCGACTGAAGCAGCGTCAGCGCAGCATCAGCAAGCAGAGTCAGCGTCGGACCCGCATCGGGCACACTTCCCAAGTCATGCGCTTCCGACGCGAGCGACACCGACTGCGCTTCATCGTCGGACAGCTCTGCCGCCCACACAAGAAGCAGAAGTCGATCTTCCAGCGACGAGCCTGGCTCGCGGACAAGCTGTAACAGCTCGGTCACAGCCTCGGCACGATGCTGCTTTGCGCGCTGTGCCAACACCAGCAGTCGCAGCCCGACGGACGATGCCATCGCGGAGGGCAGCGACGAAACCAGCGTCTGCACTTGTTGTCGACGACTCGGCACCATCGACAGGATCTGCGCCCGTCGAAGCTGCGCGGCGGCTGCCATCGAATCGACCTGGCCAACGATGTGATACGCAGCCAGCGCCGCCGCAATGTCACCCTCGATCAGCAGACGATCGGCGAGCAGCAGCGACTCAATCTGTCCACCGTCCACCGTCGAACGCCCACGCGGATCGTCATCGAACTCGACGCTCATCGCCAGGCCTTCGTAGACCAGACGCAGCGTTCCATCGTGAACTTCCAGCAGCGCCAGCGCCGCCGTCTGAGGATCTGCCGCCCGATAGCCGTGTCGAGGCAGAACTTGAAGCAGCGCGTCCCACAGCAGATCGGCGCCAACCTCGCGCAGACCGTGGGCAAACAGAAGCCGCATGCCAAGACCCGGCACCGACTCCGTCGACGGCAAGATCGGTGATTCCGTCGAAGCATGCCGGAACGTCAGCAGCGCCGATCCGACCGCGAGCGCCAGCGACAGCCCGAGCAGCGGCGGCGCAACCGGCGAAGATCCGTACACACGAAGATCTCCGTCGAGAAGATTCATTCCCAGCGCCAGCGGCTCACTGCTTCTTCGCGGACCCCGAAAGTCCTGACGACCCGGACCGAGCGGCACCCGCAGCGAGCACCACAGTCCCAGTCCCGACGAGGATGCAAAGTGTCCGATGATCAGAAACAGCGGCTGATCATCGACCGACTCAAAGCGAACGGCCAGGCGATCGGGCTTCGGAAGCTGCGCCGGAAGCTGCGCCAAAATCGCCGGAAGCTGCGTCGCAATCACGCGCGACAGCGCCGACTCGCTCACCTCAATGACAGCGGAACGAACACGGCCCCGACGGTGAGTCAGCGACTCGCCGGGTCGCGCTTCCAGGTCAACGGTCAGCTCACACAGCCGCCCACAGTCGAGCAGCTCAGCAGCACCGAGCGAAAGCCGCAGCCGTCCCGGCGACAAAAGCTGCTCGCGGAGCGGACTGGACGACGGAGAACTGGACGGCTCAACACTCAACAGCGACCTCTTTGGCCTACACTTCCACTTCCAATGAAAGATCGGCTGCCGTCACAGAGTGAGTCAAGGCCCCGACGCTGATCAGGTCCGCTCCGGCTTCAGCATAGGCACGAACGGTCGCCAAGCTGACGCCACCCGACACCTCGATAAGCGGTCGTCGTGGATCACCGACCGACGGCAGCCGCTTGAGCGCTTCACGAACCAGCTCCGGCGACATGTTGTCGAGCAGCAGCACTTCGACGCCCGCCGACAGCGCATCTTCGATCTGCTCCAGCGTCGTAATCTCTGCCTCAATCCGAACCGTGTGCGGCGCATACGATCGGGCGCGACGAATCGCTTCACCGACGCCACCAGCCGCCGCAACGTGATTGTCTTTGATGAGCACGCCCGAGCCCAAGTCCGCTCGATGATTGTGCGCGCCACCGTGACGAACCGCTCGCTTGTCCAAGAAACGAAAGCCCGGCGCGGTCTTGCGGGTATCGACGATGCGCGCCGAAGTGCCCGTCACAGCATGCACGTAGCGACGAGCCAGCGTCGCAATTCCCGACAGTCGCTGGACGAAGTTTAGGGCCGTTCGCTCCGCCGCCAAAATCGATCGCAGCGGACCTTCCATTCGCATCACCTGGGTGTGCGGATGAATCGAGCTGCCGTCGGGAAACAGCATCGTCGTCGCAATCCGCGCATCCACAGCCCGAAACACCGCCGTGACCACATCGAGCCCCGACAGAACCAGCTCGCTCTTGGCCAGGATCACCGCCTGCGCCATGTCGTGCGAGCCGAAGATCGCTTCGCTCGTCACGTCACCTCGTCCGAGATCCTCGTCGAGTGCCAGCTCAATCAGACGACCCACCGCTGGCGGCAAGCAAGCCGTCGCGTCGGGTACTTTTGCGATAGGGGTCATTCCGCGTCTCTCCTGGGCGCTGTGAAGTTCTACCAGCTTAGAATCGGCCAGCCGCGATGGCGAGCATAGCGAACCAAGCGTCGATCGGGATTTACCGCGACGGGCTGTCCGACGCGAAGGAGCATAGGCAAGTCACTATAGCTGTCGGTGTAAAAGAAGCTCGCGTCTAGGTCGATCCCGTGTGAGCTGGCGAAGCGCTCGGCGTGATGAACTTTGCCTTCGCCATAGCAAGCGGGCGGCAGCAGCGTCCCGGAAAATCGACCGTTTTCGACGGCAAGTCGCGTACACAGCACATGAGGAATCGCCAGCTCATCCGCGAGCGGCTCGGCCACATACGGCGTTGCACTCGTCAGAAGCACAATGCGATCACCTTGCTGACGGTGACGCTCCAGCGCTTCTTTTGCAAGCGGCGACACGGTGTCACGAATCTCGGTGCGATAGAACTCACCGACTTTTTCGCGCATCTCCGCCTCGGCATCGCCCGCCATGTCGAGCGCCAGCTTGGCAGCCACCGCCTCCATGTTGAGCAGCGACAGTCGATACTGAAACAGCCAGTAGCCGCTCTTGAGCAGCATCGGCAGTCCGATCTCACCGCGCCGTCGCAGGTACTTGATCCAGCGAGAGCCGCTGTTGACGCGCAGAAGCGTCAGATCCATGTCAAAAAAAGCGGCTCTGGCCATCGCTTTGTCGATCCAAGCCGCTTAGCGCGCCGTCGGACGAACCACCAGCACCGGACAGGTCGCGCCGCGCATCAGCTTTTCCGCAACCGAGCCAAGCAGCAGGTGCGACACGCCCTTGCGACCGTGCGTCCCCACGATGAGCAGATCTCCCTCGAGCGCCTTGATTTCCTCGAGCAGCGCGTCGGGCATCTGTCCTTGAAGCAGCCGCCAGTGAACGGTCACTTTCGGTGTCGTCTCCGCCGCTGCGAGGTCAGCCATCCGTCGGCTCGCAGCCTCGCTTCGCCCTTGCAGCAGACGCTCTTCCCAGTCGATCGGCATTCCCTCGAGCGCAAACGCTTCCAGACCCGGCGGCATCGGCGCGGGCTCCAGAACGTGAACCAGCGTGATGCGACTGCCGAGCGGCTCAGCAAGCGACTTGGCCATCCGCAGCGCGGGCTCAGACAGCTCAGTCAAATCGGTAGCGACGATGATGTGCTTGGGTGTCATGGTCAGTCCCTCAAAAGCGTGGTGTCGAAAGTGGCTCAGGTCTGGCTGCGGTTCACCGAGCACCGTCGGACGCCCCGATTCCTTCCAGCCGCGAAAACCCCCAGCCAGCGAGCGCACGTGAGTGTAGCCCATCTTGCCAAGCGACTGGGTTGCAAGTGCCGAGCGATATCCGCCGCCGCAGTAGAGCACAATCGCCGTCTCAGGGTCGCGGACCAGTCGCTCGACATCTCTCTCGAGAATGCCTCGGCCCAGGTGCGTCGAACCAGGAATCCGCTCCGTCAGCCACTCGTGATCTTCCCGAACATCCAGAAAGTACAGCGACGAGGGCTCACGGCCCGACAGGATCAGGCTCTGACGCTCGGACAGCTCTCGCTCGAAATCGGCAGCGCTGACCTCGACGATCTCGCGACGAGCCTGTTCACACAGACGAAGAAAACGCGGCGAGTGATCGGCAGCCATGTCCGCACAGTAGCGAAGCCAGGTTCAAGCTGCAATGAATCCGTCGTGGCGCAGGTTGAGAAGCTATTCCCCGACCGCGTGCTGAATCGAGACGTACGCCAGCGCCAGCTGATACTGCGCGCGAACCAAGTTCAGCCGTGCTTGGTTTAGCGCCGACTGAGACTCCAGAAGATCCGTCGTCGTCGCGCTTCCCGCTTTGACCAGCGCGTCGGTCACTCGATACGCTTCTTGCGCGCTCGCAATCGACTGCTCCGCCAGGTTGACCGCGCTACGGGCCGCGTGCGACTGCGAAAGCTCAGAGGCAACTTCGGTCGAAACCTGTCGTCGCTGTGACTGAAGATCTTGCTGCGCGGCCTGACTCGCGGCCTGCGCCGCTTGATAGCCAAACCAGCTCGCGCCCCACGTCCAGATCGGCCACGTTGCCTTGATTCCGACGTACGCCGAGTTCTGCGCCGCAAACACCTGTCCATCGACGCGAACGTACGCACCTTCGGCATTGATATCGGGCAGCATCGACCACAGCCGCGCCCGCGCTTCGTGCTTGGACGCCTGCACCGTCAGGTTCGCCACCTGAAGCTCCGGTCGAGCCTGAAGCGCGCGTGCCACCACCGTCCCATACGAGCCCGTTTCCGTGCGCGAGGTCTGAAGCAAATCCGACGGAGGCACCAGATCAATCGCATCATCTGGCGAGCTTCCCGTCGCAATCAAGATGTTCGCGCGCGCCACGTCCGCTTGCGTCTTGGCGACGATGCCCTGCTGCTGCGCATTGGCCGCCGCCACCTTCACGCGCAGCAGATCCGCGTGCGTCAACACACCCGCTTTCAGACGAGCCTGCGCAATCTGAACCTGCTCGTTTAGCTCTTTTTCCGACTGAAGCGCGATTTCTTCCAGCGCTTTGGCCTCGAAGTGACGCAAAAACGCGACGCGAATTCCTTTGCGCACCGCCGCCTGCACCACCTTCAGCTGTCCCGTCGCCACACCGACTTGAGCCCGCTGCGCCCGATACTCTTCAACCAGCCGCAACAGCCCAAGCAGCGGCTGATTCACCGACGCTGCGAAGCTGTTGGTATCGGCATCTCGCGCCTGAAGCTGCTGAGGCCCAAAGCTGATCACAAACGGACTGTTCCAGTGCTGGTATTCGTCCGTCACAACCACCGCCGGGAGCATCCGACTGATGCCCGCCCGCGAGCCAATGTCGCCCGCCTTCGCACGCGACGCCACCGACTGGAGCGACGGATTGGAATCCAGCGCCAGCCGCTCTGCATCGGCCAGCGTCAAGCGCCGCGCCTCGGCCTGCACTGAGCTTGTGCTGACAAGCGTCGCCACAGCGCCCAACACACCAAGCCAAACGGAGGTCTTCATGGTCATTTCCCGACGGAAACCGTCACTTCAGCGGACAGCCCAGCTCGTAGCGCGACATCTTGCGGCGGCGCGACCCACGCAATCCGAACCGGAACGCGCTGCACCACCTTCACGAAGTTTCCCGACGCATTGTCAGCGGGAAGCAGCGCAAAGCTCGATCCGGTACCTCCCGCGAGGCTCTCGATTTTCCCGTCGAAGTGCCGTCCCGGATACGTATCAATCTTGATCCGTGCGGACTGTCCCGGCTTCATGCTGCCAATCTGCGTCTCTTTGAAGTTCGCGATGACATAGGTTGCCGTCGGAACCAGCTCGACAATCGGCTGACCTTGACCCAGCAGCTGACCTTCGTGAACCGTCAGCTTCGATGCAATGCCATCACTCGGAGCGACGATCTTGGTATACGAAAGCTGAAGCTTGGCCAGATCCAGCGCAGCCTCGGCGCTCCGCACACGCGCACTCGCCAGCTCCGCCTGCGCCTTGACCACCGCCAGCTGCGCATCGACGGGAGCGCTCTGATCCAGCCGACCTTTGGCTTCACGCACGCGCGTCTCTGCCGACAGCTTCGACTCACGAGCCACCGCCAGCTGCGCTTGCGCCTGCGCCACCGCCGCCTGCGACGAGTCATAGGCAATCTGCATCGCATCGAGCCGCTCTTGCGGCACCGCGTTCGCCGCCCGCAGCTCCTTGGCGCGCTCCAGATCCAGCTTGGCTTTGCGCATCTCTGTCTCGGCACGCATCACCGTCGCTCGCGCCGACGCAATCTGCGCCGCCGCACTTCCCACGCCCGCCGCAGAGCCCGACACCATCGCTTTGGCGCTCATCAGTCCACCGCGCGAGCTGGCGTCCACCACCTGCACCTGGGCCGTCGCTGCTTGCGACTGAGCTTGCGCCGTGGCCAGCTCTGCCTCGGCTTGCTTGACCCGCGCCTCGAAGTCCAGGCTATCGAGCTGCGCCAGCAAGTCGCCCTTCTTCACAAGCTGGTTTTCGACGATGTGAACCTTGACCACCTGACCCGATACGCGCGTCGCCACCGGCAGCATGTCCGACGTGACCTGCGCGGCATCCGTCGATTCTTGCCCGGCTGACAGATACGAATAACCGCCGCCCGCACCGACGATAAGCAGAGCCAAGCCAATCACAATCGGCAGACGACGCACGCGCGGCGGAGTCGGTTGATACACAGGAGCCACCACCGAAGGAGTCGCCACACCGTCTGACGGATGGCCATTTGAACCGTGATTTTCCATCTTCATACCTCAATGTGGACGTCGACTGCGCCTTGCTGCTTCGCGCCCAGCTTCGGGGCCCGCAAAAACATCACCAGCGGCAGCACACACAAAAATGCAATCCCAGCGAGAAGGAACAGCTTCTCGAAGGACAAGATCATCGACTGCTGCATCAGCATTCCCGACAGCATCCGACGCGCGCCCTCTTCCGCCGAGCGCAGGTCACTGCCGTGAGAAATCAGGAACTGCTTGAGCGACGCCAGCCGCATCAGCAGCTCGGGACGACCGTGATTCAAGTTCGCCGTCATCCCGTACCGAGCCTGCGTCGCGAACCGACTGATCAGCGACGCGAAGATTGCCAGACCCATGCTGCCGCCAATCTGTCGCAGCAGCGAGTTCAGTCCTGCCGCATCCGCCATCTTCAGCCGAGGAATCTGGCTCAGCGCCACCGTCGTCAGCGGAATGAACAGACACGCAAACGCGACGCCTTGCAGCAACAGCACGCTCACCACGTCTTTGGCCGACGTATCGAGCGTGTAGTGGCTCATTTGGTACGCGCTCGTCACAAACAGCAGGATTCCAACCGAGATAAACAGCCGCGGCGACACCCGGTTATATAGCCGTCCGACGATGGGCATCGCGACGATCATCGCCAGCGAGCGCGGCATCAGCGCCAGCCCCGACTGCGTCGCCGTAAAGCCCAGCATTTCCTGCATAAACAGCGGCAGAAGGAACGTCATCGCCATCAGCATCGCGAACATCACCGAGCCAATCAGCGTTCCCGACGAAAACACCTCGTTCTTGAACAGCGACAGATCGACGACGGGAGCCTTCGCACGCAGCTCTTGCCACACAAACCCCACCAGCGTCACCACCGCGACGACCGCGCACGACAAGATCAGCTTCGATTCAAACCAGTCATTGCGCGCGCCTTCTTCCAGCACGTACTGCATCGTCGACAAACACACCGACAGAAGCGCGATTCCCGTCCAGTCGATGTTGTTGCGCTGCGTCGCTGCTGCCGCTTGGTTCGCCGCACGGATGTCTTCGGGCTCATGCACAAACCGAGACACCATCAGAACCGCGATCGCTCCGACGGGAAGGTTGATGTAGAAAATCCACGGCCAGCTGTAGTTGTCGATGATGTAGCCGCCCAGCGTCGGTCCAAACGCCGGTCCGAGCACCACCGCCATTCCGAACACCGCCGAAGCCATGCCTTGCTCTTCGGGCGGAAACGTCTGTCGCAAAATCGCCTGTTCCGTCGGCTGAAGCGCGCCCGCACCCAGTCCTTGAACGATGCGCGCCAGGATCATCATCGACAGCGACCTCGCCATTCCGCACAGCATCGAGCCGAGCAAAAACAGCACGAGCGCAATCAGATAGATCCGCTTCTGCCCAAACAAGCGTCCCAAAAACGCCGTCAGAGGCATCACCAGCACCGTCGCAATCACGAAGGACGTCGTCACCCACGTCACTTCTTCGACGGTCGCGCCAAGCTCACCTCGCAAGTGAGGAATCGCCACATTCACAATCGAGGCGTCGATGGCCCCCATCAGCGTGCCAAACGTCACCGAGATCGTGACCAACCACTTGTTCACCGGTGGTCGACGCGGTGTTACCGGTTCGCTCATGTTTTTTTCCTGCCCACCCCATCCAGGAAACAGTCCACCAAGATGTCGACGTGACTGAGCAAGTTCGGCTCATCCTTCACGTACAAACGACGCATCAACATTGCGCGGGTCATTCCCATCAGCAGCGACGGAGCCAGCGCAGCCACTTCCGCCCGAAGCACCTGCTGCTGCTTGCCTCGCTCGATGAGCGCATCAAACCGCTCGTACATCGCGCGCTGAAAGCTGTGCGCCGGTCGAGCAATCACCGGCGGCGCGGACTCGGCCTGCATGAACGCCGCGAAGAACTGCCAGTTTTCCTCGAAGTGCGAAAAGATCCCGAGCAGCAGCGCGCGAATCTGCAGACGAAACGGCTCGTTTTCCACCGCCGCGATCCGCTCATCGAGCGACTTCAGCAGCTCGCTGTGACGCAGCGCGGCCAGCGCACACAGCAGCGCATCCCGATCCTTGTAGTGGTTGTAGAGCGTACCCACAGCCACGCCAGCCCGCGCCGCCACGTCGGCCATGTGCATCGAGTGAATGCCTTTTTCCACAATCTCTTTCGCGGCGGCACTCAGGATTTCCTGCGCGATCGCTTCCTTCTGTCGCTCTCGCAGACGCTGAACCTTGGATCCAGAAGATGAATCTGAATTCATGATTTGAGCCTAAGCTCATCTACGCAGTGCGTCAAGCGATGCCACCGCACAGCGACGACCAGGAGGCCCAGCACGATCGGTAAATATTTGCGGCGCTGGCACCGTAATAACCAGCAAAGGACCGAAGCCAAGTAAAATGGCTCCACTTGGAGGAGAAGAGATGATGTCGGCCAACTACCCTGCGCCCGCTCGGCCCGCCCGTCGAGCAGCGCTGTTTTCGGGGGCGATGTTTGCACTGCTGGCAATGGCTTCGCTCAGCGCTTCGTCAGCACTGGCTGCACCGCCTGCCGCGCCCGCTGCCAAAGCGCCCGCAAAAGCGCCCGCAAAAGGCAAAGCCAAGGGCAAGGCCAAAGGGGGCGGAACCGCCGCAGAGCTAACCCAAATGCTCGTCGCCAAAGGCAGCCAGGTGCAAGACTGCGCCGTGTCCGGTGCGCTCGATGCTGGTGCCAGCCGCGTCGAGATTGCCACCAAAGTGACGATCAATGGTCGCGGTCAGGTCATCAACATCACCACCAACGTCAAAGTCGACAAAGGCCCCGACGGCAGCAAAGTCCGTGAGTGCGTCGACAACTTGATCCGCACGATCCAGTTCCCCGCGTCCGCCGCTCCGATGATCACGATCGAGCGCAACTGGACCATCGCCTCGACGTAAGCGCCGCACAATCGACGCGCTTGCTCCTTCGATCTCCGTCAGAGCCCGTCGGGCGGCACCGAGCGACTGCTGCTACCGCGATCGCGTCCGCTTCGGATCGATGTAGTCGCGCAGTCCGTCGCCCAGCAAGTTACAGCCGAGCACCAGCAGCGCAATCGCAAGCCCCGGCGCCAAGATGAGGTGCCGCGTTCGCCAAAAGAAGTTCGTTCCTTGCGCAAGCAGCGCGCCCCAGGTGTACGGCACCGGCGGACCCAGACCCAAGAAGCTCAAGCTTGCTTCGACCAGCACCACGCCCGCAAAGCCAAACGTTGCCTGCACGATGATCGGCGACCAGATGTTCGGCAGGATGTGACGCAGCATCACGCGCCACGGACTACAGCCCACCGATCGCGCCGCCAGCACGTATTCCTGCTCGCGAACACGCAGCACCTGAGCCCGCGCCACCCGCGCATACCCAACCCAGCCGTTTACCGCCAGCGCGAAGATCAGCACCCCGACGCCCGCTTTCGGCACCAGCGCCACGATCGCAATGTTGAGCAAGATGCCCGGAAACGCGAGCAGCACGTCGATCACTCGCATCACCACTTCGTCGAACCAGCCGCCCAGATAGCCCGCCGACACCCCGATCAGCAGCCCGAGCGATAGACACAGCCCAACCACCGACGAGCACAAACCCAGCAGCAGCCGCGCACCGTAGCAGAGCTGAACCAGCAGATCGCAGCCATTTTCGTCGGTCCCCAGCCAGTGCCGACGACTTGGACCTTCCAGCAAGTGATCCAAGTCTTGTGCCGACGGAGAGTCCGACAAAATCAGCGGCCCCACAATCCCCACCAGCACAAACCCGAGCAGCAGGACTGCGCCCAGCCACGCTGCCGTTCCCAGCGTCGGAAGCGTCCACTTTTCCTTCGACTCGGTCATACCCGAATCCTCGGATCAACGGCGGCATACAGCACGTCGACGATCAGGTTGATGACCACGTACATCACCGCGATCACCAGCGTCAGACCTTGCACCACGCGATAGTCTCGCTGCGCAATCGCTTCGAGCAGCAGCGTCCCGAGCCCAGGCCGCGCGAACACCTTTTCCGTCACAACCGCCCCCGCCAGCAGCGCTCCAAACTGCATTCCAGCGACGGTAATCACCGGCAACAGCGCATTGCGCATCGCGTGCTTGAGCACCACTTTCCACGGCGGCAACCCCTTCGCGCGCGCCGTCCGCACATAATCTTCCGACAGCGTATCGAGCAGCGACGAGCGCGTCATCCGCGCCAGCATCGCCATCAGGTGCGTACCCAGCATCACCGACGGCAAGATCAGACCACGAAGGCTGCCAACCTCTTCGCCCGGACCCGGAAACCACTGAAGACCGACGTACCCGGCATACAGCAGCATCGGACCGAGCCACATCGACGGCATGCTAATGCCAAGCAGCGCCACCGCCGTCAGCGCTGCATCCCAGCGACTGCGTGCCTTCAGCGCCGCAATGATCCCGAGTGGCAGCGACAGAAACATCGCCACCGTCATC
The DNA here is from genome assembly GCA_937868485.1 of uncultured Myxococcales bacterium. Classification (GTDB taxonomy): domain Bacteria; phylum Myxococcota_A; class Polyangia; order Palsa-1104; family JAEUJZ01; genus JAEUKA01. Next base: position 3,243 of record CALMML010000366.1, on the reverse strand, counting down.
GCTGAAACCGCCAGCACTGCCGTCGGAGGCAGCGCTTTTTTGATCCGCTGCGCCACCGTTGTCTTTCGATCTGGGCAGCTATACCCAAGCGTTCCGTCGAAGATGCTCCGCACAAAGCGCCCAAACTGCACCGGCAGCGTCTGGTCCAAGTCCATGCAGCGACGCAGCTCGATCTTGTCTTGGGGTCGCGCGTCTTCTCCCAGCAGGTTATCGACGGGATCCCCTGGAATCAGATGCAGCAAAACGAACGTCAGCGCCACCACACCAGCGACGGAAAACAGGCTTGAAAACAGCCGACGAACCAGATAGCGACGCAGCCGCCACGACGTCGACAGGAGCGCTTCGACCAGCCGTGTCGTCCACGACCACGCCGTCGAAAGCAGCCGTCGCAGCTTCCCCGAAAACCCGAGCCGCTCGCTCGCCACGATCGTCCCTCTTACTTGGGCGGAGCGCAGTAACGCGCCTGCTCAGAGACGATGTTGCCGTCGCCGTCACGATAACTGACGGGAATCGCGCCCGACGAACCTGTGCTCACACACTGGTATCCGTCGCGGCAGTCGTCGTTTGCGTCGCAGGGCTTCATGCAGTAGCGACGCTCGCTGGCTTCGCTCGCACAGTATCCGGTGCCGCAGCCTTCTTCGTCGCACAGACAGCGCTCACCCAGCTTGCAGCAGCCAAGGTCGCCCGGCTTACAGCAGTCGGCGCCACCTGAGCAGTCGGCTCGAACCTGTCGCTTCACATCGCAGCTTGCGCGGCCTTTTTGCAGCGAAAAGAAGCGGACACAGAGCGACTCGTCGGGACACGACAGCTGATCGCAGCCTTCCACCGTGCAGTACCCGCCGGGAGACGCCACGTCGCAGTATCGATCGCCGAGCGAGCTACACTCGGTGTTGTTGACACAGCCGTCGCCGATGCTGCGCGAACAGCCACTCGACAGCAAGATGCCCAGACACAGGCCAGCCAGCGCCGACAGACCGCGAATACACTGCCCGAGAGATACGCCAAACCCGCTCATAGACGGCGGACCTTAGCACCGCACAACCAAGGCCAGCAACTTCTTCTTCCGCTTGGCCATTTCTGACGACGAGCTACGTCACGCAAGCTTCCACAAACGAGAGCGCTCCACGTCGGGCACACACTTCGACTTCGACCCCGAGCGGCACTGCACGGTTGCGCGCGCCATGCCCAAGCGGCAAGCCCGCCACAATCGGCACACCGAGCCCCGAAAGTCGCTCCGCGATCACCGCTAGCGCCGTCGGATGTTCGGCTGGACCCTCGCAGCGCACCAGATCGCCCACCACCACCGCCACGACGCATCGAAGGGCACCGGACACCAGAAGCTGCGTCAGTGCGCGATCGATTCGATACGGAGCTTCCGTCACTTCCTCGATGAGCAGAACCACCGGACCCGACTGCGTCAGCGCCGCTTGCAGCGCCGTCCCACACAGCCGCGACAGAACCTCCAGGTTGCCGCCGAGCAGCCGTCCACGCACCGGCGGAAGCGGTGGACCAATGGACATCAGCTCTGTCATGGGCGACGGAAGCTCACCTTCCAGAAGCGACCACAGCGACGACTGATCTGACTCCGATAGCTCGCCAAGCTGCGTCACCACCGGACCGTGAATCGTCACCCGTCGATGCAGCGCACAAAGCGCATGCAGCACCGTCACGTCCGAAAAGCCCACCAGCGGACGAATCGGCAGCTCGGACGGTTCCATGTTCAACAGCGACGGCAAGAGCCGCAGCGCGCCATGTCCACCTCTCGCACAGAACACCGCTTGAACCTGCGGATCGGACAGCGCCCAGCGCAGCTCGGCCAGTCGTCGCCCATCGTCTCCAGCCAGAAAGCCTCGCTTGGACAGCAGACCGTCCGACTGAAGCACGGGATGACGAGCCGACAGAACCGCAAGTCCCACCGACAGCCGCTCTGAGGGAACCGGACCCGACGGAGCAATCACCGCCACCCGGTCGCCTCGTCGCAGCGGACTTGGCTTGCGAAACGGATCAGCCAGTGATGTCTTCGCCGCCATCAACGTTGATCACGTTACCCGAGATCCAGCCCGCCAGCGGATGAGACAGCACCGCCACCGCTCCCGCGACATCTTGCGGCGTCGTCAGGCGCTTGCCCGGATTTCGCTCCATCGCGATTGCAATCATGCGCTCGTTGCCCGGAATCTTGCGCAGCGCCGGCGTATCCGTCACACCTGCGCACAGCGCGTTCACCGCAATCCCACGCGGTCCCAGCTCCAGCGCGAGCTGCCGACAGTGCGCTTCCAGCGACGCTTTCGCCGCCGACACCGCACCATACTGAGGAATCACCCGATGGCTCCCCGACGAAGTCATCGCAAAAATCCGCGAACCCGACGACAGCAGCCCTCGCGACAGCAGATCCTGCGTCCAGTACAGCAGCGAGTGAGCCATCACGTCGCACGTCATGTCCATGTGCGACTTGCCAATGAGGTCAGCCGGCGCGTCACTCGGCGGCACAAACGGTCGCAGCGTCCCAAACGCCAGCGAATGAACCAGCACCCGCACCTTGGGACTGCCGTGACCTTGCGTGCGCTCCACAATCTGATCGCAGATCTCTTTGCGCTTCTGTTCGTCCGCTGCGTTTTGGTTAAAGAACAGCGCCTGGCGCCCCAAACCTTGGATGGTCGAAACGATGCGCTCGACATTGGGCATCGTGCTGCGGCGATCCAGGTGAACGCCAATGATGTCCATGCCGCGCCGCGCGAGTTCCAACGAGATCGCCTCTCCGAACCCGCTGCTTGCGCCCAAAATCACCGCCCAGCCGGAAAGCTGGAGCGGAAGCTCAGAAACTCCACTGTGGGAAGCTGTCGTGGTTGTCATGCAGCCTTGGATATCATGCGACCGCGCAGCCGCCCAGTCCCATTGCAGCGATCCAACCAACCTGTCCGCGTACCTGGATCCTTTTTTTTCACGCACATCCCCGTCGAGAAACCATAAATTGTGAAAATTCTTGAAAAGAATTGCTTGACCCTACGGATCAAGGCTGTTAGGAGTATCACCCACCTGGCGCTGAACAAGTGGACCTCACGAGGGCGTATAGCTCAGTGGTAGAGCATCGGCCTTACAAGCCGAGGGTCACAGGTTCAAGCCCTGTTGCGCCTACAAAATTGAATAGTCGTACCACTTTGGGGTGGTAGTTAAGTTGGTTATAACGCCGGCCTGTCACGCCGGAGGCCGCGGGTTCAAGTCCCGTCCACCCCGCAAAGAAAGCCT
>CALMML010000365.1 GCA_937868485.1 uncultured Myxococcales bacterium | reverse complement strand
AAAACAGCGTCGCACTGTCGAACAGCTTTGGCTTCGGTGGCACCAACGCCACGCTCATCTTCGCCAAGCACTCCTAAGAACTCTCGCCGCACGCCGTCGGTTCCTGCGCTACCATCTTGCTGTGGAACCGCGCATTGGATCGCATGAAGTCACCCGCAAAGGTGACGTCTTCATTGTGCGACTGCGCGGAGCCTTTTCGCTGTCCGATGCGCAGGACTACGTACAGCTCCGCAATGCCATCCAAGCAGAGCTTCGCTATGTCCTTCTCATCTTTGATACAACGCATGCGACGACCCTTCCGCCCGAGGCACGTCGCTTCATCGTGAACGCAAAAGTACAAGGGGATCCGCATCTTCACGGAATCGCATTCCTTGGCGTCCGACCCTTTGTGCGCGCAATGATTCAGCTCCTGTTTTCCGCCGTGACGCTCATTGGACAGCGTCCGGTCTACACCTACTTTGCGAGCACCGAAGACGACGCGCATCACTATCTGCACGAACAGAGACAGCGGATTGTCCGTCGGATCCACGCAACCAACGAATCCGAAGCGAAGTAGAGCGCTCGATCGGTTTTTCCCGCGTGTCGCCAAAGCGCGCCAAGTGGCTGTGATACAGTCCGGCCCTTATGTCGCTTACGCCTTCACCGACCGACGCTGCTGATGCATCGGCTCCCACGGAATCACGCGCAGTCCAGATCGCGCTGGGAACGCTGTCTGTTCTGCTGGTTGCACTGTTTTATGCGCTGTGTGTGATTCGCAACTTTGACGGTCCGATCGGCGACTACAGTGAGTCTTTCCTGTACGAATACCTGCCGTGGTTCGCGTCGCGACACCTGTCGTTTTGGCCGATTCCGCACCTGTCTTTGCACACCGATGAAGTGCTGTATCCGTTCGGAGGAAACGTCGCGCTTCAGAGCTGGTGTGTCGAGCGAGAGATCCTGTTCGCACTCCTCAAGTCACGCGCACCACAGGCTCCGCTGCTTCAGCTCTACTATCTGTTTGGTGTCGCGCTGAGCACGCTGGGAACGTATCTGCTGCTGCTTGTCCGCTTTGGATCACGACGCGCAGCGCTGACCACCGTGATTGCGCACGCACTGAACTTCTATTCGATGCAGAAGTACGCGTATCACTACAACATCGCTTGCTATCACTGGACAACGCTGGGAATTGTCTGTGATTTTGCGATCGTCTGGGATGTCGTTCAGCGACGGAACGTAAGCCTGCGGCTCGTGCTCCTACGGATCTTGCTGCTGGTGCTCGCGTTTGGGCTGGAGCTGGGTCACGTCCTTGGCTTTTCGCTGACCTCGTTTGCGTGTACGAGCCTCTATCTGCTGTGGTTTCTGTATCGCGGATCTCGTCCGAACCCAGTGTCGCTGCGCCAGCTTCTGTCTGGCTGGCCCGCCGAGCTGCGGAGTCATCGCGTCCTGTTCGGAATCTTGGCACTGCTGACGATCTGTTTTGCATGGCTGTACGGATCAATCACCGCAGCAATTGTCTGGGATTCTCTGTCGATGGGACGCTTTCCCGGCAATAGTGGCGTGTGGTGGGCCAGTCCGCTGCGACTGCTGATTCCCTATACTCCGTGGCTTCATCCGTCGATGCAGCCGCCGTTTCTGCATGTGATGGGAGACGTTGCAGAGACAGGAATCGGAGGCGGAAGTGCCGGTCTGTTTCTGCTTCTGCTATGCGGCATCGGGAGTGTTCAGGTCAAAGCGTATCGTCCACGCTCACCGTACTTTCCGCTGTTGGTGATGCTGATTCTGTATGTCGCAACGAGCATCCATCTGCCGCTGCTGCGCGCGCTGCCGTGGTTCCGATTCTGTCGGGTGTATTCCCGTGCAACGCTGGTCTACAGCACCATCATGGCGCTGCTTGCCGTCGAGATTTCGCTTCCCAAAGGCTCTCTGTTTCGGCGTCTGTCCGCACTCCTTTCGCTGTCTGCGATCGCGATCGTAGAGCTTGTCACCATCGTTCAGATCAAGCGCGCACATCCAACCTACACGTTTGATCCAAGTCAGCGCGCGTACTTTGACACGCTCAAGAAGCTGCCCGGAGAAGCGGTCCTCGACTTTCCGTTCTGTCTCACTGGAGGCAACGGCGATCTGGGCGGACTGTGTCCGTACTGGCAGCGCGCAAAAGGAGTCTACGCACTGTCGCGCTTTCACGAAAAGAAGGTGATTGGACAGTATCTTGGACGCATTCATCCGTCGCAGGTGGCTCCGTTTGTGCGTCAAGGCTGGGATGAGCTGTTCGATCCCGATCAGTACGACATGACGCGCGCGACCAGGCAGAAGCGCTGTCTGACCGATGCAGAGTGGACGTTCTTTACAGCGTTCTATCTGCGCAATGACTTTGCAGCGATTCAGCTTGCGATCGATCTGCTTCCGCCCGGCTGTGCAGAGCAGTTTTACGCGCACTTTGGTCAGCCGATTGCGCGCATGACGCTGATGAATGCCGGTACGCTGGTGCTGATTCCCAAGCCCGTAGAGCAGCGTGCTCTCGTCGACAAAGAGCTGGGAAAACAGGTGTCTCTGGTGCGCACAGATCCCGGACAGCTTTCGCGTCACTACACCGCGCAGGATCTTCAGCGATCCGATGAGCACGCGATCTCGATTCGTTCCGATGATCACGGACAGCCCACGATCTTTGAGTTTCAGCCCGGCGTTGAAGCCACGATCTTTGGTCCGTACGTCACGCTGCCAGCGGGTCTGTATGAAGTCCGGTTCGATCTGGAACTGACCAAACCAGCGACGGGAACGATCGCGCAGCTCGATCTGGTAGGAGGACTAGGAACCGATCAGTTTGGTCAGCTTCGCTTGGATGCTTCGCAGCTCGCAAACGGACGCACGCAGATCACGTTCCCTGCAAAGATTCCCGCCAAGTCTTCGCGGATTGAAGTGCGTCTAGAAAGCAAAGGAGCCGGTCTGCGCGTCCATCAAGTGACGGTTCACAGACTCGGTCCGATTCCCAACTGAACAGCGCGCTCAGCCTCGGCGCGTCAGCACCATCAGCACCAAGTTTCCAAACGGATTGCGCCAGCTTGTGTGCGGAACAAGTCGCGACAGACCGCGCGCCCACTCGTAGGAAAGTCCCGCCAAAAACGGCGTGATAAAGTGCGTGGTGGTCTTCAGATCCAGCACAAACTGTTCATCGAGCGCTGGATACAGCGACGACAAACGGCGCTCCATATTGAAGTATGTAAAGCGCGTAATATGCTGCTCTTCGTAGCTGACTTCGGACAGTCTGTTGAGGATCTGTTCCAGAATCGGCCAGCTGCTCGCATAGTTGGGAGTCGTCAGCACCAGCTTTCCGCCCGGACGAATGAGCCGCGCCAGCTCAGCAAACAGATCGCGAATCTCCGACGGCTGAAGGTGCTCGATCACTTCAATCAGCGTGACGCAGTCAAAGCGTCCTTCGATGGTTCGCAGGTGCGTGATGCTGGGAACGTGACGAAAGCTGCGAAAGGACGATCCATAGGTGCGATTGGCGTAGTCGATCTGCGCAGGCAAGATGTCGACGCCAAGCTGACGACTGAAGCGCTCTTTGGGAAGCAGCGAAAGGAAGGTTCCGGCAAAGCAGCCAATGTCGAGGATCGACTGCTCGGGCGCGCTCGGCAGATAGTCGATGACGCGCTCGAACTTGGACACATGCCACAGGCGCCGAATCGGATTCCCTTGGCGCATCACCTGATCGTAGTAACCGGCAGGAATGGCCTCGTAGTCGAACTGCGTTCCCGCTTCGGACTTGGGCTGCGGAGAAGAAGAGCAGCTACTTTGCGGCGCTGCGCTGTGACCAGGCTTGTCGGTTTCGCTGACCATGTGAAGAGCCTGGGACAGTGCGATAGCGGCGTCGCTCTTGTCAAGCCAGCCCGTCGGTTTAGGATGCACGGATGGCGACCCACATTCGCAAACCAACCGTCATCGAAGCCGCTGGCAACAAACCCAAGCTCATCGAGGAGTTCATCGGACGCGTAAACTCCCAGACCGACAGCGTAAGCATTGCGCGGATGAAGAGTCCCGGCGGCTGGGTCGAACCTGGACAGACTCCAGCGTTTGATGAATACACGGTCGTGCTCGCGGGAACCTTGCGCGTCACGACGAAGAGCGGCGTCATCGACGTTCACGCGGGCCAAGCGATCATCGCGCCCAAAAACGAGTGGGTTCAGTACAGCTCACCGGAAGCATCCGGGGCCGAGTACATCGCGGTCTGTCTGCCCGGATTTTCCCCCGACACCGTGCATCGCGACGACAGCAAATAGCAGCGATCGCGCGTCACGCTCCGAATCGGGCGCGGCACGCAGTCGCTGCCATGCGTTGTCTTGCCTACTTTTTGCGGAGGACGGGATGTCGGATGTCGAACTTGGGCATCCGGTTTGAGTCGCAGTTTGGACCAAAGCCCGTCGCGTCGAAGTGATAGGTCAGATCGCCTTTGGACAGGCCGCCGCCGGTTTCGACCTTCAGATCGTGCTCTTGCGCGCGCGCAGGTGAGCAGTACGAAAGCAGGTAGAAGCTCTTGGTGTAGGCCTCGACGCGGGTGGCGATCTCGTCGAACGCTTTGGCGAGTGCGGCGGGATCGGTGCTCAGAAACGACGCGGTGCGGCCAATGTTGCGAAGCTCGCTGCTGTCGATTTCTTTGCCGACGCCGATGACGTAGAGCGCCGTGTCTTTGGCCTGGGCTTCTTCCAGCGCTTTGTCGACCTCGGGACGCAGCACGCGCTTTGCGCGATCCGTTCCGTCGGTAAACACCACCAGCGATCCGAACTTGAGCGGCGTCTGCGCGTGCTCCAGCGACTTGTCGAGCACCTTCAGCCCTTCAATCACCGCGCCGTTTAGGTTCGTCGAAGGATCGCGACCTTTGAACGTTCCGAGCCGCTCAGCCGCCGCGCGAACGCCACCTTCTCCGTCGGTGAAGCCAATGATCGGAAAGATCTCTTTGCTGCCGTCGAAGCCGTAGATCGCAACCTTTTGCAGGCTACCGACGCGATCCGCGAAGCTCTGCACCGCAGGCTTGAGCTGTTCCATCGCGCCCGACTGCGTGATGCTGCCCGACAGATCGACGAGCAGCAGCGTGTAGTGAACCGCCGCGACCTCGGGATTGAGGATCGTCTGCTTCGACTCGTAGACCGAGACCAGTCCGCTGTCTTCATAGATTCGGAACTTGTCCGCCGTCAGGTTCGGAACCGGCTTACCGCCCGAGTCTGTGACGGAAAAATACACCGCGACCTGGCTCGGCTTCATCACCGCCGCGTTGTACAGCGTCAGCTTCAAGCAGCCAGAACCCGCCCACAGCAGCGCCAGCGCCGACAAACCACGCAGCCAGCGCAACGTCCTCGTCTTCATGAGTCCTCCCGAGACCAACATTGGTCCCGATCGTAGCGAGTTCTCGCCTGCTTGAACAGTCGGCTTAGCGCGTCCCTTGCGCGAGCCACCGCGCCGCGTCTTTGGCGTGATAGGTCAGGATGATGTTTGCGCCCGCTCGACGGATCGAGGTCAGCACTTCCAGCACCGCTTGCTCTTCGCCGAGCAGACCTTTTTCAGCCGCCGCTTTGAGCATCGCGTATTCACCCGACACGTTGTACGCCGCGATCGGCAGATCGCTTTCGTCCCGCAGCCGTGCAATCACGTCCAGGTACGACAGCGCGGGCTTGACCATCAGCACATCAGCGCCTTCGCCTTGATCGAGCATCGCTTCACGCACCGCTTCGTCGCTGTTGGCTGGATCCATCTGATAGCTGCGACGATGACCAAAGCCCGATGCAGTGCCCGCTGCCTGACGAAACGGTCCGTAAAAGCAGCTCGCGTACTTGGCTGAATACGCCATGATTCCGACGTGCGAATAGCCCGCTTCGTCGAGCGCTTCTCGGCTTGCGGTGACAAATCCGTCCATCATTCCCGACGGAGCCACCATGTCTGCGCCCGCTTTGGCTTGCGACACCACCACGCGACCGAGGTTTTCCAGCGTCGCATCGTTATCGACATCCGGCCAGCCCGCGTCGGGCATCACCACGCCACAGTGTCCGTGCGAGGTGTATTCGTCAAAGCACGAGTCGAGGATCACCACCAGCTCGGGACACGCGCGCTTGATGGCTCGACAGGCTTGCTGAACCAGTCCGTCGCCGTTCCACGCATCACTGCCGACGCGATCTTTTTTCGCATCGTCGGGGACACCGAACAAGATCACAGATGGAATGCCCAGATCCAGACACTGCTTGGCTTCGATGACCGCTTGATCGACGGAGATCTGCGCTTGTCCCGGCATCGTCGCAATCGGCCTGCGGGTCTCGCGACCCGGACAGATGAACATCGGATAGACCAGGTTTTCGACGGACAGGCGCGTCTCACGGATCAGCTTGCGAAGACCCTCGCTGCGTCGCATCCGTCGGGGACGGTATTCAGGAAACTGCATTAGAACGCTTGCTCCTTTGAGGTTTCAAACGGCTTTCGCACCACCGCGATGAAGCCAAGACCGTCGAGCGTTTCGTCGAGCCGCTCGCAGACAAAGCCGTGCTTGCCAAGCAGAGCCCGCAGCTCATCGCGCGCAAACTGACCAAAGCCCGTCGAAAAGACCCGCCACAGCAGCATCGACAGCCGAAACTGAAACGGACCTTTCATACGCGGCACCACCGTCACGGATCCGGCGCGATTGGGCTCCAGCATCACGTAGTGACCACCGGGCTTGAGCACGCGAAACATCTCCGACAGACCCGCGTCGCGATTGCCGAGCAGATACAGAAAGCTGTGATGCGTGATGATGTCGAAGCTCGCGTCGGCAAACGGCAGGTGCGTCACGTCGCCATGCACAAGCGGAAAGCGCTGCGCAGCCAGCGACAGATAGCGACGTGCGTGCCGAAGCATCTCCGACGAAAAGTCCAGCCCAACGAGCCACAGGTCGGGACGACGTTCCAAGATGCCGATGCCCGACACGCCGGGACCAATGCCCAAGTCGAGCACCGACAGCTTGTCACCCTGCGACGGCGGAAAGTGATCCGCCAGGCTGCCGCAGTGCTTGCGCCAGACCTCGTGCCACGTCATCCACGCGTAAAAGCGCGCACCAATCGTAAACAGGATCCGACTGATGCCGTGACGGATGGAAACGAGCGCGCTCAGGCCGCCACCTTGGCACTGTGCTTTTCGATCAGCTTGGCAATGCCGGGAATCGCTTCTTCAACGTGCTTTTTCGCCGTCGGACGAAGCTTTTCATAGGTCTTCTTCACCGACTGATTTTGCGCTCGCTGAGCGCGCTGATCGGTGATGCCAAGCAGCGCCTCGGAGATCGATCCACTCTGCTCGGCAAAGTAGCTGGGCAGCGAACGACCCGTCGTCTTGTTCGCCTGATAAAACGGATCCAGCCGCGTCGAAAAGTCGTCGAGCATGTGATCCATGGCCTCGGCGATAAAGCCTGGCTTGACCGCCTTGACGATCGCGAACGCACCTTTGATCGCGATCCCGGACAGACCGCCCTTTTTCGACACTTCTTCCTCGATGAGGAGCACGCAGTCGGCGACCACAGACTTGCGTCGCGTCGCTTCGGTCAGGATCTCAGGAAGGGTTAGGGTAGACACGTTAGGTTCTCCTCGAAGTAATCTTCGTCGGACAGTGCCGATGCGAAGGAGGCAGTGTTACCCCGGCCCCGACACCAGCGCAAGCGGCGTTTCACGAGGAGCGACCCTGAAAATTTGGGCTTTCCCAACTTGTGGCTAAAGTAGTCGTTATGAAGACTCTTCTGCCCATTGCGCTCCTTGTGGTCTCAGCACTCGCCAGTGGCTGCCGCAAGTCTGAATCCGCCGTACCTGCTGCCGCTGGAAATGGACCTCGTCGCATCGAAGTCACCGTCAGCAATCAAGGCTTTACGCCGCCTCGTGTCGTCGGTAGACCGGGAGAAGATCTCACGCTCAGCTTCCGCTACGACAAAAGCGCCGGCGAGTGCGGTCGAGAAGTTGTCCTTCCAGCCCAGAACATCAAAAAGACGCTGACGGAAGACAATCCGACGGAAATCGCTCTGCATCTGCCGCAAGAAAAAGGCGAAGTCACCTTCACCTGCGGCATGAACATGCTGCGCGGTGCCATCGTCGTCGAGTAACCCCCACTGCGACGACGAACGGCACAGCTCAACTACACGGTCGTTACGTTGGTCGCCGACGGGCCCTTCGGGCCGTTCTCCACATCAAACTCAACGCGCTGACCTTCCGCGAGCGTGCGGAAGCCCTGGCTGCTGATCGCCGAGAAGTGGACGAACAGATCCTTGCTGCCATCCTCGGGAGTGATGAAGCCAAAACCTTTGGCGTCGTTGAACCACTTCACAGAGCCTTTGCTCCTAGCCATTTTTTCTTAGTCTCCTATTGGGTTGTTTGAAACAACTCGCTGGCGTTCATACTCCGCCAAGGCCCACGTCGTAAAGAGGACTGCGCGCCTTGGCGGCGATACGACGCAAAAAAGTGCGGGGGAAACGGGTGCCCTTTGGCCGAGCCAGGTCCGCCAAAGAGCAAGCCAGGGAAGGAAACTACGACGTACGGCGACGGCGAGACAGCCAAAGCAGCGTCGAAGCAATCAGGCCCGACCACAGCGTCGGCGCGCTGGAACCATCAAGCGGACCACCCATCTGGCAGCCTGTCGCGGTGCCATCCATCGATGAATCCGCCGCCTTGACGACATTGATCTCGACCACGCCTTCGCGGGACTGACTGCCGCTCTGCGCCACGTACTTGAGCCGAATCGTCGTGGGCTGCTCCGGGGCCTGGAACGCCACGTTGGCAGTGTCGGTTCCCGATAGCTCCACCGTCGGTCCATCGACCTGCGACCACTGCCACGAAAGGGCTCCTGGCGCCGCCGTAATCGTCGGGTCCAGTCGAACGCGGAGTCCCACCGGAACGCTCTTCAGATCCGCTTGCGTGATCGAAAACACCGGAGCCACTTTGCAGACCGCCGCTGTGCTCTGCAGCACCTGCGACTGGAACGGCGTCGCGACAGCACCTGCGACCGTGACTTCATCAATGTCCCAGCCGTAGTCACCCGAAAAGTCGTCCGTCCCGATGCGGAAGCGCAGCTTGATCTTCTGGCCTGCGAGCGCGGTGCCAAAGTTGAAGCTGCTCGTCACCCAGTTGCCAATCGGGAAGCCTGCGCTGGCCCCTGCGAACGCCATGCGAGCATTGAGCGGGTTCTTGCTGGATCCACCGACGAGCGTTCCGGTGTAGCCACCCGTGATCATCACGCCCGGTACATTCTTGACATCCACCCAGGTCTTGTCGTCGGTGCTGTATTCGATCACCGCGCCGTCATAGTAGTCCGGCGGCGTCGCTGAAGTGTCCGTCTCGAAGCTGTAGCGATGCTTGACCGACACCGAGAAGTTGCCCGTTCCCACATCGATCGACGGCGAGGTCAGGATGTGATCGGACGGCAGGCTCGTGTCTGGACCATGGAAATAGCCCGAGTCTGGCTCGATCACCTGGCCCCACGGATCGTTTGCCGTATTCGGCAAGCCATCGCTCACTTTCCAGTTGCTCGGACGACCATCAAAGGCATCGGTTGCCGACGACGCAGCCTTGAGATCGTAGTTGCCCACATCGAGCAAGCTCGCCTTCGACTGATCGTTGGGCACCGCATTGTCGCCGCTCGCTTCGACTTGCAGCGCCACCGTCGAGATCTTGGTTGCGCCCGACATCGAGACCTTCACCTGCACCGTGCGCGTCTCAAACGGCTGAAGTGCCGGCAGCGCCACCGTCGTAGATGTCTGACCTTCGACGCGAACGGATCCACCCGCCGAGCTCGATACCTTGAGCGTCCCGTTCTGGAGATCCTTGTCGCCACCGTTGCGAACCACGATCGACAGATAGCCAGACTCTCCGTTGTCGAGCACACCGTCGGTATCGCACGACACCAGCGACTGATCGAGCTTGAGCCCATCGATGAACAGCGCAGCGCCCGTCTGGAAACTTTCCTTCACTCCAGCGTGATCTGCCGAGTTCCGATCCGGCGAGATTGCCCCCGCGCCGAGTCCTCGCTTGGCAAAGCCATCGACGCACAGATCGTAGTCTTTGCGATCGCTTGCGAACATCGCCATCAGCACCGCGTCGCGCGCTTCGGTATACGTCGGAGAAACCGGCGTCAGCTTCAGCGAAGCCACCAAGTATCGTCGCATCCGCTCTTGCGCTTGCTGGAACGTAAGCCGCGTCTTGTCTTGCAGCAGCGCCGCATAGCACTCCCACAGCGCCGACGTCCACACCTCGCCCGAGCTATGCACTTCGGAGTTGCCCGTACCGTTTGCGCCAAACGCCGGAACCGGGCTCGCGGGCAGCGCCACACCTTCTTCGATGTGTTTGAAGGTCAGCGGGTTTTTGGTCTTGTCCGTCGAGTACGGATAGCGTCGGATGCCCTCGTAGAAGGCCTTGTTGCCATCCGTCCACACCGACGGAGCCCCTGTTGGATACGCACCGCTCCAGCTTGCGTTGGCCGGAGCCGTTTCGTCTTCGGGACGAATCGTCATCAGCATCGCGACGAAGTCACTCCAGCCTTCGCCCATGCTGCGACCTTGGTTGTTGACCAAGCCCGAGCCGTTGCCGATCAAGCGGTTTGACAGGATGTGGCCCCACTCGTGCGAGACAATCGTTCCGTCCAGCGAGCCATCGCGCTCCGCCAACGAGCCCGTCATCTTGACGGTCACCGCGCCGGACCCCAGCGCCGTCTTGATCTTGACGCCGTCTTCGAAGCTGATGCCCTGCGTCGGAACCGTAACGGTGGGATCGGTTCCGCCGACCCCCGCTGGTGCACCGCCTGCCGCATTGTTCGCAATCAGCACACCGGCAGCACCGGCCAGCTGCGCGTTCTTCGCTTTGACCGAGAAGTTGCAGTTGCCTCGGTCCATCAGCGCGATCTTGCCCGACACGGCAGGCGCGTTGGTGATCATCTCGCAGCCGTCAGTCCCCGACACACCGCCGGTGTCATTCGCAACCACCACATCTTTGGTGAGGCTGTAGGTTCCGACGGGACCAAAGGTTGCGCCCTGGCTATTGAGGTCGCCGGCAAGGCCCGCCGGTGCCGTGACCTGTAGCTTGCCAATCGTCGCATCCCACAAATACATCTGGATGCGCGGCATTCCACCGTCGGCAGGAGTGCTCGCATTCGCGTTGTTGCGTCCCCCCGAGTCCTGCGCTTCGAGACGAATCGCATCGCCTTCGACTCCGCCGCGTCCGTAGTTGACGTTCTGCGGGTTCTGCGCCGATTCCGTCCAGCCCGCGTCGTAGTAGACGTCGTGCAGGTAGTTGACGATGTAAAACAGGTTGGTCGCGACGGCACGCTTGGCGGTGTCATTGGCTGACGGTCTGGTCGTCGTCAGGTCGAAGGTGCGGTCAAAGACACCTGGCGCCGTCGGAGTCACCAGCAAATCGCCCGCGGTATATCCGTCGGGAGCCACCTGATCGACGTACACCCAGCCGTTGTTGCCGTTTAGCTCGGTCGCGCCCGCCGAAAGCCACGGATCATTGCGACGGAACGGCAGGTTTTCAATCGAGACCAGACCCGGCGCCTGAAACGTCGGAGCCGAGACATCAGCCGTCGCCTTCGGAAACGGTGAGTACGCATTGCCCTGCGCGCCATCCCACGGAACAAAGCCCGGAGCACCGTCGCCATAGACGCGATAGCTGTACGCTAGGTCTTCGGCCAGGCTCTTTTCAAACAGCACTTTTCCGTCGCTGGCTGACACAACATACGCTCGCATCACGCTGTTGGTGGAATCAGCGGGCGCGACATCCAGCTCAATGTAATAGGACGGAACCAGACCTTGGCTCGTCGGGAAATAGACACGACGACTGCGCGACTTGACGTCCGCCAGCGCGCCCGAGCCAGAGAGCTTCGCGACGATGTGGCGACTGCTGTAGCCAGCTGCTGACGGAACCGCCTCGGACATCGACTGTGCCGAGCCACGCTCGCCGGACATCACCCGCAGCGCCGATTCGACAGCCACCGCTTCGTCGAGTGAGAACCGCTCCGACACCTTGACCAGCTTGTTTTCCAGTCGACCGCTCGCCAGCGTCGGCTGAAGCTCACGATCCATCGCGATGCTGATGCCGCTCAAGAACACCGGCACACCGTCGACTTCTTGCTCAAAACGCGCGATCAGCGGACCATTGCCCGCGTCGTGGATCTCTCGCAGCTTGGCCGTCGCCACTGCTTGTTCAGACAGCTTGTGACCGGCCTCGATGCCACGCAGCGTTGCCCACGCAACCTGCTCGACTGAATCCGCCACCACCGGCTGACGCGGAGCCACAAATGACATCGTCGGAGCCGCCAGTCCACCGTGGAGCGCCTGCACACGCACCGGCAGCGCTTTCTGCGGTTCGCTGGACGACACGGCGGACGGCTCGATGCTCTGAGTCCCGCAGGCTCCGAGCAAGCCGCAGAGAGTGCCCAAAAAGATTCGCGATCCAACCCACTTTTTCTTCATCGTTTGTTCCTTGCCAAGTGGTTTTTGGGTATGTGCTGTACCCGATGGTGGCTGTGACGAGCTGTCTCTATTCAGGACTGGCGATACCTGTTTTGCAGGCGGCCATCGTGCGTGGTTTCCCGATCGTTATCGTAGATCATAACGAGCCCCGAATTTGTGCGAATCAGATCACATTTTCTACCGGAGTTTTCAGGGCTTACCGAGGCCGGGTTTCGCCGGAACAACCACCCTGGAAGCCCACACTCCCCGGGTGTTCGCCTCGCTAGCTCGAGCGCAGTGACTGCATATCGATCACGAATCGGTACTTCACATCAGATGCCACGATCCGCTCGTACGCGCGGTTGATTTCCGACACGGTGGTCAGCTCGATGTCGCTCACGATGTTGTGCTGACCGCAGAAGTCGAGCATCTCTTGCGTCTCGGCGATGCCACCGATCAGCGATCCCGCGATGCGACGACGCGCCATGATCAGACCAAACGCGGAGAGCTGATGCGGATGTTCGGGCGCACCGACGAGACACAGCGTTCCATCGCGACGCAGCGCACCAAGCAGCGCATTGATGTCGTGGTTTGCCGACACCGTATCGAGGATGAAGTCGAACCGGCCCGCTTGCTTGGCCATCGCGTCCGCATCGCGTGAGACCACCACGTCGCTGGCACCGAGTGCAAGCGCAGCCGCTTTCTTGCCCGGCGACGACGTAAACAGCACGGTCTCTGCGCCCATCGCAACCGCCAGCTTGAGCCCCATGTGACCCAGACCGCCCAGACCCACGATGCCGACGCGCTGACCCGGACCGACGCGGAACTGTCGCAGCGGTGAATACGTCGTAATGCCCGCGCACAGCAGCGGGGCCGTCGCCGCGCGATCGAGGTTACGCGGCAGCTTCAGCACAAAGTTTTCATCGACGACGATTCGCTCGGAATAGCCACCGTAGGTTGGCGTCTTGCCGTCGCGCTCGAGGCCGTTGTAAGTACCGACCCAGCCGTTTTCGCAGTACTGCTCTAGCGAGTCCTTGCAGCTTCGGCACGTTCGGCAGGAATCGACCAAGCAACCAACACCGACGGGGTCTCCCACGTTGAAGCGGGTTACTGCGCTGCCGACTGAAGTCACTTCACCGACGATCTCGTGACCGGGAACCATCGGGAAGATGCCGCCGCCCCACTCGTCGCGAGCCTGGTGAATGTCCGAGTGACAGATGCCGCAGTACTGAATCTCGATGAGGACATCGCTGGGTCCGACTTCTCGTCGAGAAATCGTAAGCGGTCCGACGGGTTCCTTGGCTTTGCTTACACCGTACGCTTTGGTTGTGATCATGTTGACGAGGGTTCTCCCGGACACAGCGTGCCGCAAGATGTTTGTTTTCGCACGCAGTTCGGGCCGAATTTCCATTCGGACACGTACGTGAGTCGCTGCGCCGCCGTTATTTGGGCTTCTCGAGACAGAGCGTAGTAGACTGGCAAACGTTCGCATGCGCACGCGCTTTTCTTTTAGAACGCCACGAGGGCAAGCACACATCGGTGGGCGGCTTCCGTGGGTCTTGTGGCTCGGCCTTGTTGGCTGTGGGCACGCTCCCCAAACGGTCAAGCCTGCGCTGTCTGCGTCGGCATCACCGCAACCTGCGACGACAAAGCGAGACATCAGGCCGCAGCCGCCGATTGTCGCGCAAGGAAGCCGACCGAACAGCGAGGAAGAAGCCGAGCGCGTCCGTCAGCAGCTCGATGCGCTTCCAGAGGGAGATTCGACGCGGCTCGGACGACGGCAAACGCTGATCGAATACTACTGTGCAGCGACGGAACAAGCGCTCAGTCGAGGACATGCGGAAGATGCGTTCCAGCTCTTTTCGCGTGCGCTGACGCTGTTTGACGCCGTAGAGCTACAAGATCCGCTGCGGCCTCCGACGCAGCCCGCACTGCTTTCCGCCGCACAGCACATTGATCGCGCGTTTTCTCGACGAGGATCACATCCCGAAGCCGTGGCCGCGCTGATGGTTCAGCAGACGCTCGACCCAGCAGCGACGCAGCCCGCACTGCGCTATCAGCAGATCGTCGATTGGCTGAGCGGCACGGGAGACTCTGCGCAGAACACGCTGCGAGGCCGAGGACGCTCTCTCGCGCAGCTTATTAGCGATCCACCCGCGACGCTGTCGTCGGATCTGGAGCTGGCGTATCGACTGTGGCCGGTGCCGCTGATTCGCAAGCAGCTCGTCGACATCTATCTGCGCGAAGCCCAAGGAAACGACATCCTGAGCCCGCGCGACTTCTTGCAGTCGCTGTCTCAGACGATGCGACGCAAAGGAACGACCGGCGCGACGGCGTTCCGACTGGCACGGCTGTATCTGCGGGTGTCGCAGCCCAAAGAAGCGCTGGCGGCGATCGACAAGATCGGCAAGCTCGGCAGCGACGAAGCCAAGCTGGCGGATCTACTGCGTGAGACGCTGGCGAGTCCAAACGAACAGCTCAGCGACGAACAGCTCCTAGCGGCGGTGAAGCTGGCGCTGGGACTGGCTCAGAACGCCGACGACATTGATGTCAGCTTGCAGGTCTGTCGCGATGTCGCGGCGCGTGCCAAAGACTTCGTTCCCGCGTCGGTGTGCATCGGTGAGCTGGCTGCGGTCCAAGAGCGCAAAGGCCTGGCGATCCGTGCGTTTGAGCGAGCCCAAGCGCTGGCTCCGACGGATCGAATGGTGTGGGAAAAGCTGGGCCTGCTCTACGTCGAGCGTCTGTCGGAGCTGGTCAGCGAAGAACGAACCGCCGAGATGGAAGGCGCGCTCGCCGAGATCGAAGCGTATTACGTGCGAATGAAGCAGCAGTTTCCCGACACCAAGCCAGGGTTTAGCATGGCGCTGGCTCTCGCGGAGGTCGGACGCGGCTACTTCAACGTCGGAGCGATTCCCGAAGCAACGCGCTATCTGACGCGGTCGGTGTCGGTGCAGGAAAACGCGCAGGCGCTGGAGCTGCTCGGGCTGCTGCAGCTTCGCAAAGGGGACGCCGCGCAAGCAGCGACGACGCTGGAACGGGCGCGATCGGTCCACCAAGACGCGGCGCAGTACGATCCGCTGAGCAAAGCGTTCTTCGCAGCGCGACTCGGTCGGATGATGGGCGACGCGCAAGAGCTGCAAAAAGAAGGCGCGGGCACCGAGATCCGCAAGTCGAGTCTGCGTCAGTACGAGCAGCTCCTTGGCGCGGGAAAGCTGCCGCCGGAGCGACGAGCCGAAGCAGAGATCGAGCGCGGACGACTCTATTACCAGCTTGGAGATCGCGAGCAGTCGCTGCTGGCCTTCCGTCTCGCTGCCGATCAGCTTCCGTCTGCCGAAGAAAACAACAAGAACGCGGGCGCGCTCTATGCGGACTCGATCGCGTTCCTGGTTCAGCGAGGAGAGCTGGATCTCGCGCTCGACATCTACCATCGCGCGCTGTCGTCGCAGCAGCTGGGAGAGCCGCTCAAGGTCTATTGCTCGCTGTGGCTGCTCGACTTGCAGGCACGCGCGGGTCAAGTGCCCGATCCGCTGGCGATGGCGTTTCTTCAGTCGGTGCAAGGTGGAAAGTGGCACGCGGACTTGGCGCGCTATGGCAGCGGCCAGCTGTCCGAAGCAGAGCTAACCCGTCACGCCGACACGCCGGGCAAGCAAGCCGAGGCGAACTTTTACCTGGCGCAGGCAGCGCTGCGACGCGGCGATCGCAACCAAGCCAGCGAGCTGTGGCGCAAGGTGATCCAAAGCAGCATGCTCGGCTTCTTCGAGTACGAGATGTCGTCGCTGTATCTGCGCAAAGGTGCGCCCAGTCAGCCAGTGCTCCGAAGCAAAGTCCCGACGGCCCCTGCGGCTCCTGTGCGGCGCGCTAAGTAGCCGTTTTATTTCCGCGATCCAAAATACAAAATCCTATTGAGTAATGAGCCTTGGCCATCGAAGATGGTGGCATGGGGAGCATCTGGGGCCGTCGTACGGCTGCCTTGTTGGGGGGAATGTTGTGTTCTGTGCTGGCTCACGCCGACGAAGGCATGTGGCCCGTGCATCAGGTTCCGCGCGGAGCGTGGCAAAAAGTCCACAACTTCGCGCCGACGGACGACTGGCTGATTCATCAGCAGCGTGCGGCGGTACGGGTGTCGGACGGAGGCTCGGGATCGCTGGTATCCGACGATGGCCTGCTGCTGACCAACCATCACGTCGCACGCGGCCAGCTGCATAAGCTTTCGACGGCGACACGCGATCTTCTGCGCGATGGATTCTACGCAGCGACGGCAAATGACGAGCTGCGCTGTCCAGACCTGGAAGTGCGCATCCTGTGGACCTACGACGATGTGACCGCGAAGATCGCTGCTGCGATCGACGGCAAAGCGCCGCCAGACAAGCAGAACGCGCAGCGCAAGCAGATCATCGCCGCGATCGAAAAAGAGTCGCTCGATCAGACGGGTCTGCGCTCGGACGTGGTGGCGCTGCACTCGGGCGGACAGTACATGCTGTCACGCGATCTGCGACGAGGCGCATGGATCACGCTTCCCCGCTGACGAGACAACCGGACGGGGAAGTACAAGCGGGCGCAGCCGGTCAATCCAAGGCTCCGTCAGCGCATCGTCACACGACCGACGCTGGCGCAGCTGCCGATGGGAGGACTTAGCGTGCCGTTGATGGTGACGTTGCCGTCGAGGCTGTTTAGGCGAATGCGACCGACACCGCCGCCGCCGCCGCCGCCGCCGTCCATCAGCGGACCTGTGGCGTCGCTGCCTTGGATCCCTTGGCTCGCGCCGCCTGCGCCACCGGACGATCGAGAGCCAGCGCCGCCCACAGCCGCCACCGAGGACAGCTTGCCAGGCTCGCCGTGTAGGGTCGGCTGCATGTTGTTATAGCCGCCGCCGCCGCCGCCGCCGTTTGCCGCCAAGACTGCGCCGCTCAAGATCGAGATGATCGGGGCTTCAATCAAGATGGCTCCGCCGCTGCCGCCGCCGCCACCACCGTCGTTGAAGTTCATGCCGATGTCGCCCTGCCCGCCGCCGCCGCCGACTTGAATGCCGCTGGAGCTGGCGCTGGTGGAGCTGACGGTCACGGACTGCTTGGACACAATCTGGATCGCACCGCCGCCGCCGCCGCCGCGCTGACCGGACTCTCCCATCGTCGTACCGAAGCCGCCCGCCCCGCCGCCGCTGCCGCCACAGAGCGGAATCAGCGCATCTTTGAGGTACGTGCTGCCCCCGACGCCACCGGGATAGGTGGATCCTGCATCGGCGCCCTTGCCGCCTTTGCCACACGCGCCCGCCCCGCCGCCGCCCGCTTCATCGCCCTCACCGCCGATGCCGTAGCCTTCGGTGCCGCTGCCTGGACCTTCTCCGCGCCGGATGGGATTCCGAACATGACCGCCAGCAAAGCCACCCGGACCGCCGCAGCGAGGATCGGTACAGGCTCCACCGCGTAGATCGAGCAGTCCTTCAATCGTGATGGAGCCGGACGCGATGAGCGCCGCTGCATGGCTTCCCGTAAAGCGCACGGTGACACCGCCGGGAATGTGGATGCGCGTAAAGGAAAAGACGCCAATTCCCACCGGCCAGCTCGCTCCGCAGTCCACGGGCGCAACCTTGCGATGGATCACGTTCGGAATGGGAACCTTGCTGTTTTGGGTGAGCACCGTTCCCTGATCGGTGTCGATGAGCAGATCTTCCGTGGGAGAAAGCTCTCCGCTGGCTTCCGCAAACCAGGCCGGATCAATTCCGTTTGATGGCACAAGCTGCGGAGTCGGTGTCGGCGGAACCAGATCAGGAATCGAGGCATCCAGCGCCAGGCAAGTCGGCGACGCTGGATCGCAAGGTTCCAGATAGGAATGCCACAGCGAATTGCACGAAGGAACCAGCGCGAGCAGCAGCACTCCGAGCGGAATCCAGCGACGAGAACGCATCGGTGCGTGGAACCGTAATGCGGAGGAATGCGAAGTGACCGAAGTGACTTCCGATTCCATCGACCGTGCGACCCGCAAACGACTTCGCTTGTCTGCAATCCCTGCGACCGTTTTCATCGGAGCCACCTCAACGCGCTCATTGCGTGAGCTGCGATCGGCGATCTGAATTTCACCCCAATCGACAGGCTCTCTACCTCTACTGTAGCAGGGACACAGCAACTTCTCTGTGACCGACGAAACTACGAGCAGTTACAGCGTTCACATCACAGACAGACAGAGACAGACAGAGACAGACAGAGACAGACAGAGACAGACAGAGCCAGACAGACAGCGACTCTGCACACAGCTTGGAACTTCCCTACGCGATTCCCTTTGCAGCAAAGGAGTGCAGACTTTCCGTCGGAAAATGCACTGATTTTTTGTACATGCTGTCACGCGATCTGCGACGAGGCGCATGGATCACGCTTCCCCGCTGACGAGACAACCGGACGGGGAAGTACAAGCGGGCGCAGCCGGTCAATCCAAGGCTCCGTCAGCGCATCGTCACACGACCGACGCTGGCGCAGCTGCCGATGGGAGGACTTAGCGTGCCGTTGATGGTGACGTTGCCGTCGAGGCTGTTTAGGCGAATGCGACCGACACCGCCGCCGCCGCCGCCGCCGCCGTCCATCAGCGGACCTGTGGCGTCGCTGCCTTGGATCCCTTGGCTCGCGCCGCCTGCGCCACCGGACGATCGAGAGCCAGCGCCGCCCACAGCCGCCACCGAGGACAGCTTGCCAGGCTCGCCGTGTAGGGTCGGCTGCATGTTGTTATAGCCGCCGCCGCCGCCGCCGCCGTTTGCCGCCAAGACTGCGCCGCTCAAGATCGAGATGATCGGGGCTTCAATCAAGATGGCTCCGCCGCTGCCGCCGCCGCCACCACCGTCGTTGAAGTTCATGCCGATGTCGCCCTGCCCGCCGCCGCCGCCGACTTGAATGCCGCTGGAGCTGGCGCTGGTGGAGCTGACGGTCACGGACTGCTTGGACACAATCTGGATCGCACCGCCGCCGCCGCCGCCGCGCTGACCGGACTCTCCCATCGTCGTACCGAAGCCGCCCGCCCCGCCGCCGCTGCCGCCACAGAGCGGAATCAGCGCATCTTTGAGGTACGTGCTGCCCCCGACGCCACCGGGATAGGTGGATCCTGCATCGGCGCCCTTGCCGCCTTTGCCACACGCGCCCGCCCCGCCGCCGCCCGCTTCATCGCCCTCACCGCCGATGCCGTAGCCTTCGGTGCCGCTGCCTGGACCTTCTCCGCGCCGGATGGGATTCCGAACATGACCGCCAGCAAAGCCACCCGGACCGCCGCAGCGAGGATCGGTACAGGCTCCACCGCGTAGATCGAGCAGTCCTTCAATCGTGATGGAGCCGGACGCGATGAGCGCCGCTGCATGGCTTCCCGTAAAGCGCACGGTGACACCGCCGGGAATGTGGATGCGCGTAAAGGAAAAGACGCCAATTCCCACCGGCCAGCTCGCTCCGCAGTCCACGGGCGCAACCTTGCGATGGATCACGTTCGGAATGGGAACCTTGCTGTTTTGGGTGAGCACCGTTCCCTGATCGGTGTCGATGAGCAGATCTTCCGTGGGAGAAAGCTCTCCGCTGGCTTCCGCAAACCAGGCCGGATCAATTCCGTTTGATGGCACAAGCTGCGGAGTCGGTGTCGGCGGAACCAGATCAGGAATCGAGGCATCCAGCGCCAGGCAAGTCGGCGACGCTGGATCGCAAGGTTCCAGATAGGAATGCCACAGCGAATTGCACGAAGGAACCAGCGCGAGCAGCAGCACTCCGAGCGGAATCCAGCGACGAGAACGCATCGGTGCGTGGAACCGTAATGCGGAGGAATGCGAAGTGACCGAAGTGACTTCCGATTCCATCGACCGTGCGACCCGCAAACGACTTCGCTTGTCTGCAATCCCTGCGACCGTTTTCATCGGAGCCACCTCAACGCGCTCATTGCGTGAGCTGCGATCGGCGATCTGAATTTCACCCCAATCGACAGGCTCTCTACCTCTACTGTAGCAGGGACACAGCAACTTCTCTGTGACCGACGAAACTACGAGCAGTTACAGCGTTCACATCACAGACAGACAGAGACAGACAGAGACAGACAGAGACAGACAGAGACAGACAGAGCCAGACAGACAGCGACTCTGCACACAGCTTGGAACTTCCCTACGCGATTCCCTTTGCAGCAAAGGAGTGCAGACTTTCCGTCGGAAAATGCACTGATTTTTTGTACATGCTGTACAGATACAAGACGTATCAAGATGTACGACTTGTGTTCGCTCCTGAAGAGCAAGCGGCGACATTTGGTGGAGACTTCGACAACTTCACCTATCCGCGGTATGCGCTCGACTTTGCGCTGCTGCGGGTCTACGAAAACGGTCAGCCGCTCAAGCCAGAACACTTTCTGCGACTGTCTGATCTGCCCGCAAAAGAAGGGGAGCTGGTGGTCGCGGTGGGACATCCCGCGTCGACGCAGCGCGGACTTACGGTTGCGCAGCGGCAGTATCATCGCGACACGCTCAATCCGCTCCAGATCTCGATTCTGAAGAAGCGAATCGCCGCGCTACAGACCTACATGGCGCAAGGAACAGAGCAAGCGCGCAGAGGAAGCTCGCAGCTTCGGGGTCTGGAAAATACGTTCAAGCGCCTGTCAGGACAGCAAGAAGGACTGCGTGATGCAGCGCAGATGCAGCGACTGCAAAAAGACGAAGATGCACTGCGAGCGGAAGTGCGCAAGCGTCCCGAGCTTTTGCAAAAGTTTGGCGATGCGTGGTTCAAGCTTCAATCGGTGTACGGAAAGCTCGCGCCGCTTGGAAAACGGAGCACGTACGTTTCGGTTGCTCCGTCGAAGCTGCTGACGGTGGCGCTACAGCTTGTGCGACTTCCCGAAGAGCTGAAAAAGCCCAGCGGTGAGCGCATGGAAGAGTACCGCGACAATCGACTTCCCGCGCTGCGCAGAGAGCTTCTGTCTACGGCTCCGATCTATGCAGATCTGGAAGAAGCCGTGCTGTCCGACTGGCTTTCGCAGCTCCAAGCAGCGCTTGGGAATGCCGATCCGTTTGTGCAAGCGATCTTGGGAGGACAGACTCCGCAAGCCGTTGCGCACAAGCTGACCACAGAAGGAAAGCTGACAGAGCAGGATGAACGGAAGGCACTTCTCGACGGTGGATCTGCCAAAGTAGGCGCATCAACCGATCCGCTGATCGTGCTGGCGCGCAAGATCGATCCGCAGCTTCGCAAGATCCGCGAAGAGTACGAACAGCAAGTGCAAGCGGTCGAGCTTATCGCGGGCGCGCAGATTGCACAGGCTCGCTTTGCGGTGTACGGATCCGACATCTATCCCGACGCGACATACACGCTGCGAATGTCAGCAGGCGTCATCAAGGGATACATGAAAGACACGCGTCCAGTGCCGCATCAGACGCTGTTTTACGGACTCCTAGAGCGCGCGCTCAGCCAAGGAGAGCAGGCTCCTTTTGATCTTCCGCCGCGACTGCGCTTGGGACTGTATCGACTGCCGCTGTGGACGCCGCTCAACTTTGTTTATACCGGCGACACGATCGGTGGAAACTCTGGAAGTCCTGTCGTCGATCGCGATGGAAAAGTGGTGGGACTCAACTTTGACAGCAACCTCGAAAAGCTGCCAAACCGCTACTACTACCTTCCTGATGAAACCGGAAGTCGCGCCATTGCGGTTCAGAGCGTCGCGATCTTGGCGGCACTCCGCACGCTGTATGGCGCCGGATCGCTGGCGGACAAGCTGACGGGACAGACTCCGTCCAACTGATCTCTAGCACGCCCAAACGCACTCCCAAACGCACTCCCAAACGCGCTCCCAAACGCGCTCCGACACGGATCACGATCGACATTCCTACGCTTCACCCCGTGATGAAGCGAAGCCTAGGAATGTCCGAATGTGTGGGAATTTCCGTCGGGAATCGTTACGGACAACCAAACAGAGAGTCGATGTTCGACTGCGCTTGACTGACGTTCACACCCGCTGCCGTGGTCGCCTGCGTAGAGGTCTTGAGCTGATCCGCTTTCGCCGGATCAATCGCTCGCGCCGCGCGATCCAACAGTCCACCGATGATGTTCACAAAGGCAATCGCCGCTTCCTGCGATTCACCCGTCAGCGTCGGAATCTTGCCAATGCGATCCCGCAGAATCAGCGCCATTCCGCGCGTAAACGCCTTGTCTGCTTGGTTTGCTGCACGCTGATAGAACAGGCTGCACGTACTCGGGAGATCCTTGTCCAGATCACGCCAGCAGCGCGCGGCCAGCACGGCATCGAACGCGCGATCGTAGGTTTCCTGATCCAGCTGCTGGAAGTACTGTCCCAGTCCGATCGGCTTGCTGCGCTCGGTTCCGCTCAGATATCCCCACGAGGAATCCACGTCCGGCGCGTTGTCAAAGCTCGATGTCCAGATCTCTGACAGCGACGACAGATAGAAGAACCACAGCAGCGAAGCTTCAATCCGCGCCGACTGCACAATCGGCTTGGTTCCCGCGATTCCCTTGGTAAACGCATCATCAATGATCGGCTTGAGCTTGCCCGGACCCGCGCAGCGATCGGGATACATCGCAGCCACCGTCAGATCGTTGCACGCGAACTTGTTCGAGTCTGGAACCTCTTGATAGTGAATGTCCTGACGTCGAGCGACGCGCGATCCGATTCCGTTTGCGACCGCGTATTCATCACGCGCAGCCGTCACTTCTGCAGCGGTAGGACTCGCAGCGTTCTTCCACAGCTTGGTGCTCATCGACACAAACGCGAGCGTTCGCGCCGACGCGCCCGGCGTCGAGGTTCCCAGCAGTACGTACGCATTGCCATCCGACACGCAGGCTGGCCACGTATCGTTTTTGCTGCCGTTAAAGCGCGGCGCGTACTCATCGTTTGAACACTTGCAGGAAGACAGCGATCCAGTAAACGGCTGACACATCGCGGACGCAGGCTGCGCCGCCACGCACAGACCAGCAGACATCATGTCCGATCCCATATCCATCGTCGTATCGGACGTGCTTTCACAGCCCGCAGCACCCAGCAGCAGACAG
>CALMML010000364.1 GCA_937868485.1 uncultured Myxococcales bacterium | reverse complement strand
CACCTGCGCGCGCAGCCCGTCAGAGTCCTCCGCACCACGAAGCACCGTCTGAAGCTCGGCGCGCTGAAGCCCTTGGACCCACACCTTCAGCCGTCCATCTTGAAGCGGAACCGAGCGCACAATCGACGCCACCGCTCCAACGTCCCACAGCGAGTCCTTGCGGATCGGCTGATCATCATCCGCTCGTCGCTGCAAACAGACAAACAGTAGCTTTTCCGGCGTCGCGTCTGCCTGCGTCACCGCTTGCATCGACAGTGCACGACTGACGATCAGCGGCGCTTGCATCAGCGGAAACAGCACCAGATCTCGCGTCGGCAACACCGGAAGCTCCAGCAGCGAGTCCTGACCATCGGCTCGCCGCTCGTTGTCCTCCGCAGCGGCCAACGCATCTGCCGAAGCGGTTGCCAAAACATTCGGGGGCCGATCGGTGTCTTCTGTCGCAAGCGATTTGGGCATGTAGGTTCTCTACGTTTGTCGCGGACACGGTGCGAAAGCA
The DNA here is from genome assembly GCA_937868485.1 of uncultured Myxococcales bacterium. Classification (GTDB taxonomy): domain Bacteria; phylum Myxococcota_A; class Polyangia; order Palsa-1104; family JAEUJZ01; genus JAEUKA01. Next base: position 1,993 of record CALMML010000364.1, on the reverse strand, counting down.
GGCGTTTTGACCGCTAGTGGAGATGCTAGCGGCTGCTCGTACATCCGCAAAATCTCTGACGTTTTTCTTCGTTACACGGTGTCACGATTCCCGCGCACAGCCCGCCCTTCCTACATCACCCACACCGAGCGCAGCCGACCCACAAGTAGCGCCGTTTCTAGGCAGGAAAAGGCTTTAACGAAGCGCAAAAGATGTGCGAAAATGATCTCATGCAAGTCGGTTCGTCCGCTTCGCTGGACGGTCTGTGTGACCGGCTTCTGCGTTCCACAGCAGCGTGCAAAGTGCTGGTCTGCACGATTGAGGGCGCAGTAGTTGCTCATGCTGGCGAGAGAAACATTTTGCGCGGTCTGCTCTCGAATGAAATCGCAGAGCTGGCTGCCGATATGATCATCGAAACGCAGCAAGCCAGTCATCTAGAGATTCCGGTTGAGGATCGCTATGTGACGCTCGCGGTTCCCAAAGACAATCCGCAGCTTGGTGCGCTTCAGCTCGGAGCCGCACCGCTCGGACACAGAGCGCTGCTTCTGGTGCTGTTTCCCGAGCATGTCGACGCCGGTCAGGTTCGCGTTCGCGTTCGTCGCGCACGTCCCCAGATCCTGCGCCTGCTGAGCAGCCAAGCCGCCACGCCCAGCTAGCGCACATCGCAGCGCTGCGGATGGGCTTAGTGCAAAGGAATTGCAACAAAATTCCCTGCGTTTACTTTCCGCTCGACGATGGTGGCAGACCACTGTGCTGCGTCAGTGCAGTTCCTTTGCGAATACGCGGAGCATACGGAGTCGGTCCGCGCTTTCCTTCTCGCTCCAGTCCAGTTCCTGCGGGCTGCCAGCTTGGCACCAAGTGATGCTTGCCGTTGCCAATCAAGTCTTCTCGCCCCATCCGTCGCAGCGCATCGCGCAAGATCGGCCAGTTGTTCGCATCGTGATAGCGCAGAAACGCTTTGTGAAGGCGTCTCTGTTCCAGGCTCTTTACCACCGGAACTGACTTGTCCATCTTGAGCGGACTCAGTGGATTTTTTCCGCTGTGATACATCGCCGTTGCCGTCGCCATCGGAGACGGAAGGAACGCCTGCACTTGATCGGGACGGAAGCCATTTCGCTTCAGCCACAGCGCCAAGTTCAGCATGTCTTCATCGGTCGTTCCTGGATGCGCCGCGATGAAGTACGGAATCAGATACTGCTCTTTCCCTGCTTCTTGGGAATAGCGATCAAACAGCGCTTTGAAGCGATCGTAGCTTCCGATTCCCGGCTTCATCATGTGGGAAAGCGGACCGGATTCCGTGTGCTCTGGCGCGATCTTTAGGTAGCCGCCGGTGTGATGCTGGGCCAGCTCCTTGATCCATTCTGGCGAGCGCACCGCGAGATCATACCGGACGCCCGATGCGACGAAGATTCGCTTGATTCCAGGAATCGCGCGCGCTTTGCGATAGAGCCGAACCAGCGGTCCGTGATCCGTTCCCAAGTTGTTGCAGATGTCGGGATACACACACGAAGGGAGCCGACACGCAGCCTCGATCTCACGGCTCTTGCAAGCCAATCGATACATGTTCGCGGTCGGTCCGCCCAAGTCGCTGATGATGCCGGTGAAGCCCGGTGTCTTGTCGCGAATGTGCTCGATCTCGCGCAGGATCGAAGTCTCGGATCGACTCTGGATGATGCGTCCTTCGTGCTCGGTGATCGAACAGAAGCTACAGCCACCAAAGCAGCCACGCATGATCGTCACCGAAAACTTGATCATCTCATATGCAGGAATCCGTTTTCCTTCGTAGGAAGGGTGCGGAATGCGCTGAAACGGAAGCTCGTACAGCGTGTCCATTTCCGTCGAAGTCAGCGGAATCGGAGGCGGATTCACCCAGACCTCGATCGCACCGTGACGCTGAATCAGCGCGCGTGCATTTCCGGGGTTCGCTTCGCGATGCAAGATGCGCGATGCATGGGCATACAGCGTGGGATCACGACTCACTTGCTCGAAGCTGGGAAGGCGAATCACTTGCTGG
>CALMML010000363.1 GCA_937868485.1 uncultured Myxococcales bacterium | reverse complement strand
GCTCTGTTTGGAACCATCGCGGGTCTGTCGTTTCTGTTTTTGATCTTTCCGATCATCCTGCTGTGCTGCGCACGGTATGGAGCGCTCGCCACCAAGCTGCTGGCGCTGTTTCTGTTTGGATTTTGCGCCTACAAGACCAGCAAAGGAATCGGTCCGTTCGTCGGTCGCACCATCAACGAAAACCTGATTCACACGCAGCTGTTTCTGTTTTCTTTGTCGATCACAGTCAACGTACTGTCTGGGTTTTTGGAAGGACGATCCCTGCGCACTGCATCGCCGATGCTGCTGTTTGGCTGGCTGGTGGGAGGCGTCCTTTTGCATTCCTTTCATCAGACAGAGTGCGAGCGCGATCAGAATCGACTGGAGCAGCTGGCCCATGAAGTAGAGCTACGACTTCAGCATCAGATGACGCTGTATGAAGATGTGCTGCTCGGTGGGGTCGGGCTCCTGACCGCTTCCGATTCCGTCAGCTTGAGCGAGTGGCAGACCTATCTGGAGACCATCAAGCCGGAAGAAAAATATCCGGGTCTGAATGGACTCGGTGTGGTGTGGCCCGTTCGTCCACAAGACAAGGAATCCTTTGTACAGACTGCCGCTTCATTGGGCGTTCCCAACCTGAACATTCGCGCGATTCCTTCGCAGGAAAAGACGACTCCGCAGCAGCACTATGTTGTGACGTTTATCGAACCCCAAGCGCGCAACCAAGGTGCAGTAGGAATCGATCTGGCCAGCGAACCCACCCGTCGGATGGCAGCCGATCGAGCACGCGATACGGGCCGTCCGGTGATGAGCAAGAAGCTTCGGCTGGTGCAGGACAATAAGAGTCGGATTGGATTCCTCTTATTCTATCCGTTCTATGCACTACACGCGCCGCTGCGGACCCAGGAAGAAAGAAGGAAAGCGTTTCGCGGCTGGGTCGATGCTCCGTTCTTTATTGCGCACTGGCTGGACGACCTGATGTCACAGCACAGCGATGAGCTGATGATCAGCTTGCACGATCAGACAGAGCCCGCAGAGCAGGCTGAGCTGTATCGATCTCCGACGTGGGATGCACAGCGACCGATTGCGCTGACCCACTCGATTGAGCTGGCCCAAGCGCAGCTTCAGCTAAGCTTTGCCAAAGCACCGGGCTTTGTGTCTACGCATGACACCACGACATCATGGGTCGCGATGTGCGAAGCGCTGGTGACGCTCTTGCTGGCCGGACTGATGGTGAACCTGCGTGAAAGCGGACAGCGTGCAATGGACATGGTGGAAGAGCGAACGCTGCACCTCAATCGTGCGCTCGCGGATGCAGAGCGCGCCGCAAGCATCAAGTCTGTGTTTCTGGCCAACATGAGCCATGAGATCCGCACACCGATGAACGGAATCATCGGGATGACCAGCTTGCTGCTTGATTCGTCGCTGAATCCCGAGCAGCGGATGCAAGTGAAGGTGATTGCATCAAGCTGCGACAGCCTGCTTTCGCTGGTAAATGACATCTTGGACTTTTCCAAGATCGAAGCAGGAAAGGTCGATATCGAGCACACTCCGTTTAGCGTGATCGACAGCACGCATGCAGTGCTCGATCTGCTGTATCCGCTGGCGGAAGAAAAGTCGATCGAGCTGTCGCTTGTTCGCGAGCCCGGCTGCGTAGACTGGATTGTGGGAGACTCCAATCGCTTCCGCCAAGTGCTGGTCAACTTGGTCAACAATGCGCTCAAGTTCACGGCGCGCGGCTGCGTCACGGTGAAGCTGTCATCCAAGCGTCTTCCCGGCGGTCGCTATGATCTACGGACCGATGTGATCGACACCGGAAAAGGAATCGACAGCGAAGCACAGAAGCAGCTCTTTAAGCCGTTTTCCCAAGTCGATGCATCGACCACGCGCCAGTTCGGAGGAACCGGACTCGGACTCTCGATCTGCAAGGGTCTGGTGACTGCGATGGGAGGAACCATCGGCGTAGAAAGTGAAGCAGGCAGAGGCTCTACGTTCTGGTTCCGGCTGCTCGTGGAACCTGTCCATCCATCGCTGAAAGCGGCCTCTGTACCAAGCGTGACCAGCACGTCGACCGACATTGATGCAAAGCTCGCGGAAAAGCTTCCGCTTCGCATCCTGATTGCCGATGATCATCACGTAAACCAGACCGTTGCGCGCCGATTCCTAGAGCGCTTGGGATACCGAGCCCACTGTGTCAGCAACGGTCAGGAAGTGCTGCAAGCGCTCAGTCATCACGCCTACGATCTGATCTTGATGGACTGTCACATGCCAGAGCTTGATGGCTTTGACACCACGCAGCGCATCTTGTCGATGTATCCCACCACGCAGCGTCCCAAGATTGTTGCGATGACCGCCAGCACGATGCAAGAAGAGCGCGAGCGCTGCTTCCGCGTCGGAATGGATGGATTCATCAGCAAGCCAATCCGCATGGACGACATCGTAAAGACGCTGCTCCAGATCTTTTCTGCCACGATCCAAGACGGAAAGAGCAGCGACAACATCACCACCGCAAAAGCGATCAGCATTCCGCCCGGTGCGCTGATTGACAGGCAGCAGTTCTTCGACAACTTGGGTGGAGATGCAGCGATGATCCGCGAAGTATCCCAAGCGTTTTTGGAAAATACTCCGCAGCTTCTGGGACTGCTACAGGACGCGATTCATCGTGCGGATCCAAGCGGTGTTGCATTCGCTGCGCACTCGCTCAAAGGAAGCATCAGCACCTTCTGTTGTGATGCCGTGGTGAAAGCCACGCTCGCGATGGAACGCCTCGGAACGAGCGGTGATCTCACGAGTGCAGCCGCTGCGTTTCGCGAGCTCAAAAGCATGATCGATGCCATGACGGATGAGCTACGCCAGATCCAAAAAGAGCTGGTGGATCGACCCAAGCCGCGATCAGCGTAGACCGCACTCCTACAGCGGCACCGTGTCGCGATCGTTAGGTGGCTGCGTTTGCATCAAGCGATGGATCGCGCGTCACCCACAGCGCAACCACGTTGTCTCCCACTGCGTTGAGGAGCGTCGCCATCGGATCAATCAAGATGCTGATGATCGCAAGCAGCGGCAGCGTCTCGGGAGGAAAGCCAAACACAGACAGGATCAGCAGCTCTCCCATCATGCCTCCGCTTGGAATCGCGCCCATCACCACACCGACGAGAACTGCGACCAAAATCACCAGCACACAGCGTCCGGGGGACAGGCTCTGCTGAAACAGGCTCATCGCAAACAGAATCTTCAACACACCACCCATCACCGAGCCATCTTTGTGAAGCACCGCGCCCACCGGAATCACGACATCACGCACTTCCGCAGCGATTCCCATGCGCGTACACGCTTCCAAGTTGACCGGCATCGTCGCCATGCTAGAGCACGTTCCAAGCGCAGTCAGCGAAGGCTCTAACATCTGCGACCAGAAGCGCCGCACGCCGGGCAGACCAAAGGACAGATAGGCGTAGGCGGAAAAGCCGATGACGAAATACAGCGCGGCGCATGCGTAATATGCGACAAAGCTCCGAAAGTACGCGCCCGCAAGCTGAGATCCGGTGTCCATCACCGTCGCTGCGAACCATGCAAGAAGTCCGATTGGCGCAAGGTACATCACGCAGTCCAGCAGCCGCAGAAACACCGCAGCGCCACTTTGCAAACAGCGCGTCAGCGGCTCTGCTTTCTGCTTCATCGATCGCGCGCACAGTCCCACCGCCAGCGAAAACAGCAGCAGCGGAAGCATCGACTTGCGTGACAGAAGCTCGGAAAAGTCAGAGACAGACACCATCGCAACCAGCTGCGGAAGCAGAGCCGGAGCCTTCGGCAGCGCGACGACTCCTCTGCCCGAAAGCAGAGCCGCTGCATCCACACCCGGAGCCGGAGACACCACAGACAGAAACAGCAGAGACAGCGCTGCTGCGATCACGCTGGTTGCCAAAAAGCCAATCAGCATTCGCACCGAGACGCGCGAAAGTCGCTCGCTACTTCCTGATGAGGCAATGCTCGATGAGATCGTAAAAAACGTCAGCGGCACGATCAGCGTAAAGATCAGGTTCAGGAACAGATCTCCGATCGGTCGCAAGAGCTGGGCCACGCTCGGAGCCAGTCGTCCCAGCACAAGACCCAGCGCAATCGCAGTCAGCAGCAGAAACGAAAAGCCGTAGGTTCGCAGAAGCCTCACACGCGGCACTGTAGAAGATGACGCACGACGTGAAAAGGAATCCGTCTACGCAGCGGCTGTTGTCACTGCATCTTCCGCGCGAAACGGAATCACAACGGAATGGGAACGGAAGGAAAGAGCGGTCGCCGGTCCTTCGATTCTCAGAAGGAACCAGCGCAGACGAAGCGAACGAAGGAAGCAGGAAGCAGGAAGCAGGAAGCAGGAGGACAGACTAGCGAAGGACAGACTTCAGCGTGACACCCAGCTCGGCAGGCGTCTTGGCGACGGCAATGCCAGCACCCTGAAGCGCCGCAATCTTGTCCGAAGCCGTGCCTTTTCCGCCCGCGATGATCGCGCCCGCGTGACCCATGCGACGACCCGGAGGCGCCGTCTGTCCCGCGATAAACGCCGCCACCGGCTTGGTCATGTGCTTCTTGATGTACGCCGCAGCGTCCTCTTCCGAGGAGCCACCGATTTCGCCCATCATCAGCACCGCGTGCGTCTCGGGATCGCGCTCGAACATCTCCAGCACGTCGATAAAGTCCATGCCTTTGATCGGATCGCCACCGATTCCCACGCAGGTCGACTGACCCAGGCCAAGCTGCGTCAGCTGATGCACGCCTTCATAGGTCAGCGTTCCCGAGCGCGACACCACACCGATGTGACCCGGCTTGTGGATGTAGCCCGGCATGATGCCGATCTTGCACTCACCCGGCGTGATCACACCGGGGCAGTTCGGACCGACCAGCCGCGTCCGCGTCGGACCCGTCTGCGAGTCGAGCAGCCGACGAACCTTGAGCATATCCAGCACCGGAATGCCCTCGGTGATGCAGACCACCAGCTCCAGCCCGGCGAGGATCGCTTCGATGATGCTGTCCGCCGCAATCGCCGCCGGAACGTAGATCACCGTCGCATTGGCGCCCGTCTGCTTGACCGCATCGGACACCGTATCAAACACCGGCAGGTTGAGGTGCGTGCTGCCGCCTTTTCCTGGGGTCACACCACCGACGACATTGGTTCCGTACTCGACCGCTTTTTCGGTGTGAAACGTACCGTTCTTTCCGGTCAGTCCCTGCACAAGCAGTCGGGTGTTCTTATTGACGAGAATCGACATGATGGACTCCTTACGCCGCGACCTGGCCGGCCAGGGCAACGATCTTCTGGGCGCCATCGGCCATATCGGACGCCGCCACCACGTTTAGCCCCGACTCCGCGAGGATTTGCTTGCCCAGCTCGACGTTGGTTCCTTCGAGCCGAACCACCAGCGGAACCTTCAGACCGACTTCCTTCACCGCCGTAATCACACCCTTGGCGATGGTGTCGCACTTCATGATGCCGCCGAAGATGTTGATGAAGATGCCGCGCACCGCCGGATCCGCCGTGATGATCTTGAACGCTGCGGTCACTTTTTCTGCCGTCGCGCCACCACCGACATCCAGGAAGTTCGCTGGCATGCCGCCGTAGAAGCGGATGATGTCCATCGTCGACATCGCCAGGCCCGCGCCGTTTACCATGCAGCCGATGTTGCCCGTCAGCTTCACGTACGACAGATCGAACTTCTTCGCTTCCGTCTCCGCTGGCTCTTCTTCTTCCAGGTCGCGCAGCTCTTCGATGTCCGGGTGACGCATCAGCGCGTTGTCGTCGAAGTTCACCTTCGCATCGAGCGCGATGATCTGACCCTGCTTCGTCAGCACGAGCGGGTTGATCTCGAGCAGCGAGCAGTCCAGCTCCTGATACGCGCGCACCATCGTCGCAAAGAACTTCGTCGCCGCGTTCACGGCTTCCATTCCCGCCGACTTCAGGCCCAGCGCAAACGCCACTTCCCGCGCCTGACACGGAGCCAGCCCGAGGATCGGATCGAGCACCGCCTTGAAGATCTTGTCCGGCTGGTGAGCGGCCACTTCCTCGATGTCCATGCCGCCTTCCGTCGAGACCATCAGGACCAAGCGACCCTTCTGACGATCGAGCACCACCGCCGCATAAAACTCCTTGGCGATGTCCACACCTTGCTCGAGCAGCAGCCGACCGACCTTCTTGCCTTCCGGTCCGGTCTGGTGCGTCACCAGCTGCATCCCGAGGATCTTACGAATCGCCGCCGAGCAGTCTTCCTGGGTCTTGGTGACTTTGACGCCACCGCCCTTGCCTCGGCCACCGGCGTGAATCTGCGCCTTCACCACCACCAGCGAATTGCCCGACTCACTGCGCACCCAAGCAGCCGCGCTCTCGGCTTCCTCAACGGTCAGCGCCGCCTTGCCAATCGGCACCGGCAGACCCTTCTTCCGAAGCAGCTCTTTGGCTTGATACTCATGAATGTTCATTGGCTTCCCCTAAGAGATCCGCCTCGCCCGCATCGCTCACAGCGTCGTCAAAGCGCGAACAGCAACGGGACAGGCGAGGAAGATCTGCGGTTGTTGGTAAAGACGGAGGCTACAGTCGAGCGCTGGCGTCGACCAGCTCACGCACGGCGGCAACGCTCTTGGCGAGCTGCGCCTTCTCTTCGTCGGTGAGCGCGATCTCCAGAACCTTCTCGACGCCGCCCTTGCCGATGACGCAGGGAAGACCGATGTACAGGTCGTTGATGCCGTACTCACCGTTGCAGAACACAGCCGCCGGAACGAGCCGCTTCTGGTCGTTGAGGAACGACTCAGCCATCACCACCGCTGCCGTCGCCGGCGCGTAGTAGGCCGAGGTGCCCATCAGCTTCACGATCTCGCCACCGCCGCCCGCCGTGCGAGCACAGATCGAAGCGAGACGCTCCGGCGCGATGAACTGCTTGACCGGAATGCCGTTCACCGTGCAGTACGACGTCACCGGCACCATCGTGTCGCCGTGTCCGCCGAGCACCATCGCCTTGACGTCCTTGATGCTGACGCCGATTTCCTGCGCCAGGAACAGCTGGAAGCGCGCCGAGTCGAGCACGCCCGCCATACCCGCGACGCGGTTCTTCGGGAAGCCAGTGACCTTGGCGCACTCGTAGACCATCGCGTCGAGCGGGTTCGAGATCACGATCACGAACGCGTCCGGGCAGAACGTCTTGATGTTCTCCGACACGCTGCGCATGATCTTCAGGTTGATCGACAGAAGATCGTCGCGGCTCATGCCAGGCTTGCGCGGCACACCGGCGGTGATGATGACAACGCTCGATCCCGCAGTGTCCGCCCAGTTCGACGTGCCGGTGATGGTGCTGTCCCAACCGAGCAGCGTTACGTTCTGCATCAGATCGAGCGCCTTGCCCTTGCACAGGCCCTCTTTTTCGGGAATGTCGAGCAGAACGACATCAGCCAGCTCTTTGCGAGCGATGAGCGACGCCAGCTCGCCACCGATGTTGCCGCCGCCGATGACGGCGATCTTCTTACGACCAGAAGTGGTGTGGTGCATGGGTAAAGGTCTCCTTGTCTGTGTGCCGCAGCCCGCGCCAAAAGCGAGGCTGGGATATCTCAACTGTCCGTCTGCACAACTGCTAAACCGGGCAGGCAGTCTACTCCGAGTTGGCAAAAAACGATAGCGCCCTCTTTGCCGACCTAGAACGAAGCGGTCAGCGACGAAAAACTACATGCATCTTGCCCTCCCCGGACCGGCAATGACAAACCGCCCGGTCATCGGGTACGCTGTCCCAAATGTTTTACAAACGATGCTCTCCAAGGCTTGGTGGCGTCATCTCATCCTGTATTGGCTGGCAACGACTGCGATCGTTGCTGCTGCTTTTGTGGTGTGGCGCACTGCTTCTGTCTGCGCACATCACACACGCACAGAGCCGAACCATGCGCGCCACGGCGGGCTCCATCGGCTCACGCGGCAAGCACTGTCTGGATGAACAAAAGAACAAGCTGCTCCTAGAGCACTTCATGGGCGGATCGATCAATCCGCTCGGCATTGAAAACCAGCTTGTTCTCACCTACTGCACGCCGTTTATCGAAAAGCCGGGCATCCTGTTTGACTTCACAAAGCTTGAGTTCGGTCTGGCCAACTACATTTCGCCCACGCACATTCACGTCGGTCCGACCGTCCGCTTTGCCCCGCTGTCGTTTCTGATCCTACGCGCCGAGCTGACCGGCTTTTACATCTGGCCGATTCCGCTCCAGGGCGCGGGCTTCATCATGACCAAGGGCTACGACGACTTTAACAAAGAGACCGTCAGTCCCAAGCTCGGCGAAGCCACCGACATGAGCGGCCTGCGTATCGCGCTCGGCGTCACCTTGCAAGGCGCGCTACCACTCGGTCGCTATGTCGATGTCCTGATCGTCAACGGCCTGACCGGCGAGTTCTGGCGCGTCGCCAACGGAGACAACACCCGCTATCCCTCGAAGTTCTTCTACGCCGCCAAGCTCGATGCGGTCATCAACGGCAGTGGCGACTGGTCGCTGCTCAACAACGCCGCGCTGCTCGTGTCCATCAAGCCGCATCGAAACCACGCGATTCGACTCGGAGTCACCGACAGCTTGGTCTATGTCCCCGGCAACGGCTACAAAGGCAACATCGTCGCGGGCATTCTGTCTTGGTCGGTCAACAACCTGCGCGACCTGGCCAAGAGCTTTGCGTTCTTCCTGCGCGTCGGAGCCTTCACCGATCACGCATTCCGCGTCGGCTCTGGCATCACCCTCGCGGGCGGACTCGACATCACCTACGAGCTCATCAGCAAGCCAACCCGTCGCGCCATCGAAGAGCAACAGAACGAACCGCCCACCGATGCTGCGACATCTGCGACCACCACGCTTGGCGAAACCAAGCCAGATGCTCAGACGACGCCAGCGCCAGATAGCCCAGCGGCCAGTCCAGCCGTGAAGACCGATGCAGCAGCCCCGACGGCGGAGGGATCGAAATGACACGCGCCAGCCAACGTCTGCTCGGAGCCCTGCTCCTGTCCGCGATGCTGTGTGAAAGCCGCACCGCACGCGCCGAAGAAATCACCGTCCTGCCCGGTCAGCAGATGGCCTTCATCCTCGAAGGAGCGATGGCAGCCTGTAGCTTGACCTCGATCGTCGGCAACGCCGTCACCGGAGTCCGCAAGACCCCAAGCCGAGCCTGGATGTATTCCGGCTTCATCTGCGGATTCATCAACACCGCGACGAGCCCCATCGTCATGGTCTACGGCACCGATCCCAAGGTCGAATACGGAATCGGCATGGGCCTTATGCACGGTGTCGTCGGCATCACCAACCTGGGACTCGCCATCTGGAACGCGCACATGTGGCACAAGGCCCGCACGACCCAGACCGATGCGCCCCCGGCGCCCGCAGCCGCTGTGTCGCTCGCTCCGCTCGTCGGTCGCGATCGATTGGGTGCAAATGTGCTTGGGCTTAGCCTGTCCGCGTCGTACTAGGAATCGACATGAGTCGGCGTGCCATCATCATCGGAGCCGGTATCGGCGGTCTGTGTGCAGCGATAGCCCTGCGCAAGGTCGGCTACACCGTCCAGATCTTCGAGCGCGCCCCCGAAGTCACCGCCCTGCCCACCGGACTTGCGCTGTGGAGCAACGCCATGTGGGCCCTGTCCGTCCTCGGCGTGGGCGCTGAAGTGCTGCGGCTCGGTTCCGTCATCGACATCACCCGCAGCCAGACCGCCGAAGGCGATGTCATGTCCGATGTTCACGTCGGCAACATCGGCAAAAAGCTCGGCGTCCCAACCGTCTGCATCCACCGTGTCGATCTCCACCAGATCTTGGTCAACGCCGTCGGTCGAGAAAACATCCAGACCTCGATGACCTGCACCGGCTTTGTCCAAGATGGCCGCCAGGTCCATGCGCTGTTTGAAAATGGCACCACGGTGCGCGGCGATCTCCTGGTGGGCGCCGACGGCTATCGCTCGATCGTCCGTCGTCAGCAGTTCCCTGGTGAAGAGGCGCGCTACTCCGGCTACACCTGCTATCGCAGCGGCGTGTCCCTGGTCCATCGCGCCCTGCCGCCGGGAACGGCGCTGACCGCACTGGGACATGGCTCAGAGTTTGGGCTGTTTCCGTGTGGAATGGGCCGTGTCTACTGGTTCGCAACGCACAACCAGCCCGCCGCGATCAAAGACTCTGCCTTGGGTCGCAAAGGGGACTGCCTGGCTGCCTTTGCGGGCTTTAGTGAGCCGTTTGTGCAAGTGCTCCACGCGACGCCCGAGTCCGCGATTGTCCGTCACGATGTCTACGATCGACCGCCGCTGCCAAGCTGGAGCAACGGTCGCGTCACCATGCTCGGCGATGCCTGTCATCCGATGACGCCCAACCTGGGACAAGGCGCGTGCATGGCCATTGAAGACGCGGTGGTGCTCGCCCGCACGCTCCGTGACGAACCCGACTGCGAGCGCGCCCTTCGTCTGTACGAACAAGCCCGCCAAGCCCGCACCGCGCTCATCGCGTCTCGCTCGTACTACCTAGGAAAGATCCTGACGCTGGAAGATGGCGTGCTGTCGTGGTTCCGGGATCGCCTGATGACCACCAAGATGGGCGAAGTGCAGACCGAGTCAATCCTCGAAAAGCTGCTGTCCTATCAAGTGCCGGATCTCTAACCGCAGTCCGCGCAGCACAATAAGAGTCCTTTTCTACTCCTCTTATTTCTGCTGATTCTTCGTCGAGCCCATCCCCAGCTACGCGAATAAGAGGCATATCATCCGCCTCTTATTTCGCTGCCATTACAGGATCTTGTAGCTCTTCACCTGGATGGTCGGCGTGCCAAAGCTGATGCCAAAGCCTTTGTCTTCGATCTCGCCTTCCACTTCGGCCTTCACGCCGGCTTTGCGCAGGTCCGCGCCGCCGCCATCGAGCTTATACACCTCGCCGCCCGCGAGGCGCAGCGTGAAGTAGCCGCCTTCCAAGTCGACGTAAAAGATGGTTCCGCTCAGCTTCTTGCTCTTGCTCTTCACGATGTGCTCCTTGCCCTTAGCCAAAACCGATTCGTTAGCGAATATCAAGCGTCGCGCGTCCACGCAAAAGGACATAGGCCACCACCACGCCCGGACGCGACTCCACCGCGAGCGGCAGCACCTGCACCAGATCCGTTTGAAGCGCCACCTGCGACACCCCGACCTGCTGCGCGACGTTCTGCCACGATCCACCTTGTACTTTCAGCGTTCCTGACAGCGCCTTTTGAACCTGCCCGAGCTTGTCTGTGACATCCAGCTGCAAGTGCGGTCGCACCTTGTCCGCCAGGTTGCCTTCGATCAGCTCATACAGGCCGACTTTGAGCCGCTCCAGCCGCGAGCTGGACTCTGCCGCCACTTGCAGATCCGGCACATGCAGGATCTGTCGCCCGCCCTCACTGCGCAGCTGCGGAGTGCCCCACAGGTACAGCGCCCCCGTGTAGATCCCCGCGACATCCAGCCGCAGCAGCACCCGACCCGAGGCATCCCCGACCTCGACCCCTTGCACGAGCAGCGACTGCGCCGCGCTGCCGAGCTTTTTGCCCACAAGCTGCGGCCCCAGCTGGTTTGTCAGATCTTGCGTCGGCACCGCGACGGCCACTTGCACCGCAAACTCTTCCCCGAGCGCTTCTTGACGCACCGTCAGCGACTTCGGCGGCGGACTCTGCTCTTTGGGACAGTCACCCAGGTTTACCCGAGGCTCGACATCGAGCCCAATCCGCACGCTGATAAGCTTGGCGTTCCCTTCCACTGCGCTCGGCGGAGCCAGCACCAGCGCCGACGGATGCACATCCAGACACGCGCGCTGGTCGCCCAGCTGTAGCGGACGCGGACGACCCAGCTCGGTCAGCCCTTGCGACAGCGCCGGACCGAGCGGAACCCGCACCACCTGTCCCAGCGCCTGCGCCACCGATGCAAGAGGCCGCAGCAGGCTCGCAAAGATCTCCGCCGCAGGAATCGGCAGCCCCGCGCACGACACCTGACCGACCGGCTCGACCGTTGTCCGAATGTCACGCAGCACCAGATCGCCGCCCGACTCAATGTGAGGCCGCGCCGCAATCACCAGCACCCCACCGACGCCGCTCGACTGACAGCGCAGAAACCCGCCGCCAAGCTGAAGCTCACCCGTCACCGGAACCCGAATCATCAGCCCATCGCCCGCAGGCATCACCGTCGCCGCTTGTCGTCCAAGTCGCCAGCTTAGCTGCACCATCCCAAGCTGCACGCTGCCTTGACTTCCCGTCGGAAGGCTGCGGTCAATCGCTGACTCTACGCCATCGAGCCGAAGCGGCGTCTGCACAAACACCACCGTCCGAGGCGGACGAATGTCGAGCAGGTTCGGCGGAACCTGAACGTGGTAGTCGGGCCGACTTTTCACACAAGCCGAAGACGAAAGCACAAGGCCAAGCAGCCCCAGCCGAACAAGGCGTCGCATCGGCCTAAGTCTACTATGTAGCGGCAAGGACTCGCCCCCGGATTGACAGCCGAGCCCCCCGCCGCAAATACTCTGGCCTGTGACGACCGCCAGTGCCCACGCATCATCGAACGTAGTCGCCATCCGCTTTCGACTCCAGTATCCCGACGTCGAGACGTTCATCGCCAAGTACGCGACCAACATCTCCGAAGGCGGCATCTTCCTGGCGTCGATGGACCCACCCGAAGTCGGCTCGATCGTACGCTTCGAGCTGCTCATCGGTGACAGCCTGACGCTGATGCACGGCGAAGGGGAAGTGGTCTGGACCTCGCCGTTTGACCCGATGAACCCGATGGCCGTGTGCGGAATGAGCCTGCGCCTCGATCGGCTCGACGAAGAAGGCCAGCAGCTCATCGCCAAGGTCTTGCAGTACAAGGCCAGCCATCCCGAGCGCTTCGTAAAGCCCGCGCCCGATCCCTATGCCAGCGTCGCCTACAGACCGCAGCCGCCGACGCACCTTGTCCAGCCGCCGTCGCCCGTGCAGCCTGCCGTCAGCCCGCCTGCGCCGACCCCCGAGCCGCCAGTCAGCCCGCACGCGCCGACGCCGCATGATGTCTTTAGCGCGCTCACGCCACGGCTCAGCGACGCAACCCCGCAGCCGAGCACCGTCACCCCGAAGCCGAGCGCGCTCACGCCCAAGCCGAGCGCCGTCACCCCGAAAGCGGCGGCGATGGAAGCCGAGCTGGCCGAGCTGCTCAAGCCGCGTGCGCCGTCGTCAGTGACCCCGACCGATGCCAGCCGTCGGCTGTCCGAGCTGCTCGACCGTCGCTTGCGCCCGTCGCGAACTTGACATAGCGTGCCGGGCCATGACGACCGCTAGCAGTTCCGGTGGCCCCGCCCCCATCTCGCTGTTTCCTTCCGCTCAAAGCTGGCTTGTGCCCGGCGAGCGACCCAAGACCATCCTCGACAACCTGCTGTCGCGACCCGATGCGACCCGACTGGTCCGCTCGACGCCGATTCAGCCGCTCTATCTGTTTATCAAGTCGCTCGGTCTGGCCGACGCGCACGATCTCATCGCGATGTGCCTGCCCGAGCAGATCCAAGGCTTTTTGGATCTGGATGTCTGGGACAAAGATCAGCTAGAGCCGTCGCGGCTTTCGGCCTGGCTCGGGCACTTGATTGAGCTGCCGCCGAGCCGACTCGTCACCCACCTGCGCAAGCTCGACGCCGAGCTGCTGACGACGTTTCTGGCCCCGCACATCACCGTCTACGACCTGAGCGAAGAGGATGCGCCCGACGAAGCCCAAGGCATGTTCTACGCCACGCCCGACCGCTTCTTCTTGATCGACATCATGCCCGCGTCTGACGGCGACAGCGACCGCGCGGTGCTCATCCATCGGCTGTTAGAGCACATCTATAAGGGCGATCTCGACCTGGCACGCGCCATCATCAACGCTGCACGCTGGGACGCAGGCGCCGCCACCGAGGAAAACGCTTATCAGTTCCGCTCCGGTCGCATGGCCGACATGGGCTTTATCGACTTTTACGAAGCGCTCAAGCTCTACCAGGAAGTCGACCCGCGCACGCCCGTCCCCAAGAAGCACTCGATCGTCGAGCACAAGCATCCCTCTGCCCTCGATCCAAGCGAAGTGCGCAGCACCGGACCCGGCGGCTTCCTTGGCACAAGCAGCGGTCTGTGGAGCACGCTCATGCCCGAGCTGACCACGCCGTCGTCCCTGCTCGCCAAAGTCAGCGACGAGCTGCCCGATACCGAGCGCGAAGCACTGCTGCATGAGCTGCTGTTTTTGGCCAACCAAGCCATGAGCGCCGATCGGGTTCCGCTCGATGATCTGCCCCAGACGGAAGTGACGCTCCAGCGGACCGCAGGCTATGTGCTGCTCGGGCTGCTGCACCGCACTGGATCGGTCGCTGGAACCGATGCCGCGTCCGACGAAAAGCTCCGTGCGGTCGAGACGCTACGCAGTGTGCCGCTCACCTACCTGTTTCGGCTTGGCTACTCGCTGACGCTGACGGTTCGCAAGCTGGCCAAGCTGCTCGTCGATAGCGGCGCCACCACGCTCGTGCCCGGTCAGTCGTCCGTCTCTCTGCTCACAAGCGAAGAAGCCGCGATGCTGTCGGCACTGCTCGAGCTGCGACCGCTGTATCCCCGCGCGCTCGACGATGCCAAGCAGTCTCCGAGTCTGCGTCCGTTTTCGACCCTGCGCGATCTGTCGCGTGCGGCGTCCTTCGTCGAGCAGCTCGCGATTCGGCTCAAGCTGTTCACCATCGGACTGGGCCTACGACACGAGACGCTGCGCGCCACGCTAGACCGCACCATGCCCGACGCCAGCCAAGCGACCTGGGATGACGTGCTCGGGACCATGATCGCCAACCACCTGCTCGGACGTCCGGCGGCGCTGGTTCCGCTGTCGCGTCAGGATCTGGTGCCGCTCCGTGCGCTGCTCGCCGGTCACGATCAACCGACGCTGCCAGAGCTTGTCCGCGCCCGCTGCCTGCGGCTTATCGAAGATCGCTTGCACGATCGCGTCCCCGATGAGCGAGAAGCCCACGCCCTGCTCGGTCCAGCCCAGCGCGCGTTTCTGGATCGCGTGCTCGGACTGCTGGCGACCTCGCTTCACTCGCTGCCTGATCCGCTCGATCCAGCGTCAGCCGACCTGGTGCCTCGTCTCGCCGGTCTCATCCTGTCCTAACCGCTTCCATGCGCGGCTCGCCCAGCGAATAGCAGGCCCGCCGCACCGGATCGCTCAGCACCGCGTAGGCTTCGTCCAGCACCAGCGAGATCTGTCGAAGCTCACGATCCATCGCCGCGCGACTGCGATAAGGCAGCACCGAAGGCGACAGCGCCGAGCGCTCCCGCAGATAGCCCGCCCGAACCTCCTCCAGCGATGCACGCGGACCCACCCCAAGCAGCGTGTAGTAGTCCGCGGACTCACACAGCCGCGCCTTGCGCTGAATCGCCGTCATTGCATCGTTGAGCGCCCGCGCCCGTGCCCGCGCCTTCTGCAAAAGCAGCCGTCGCTTCTGCTCTTCCGGCGACAAAAGGTGCGGATGAGACAGCGCCCCCAGCGCGAGCAGACAGTAAGACAGCCCGTACAGCGCGTGCTCCCCAATGCCCGACACCGCCGCAATCTCGTGCAGGCTGCGTTCCCCGTCGAAGCGCAGCAGCGCATCTTCTTCTAGCGACGACAGACCCACACTCTGAAGCACCGCTCCGCCCGACTGCGGCAGCGCCTGCGAGACTGGCACCAGCACCGTCGAAAGCGTCCCCACCGACTGCTGAAGCGGCGCAAGCCCATAACCCCGACGCACCGCTTGCGTCAGCAGCAGCCGTGGCGACAGCGGCAGCATCGTCTGCTCACCGGGCGGAAGCTCCAGCGCAGTCAGTCGATAAAAACCCGGCTGCTCGGACGGCCACAGCGCGCGACAAAAGACCTCCATCACGTAGTCGGCCTGACGCTGACAGAAGTCCTTGGCATCGATCAGCTTCGCCGACACCAGCAGATCCAGCTGCTTGCGCAGTCCTTCGCCGCGCACCTTGCGCAGCACGTCCACCGCGCGCTTCTTCTGCGCTTGCGTCCACAGCGCGCCTTGCAGCTCCGCCAGATCGTCGGTCTGAAGCGTCGATCGAACCCCAAGCAGCGTCCCCGAATCGAAGAACAGCTCACGTCCCGGCGCACCGGGCTCTGCTTGATGGGACCGCTGCGACAGCCACAGGCAGCCGGTGTACCCCGTCGCGATCGCCCACCCGCAGAGCTGCACCGCCGAGATCTCTTGAAGCGATCCCGACGGAGGCAGCAGCCGCTTCCAGCGAAACGTCGGCTCAGGATCGGGCGGCAGCGCCGGAAGTTCCTGCGAGCTCTGGGCTGCAACCGGCGGCGCGACCACCACCGGCTGCGAAAGCGGAGCCAGCGCGGCAGGCACAGGCGCACTCTGCATCGGCGACGAATGAGCCAGCCAGCGACTGTCGTCCCCTAGATCGTCTACCCGCAACAGCCGCAGCTTCGCCAGCGACTTGAGCGGCAGCACGCCCCCACTTCGCAAAGAGATCAGCTTCCCTTCCACCAGCGGCGGCGGCGGCGGCCTACGTCCCAGCGGAATCCGCACCGGCAGCGGCGTGTTGTCCTCCTCAATCGGGACAGGCACTGCGGACGTCGGATCTAGGTCTTGCGTACTCACGAGGCCAGTGTAGGACCATTTTTTCGCCCCTGCCAACGAAGGCGCGCCGCGACGCCGGTTCTAGACGCTACACCCCCGGCAGCGCAGGTGAGACAGGCTGCGGAACCTTCCCCAGCAGATCGGCCACAAACTCCGCAGGCCACGAAGTCCGCGTCTCTTCCGGCAGCCGACCGTATTTTTCGGCATACGCACGCAGAAACCGTCGCGTCGCTTCGTTGACATAGCCGCCGCCCGCCATGCCTTCGAGCAGCCCCGGAAACGCAGGCCGATAGCGCTCACAGATCGCCAGCCACAGCTCGTCCCGTCGAACCTTCGCACACAATGAAGCCGCCGCCACCGACACAAACCGCGCGTCTGCTTTGTCTTCCGCGACCAGCGCTGGCACCGATCGAACGAGCGGCTCAAACAGACGCTTGCCATCGGCCACCACCCGACCACACCGAGGCGCGCGACCAATCAGCTCCAGCGCAACCCGACGCTCCAGGTGGTTGAGCAGCCCTTTTTCGACGTGCGCATCGATCTCTGCCACATCGATCACCGCGACCTCAACATGGAGCGCCAGCGACTCCACCCGCCGCACCAGCTCCGCTCGCTTGTGATGCGCCTTTTCGCCCGCGCCAAAGCGCTTGCTGTCTGTCACGCCCAGCGCCGCCAGCTCGGAAGCCGCCGCCGCAGACAGCGCCACCACCGCCATCACCATCGGACCCAGCATCGGCCCCCGCCCCGCTTCATCCAGCCCCAGCTCCGCCTGCACGGGCGCAGTCACCACGGTCAAGCCCGGCATCGGCAGCTGCAAATCCGGCGCACCCTTGTTTCGCTTCACGGACATCGCAGGCTTTTACCAAAGCCGCAGCCGCTCAAGGAAGGGGATGCCACGACAGACCCAAGCTGACCTGCACCGAATACGGCGGCAGTCGGGTCGTTTCCGCAAGTCCCAGCACGCGCAGCGCTTGATCGGTCACATAGCCGGTCGCCGACACCGCCACAAACGGAAACAGCGATCCGATCCGCGCCCCCAGCTTGCCGCCACCGCCCAGGCCCAGGTCAAAGCCGGTGCTCGAAAAGGTCTGCGGCAGCTCGCGACCACTCGCCAGCACCAGCGCGGGCGTCAGCGCCAAGAACAGATCGCACAGCAGCAGTCCCCGCGACAAGCGCAGCCTCGGACCCAGCGACAGCTCCAGCCGCGTCCAGTCCGCCAGGCCTTGCCCCAGCGCAAGCTGCTTGAGCGAAGTGCCGCCCAGCCGGAACAGCAGCCCGAAGCGACTTCCGAGCTGGCTCCGCTGCGGGGACGGTCCGATGGACAGCCACAGAAAGCCGCCACCACCAGGCCGAGGCAGCGCCGCTTCGATTCCCACCGATGCACCAACTTCCAGCCAGAGCGGCGAAGCCTGGCGCGTCAGCACGGGCGGACTCCGCCTGGGCAGTGGAAGGGGAATCGGAACCGGCGCGACCAGCGGCAGACCTCCCGTTTCGGGCGCAGAGCCCACCGCCGTTGCGATCACCACCGCAGCCGCTGCCGCCAGGTCATCACATGACGGACCCAGCGCCAGATCATGAACCACCAGGAGCGCCCCGCTGCCGCTACGAACCTCGACCCGCAGCCGATCGTCCAGCGGCTCCAGTCGCGCCGTGGCATCGCTCGATTCCATCATCGGCCCGAGCGTCGCCGCAACCTTGGCTTCCGCCATGGCCGCATCCGGGCAGCTTCCTTCCACCACGATGCGCAGCGCCAGCCGGGCTGCAGCAAAACCGAGTACGCTCACCGATGACTCACACGGCCTGCGCGATCCCGACGCTAGGCCTTGCTCCCACCACGACAAGCCGGCGACTCATAGCTACCGGCGGCTGGCTGCCACTTTGACGGCGCAATCGTCTTGAGCGTCAGCGCATGAATCGCACTTTTTAGCTCATCGGCCAGCTCTGCATAGACCAGACGCTGCTGCTCAATCAGGTTTTTTCCTTCGAACAGCGGCGAAACCACAATCACCTTGAAGTGGCTCTCTGCGCCGGGCCCCGAGCTGTGCTGGTGACTCTCGTTGATTACTTCCAGGTGGGTCGGAGTAAGCGCAGTACGCAGCTTCGACTCCACGCGCTCAGCCATAGACTGCTTCATCATGCAAACCTTTTTACCGCAAAGGCCACGTAGGTGCGCACAACTTCCGCTTTTTATGGCACACTCGCGAGCCGTACGATTGTCCTTGAGGAGTCTGCTTCATGGAGGAATCCCGCTACTTTGAGCTAGACGCCCGCTTGGAGTCCTTGCGCATCCGCAAGGCAGCCGAAGACCCACGGGTCCTCGCGGCGTATGGCGACAAGGTTGATATCGGCTGGATATACCACGACAACGCGCTTGAAGGCGTTGTACTGACATCTGGTGAAATCCGCGATGCATTAGACCGCAAGATGATTTCAGATGTCAGTCTGGTTTCACTCTACGAAGAGATTCGCAGCCACAAAAGCGCGATGGACTTCGTACGCGAGCAAGCCAAAGAGCAAGCCGCGCAAAAAAAGAAGACCGGCCTGGTGACGGTGGAGCTCATCAAACAGCTTCACGAAATCCTAACCCCCGAGGACAAAGCCAAGGGGAACCCGTACCGCAAGGACAACCCGCTGCACCGCTCGTACTTTCACGAGATTGCGCCAGCGGACAAGATCCCGATGCGGATGCGGAAGCTGTGCGAGTGGCTCGATGAGGAAGAGACAGAGAGCCTGCATCCCATCTCGCGCGCGGCTGGGCTTCACTTTCGGCTGATGGCGATCTATCCGTGGACCAAGAACAGCGGCAAGGTCGCCCGTCTGCTGATGAACCTGCTGCTGCTGCGTGATGGCTACCCGCCGTCCGTGATTCACTCGATGGAGCGGCAGCGCTACTACGACAGCCTGCGCGCCGAAAACGGCCAGCTGAGCCAGCTTGTCAACGACGCGCTGCTCAACTACGTGAACACCACGCTGCGCTTTTTGGAAGAGCTGGCCGAGCTACGCCGCGCCGCCAGCTAGTCCCGCCGTCCGCTACAGCCGAGCCGCGCGGGGCTGTCCCGCTGCGGCCAAAGCCTGCTACTTGCGCTCGATCACTTGCAGCATGGTCTTGCGCAGTCGGTCATCGGCTTCCATATAGGCTGGAATCGCCAGCAGATCTTGGTGGACCACCGCCGAAGATCGCGTCTCTAGCCGCACATCGCGAAGCTGCACCTGTCCTTGCTGGCTCCCGGTCGCGAGCAGCGTCCCATCCGGGCTAAACGCGCACACCGACAGCACGTCGTTGCGTCCCAGATCGTCCAGCTGGGCCAGTAGCTCCCCCTGCTGACCGTCCCAGATCCGCAGATCATCCCCGCACGAAGCGATCCGGCTGCCATCTGGGCTCATCGCGATCGCGGCATATTCCCGCGCCGAGTGCTTGGCCAGCGCCGCCACCAGCTTGCCGTCTTTGCCATCGCGCAGCCATGCCCGCTCCCCCGCATCCAGCACCAGCAGCCGCGAGCCATCGCCCGCAAACTGCACCGCTCGGACCTCTCCGCTGTGGCCGGTCATCGTCGCCACCACCTTCTGCGTCTGCGGATCGTACAGCCGCGCCGAAGCGTCCGCCGAACCGCTCGCCAAAAGCGTCCCCGACGGCGAAAACTGGAGCGTCCGCACCGCGCCCTGGTGACTGGGCAGCACATGCGGCGCAAAGCCCGCCTTCACGTCGTACAGCCGCATCTCACCATGCGGACTGCCGGTCGCCAGCCAGCGGCCATCGGGACTAAACACCGCTGCGCTGGGCACTTCGCTCGACTGAGCCAGCTCTCCCAGCGACTTGGGCAGCATCGCACGCTCTTGCGTGGTGTCACCTGGGCCTGGTGGCTGATCGGCCAGGCTTGCGCCCTGCCACAGCAGGCTCTTACCCGACTCGGCTGCCGTCAGGATGTGCGCCCCGCTGCCGCTCACCGCCAGCACCTGCCCAAACGATAGATCGCCCCCCAGCGTCCGCGTCCGCTCGTAGCTGCTTGCATCGAAGTAGCGCAGATAGCTCGGGCTTCGTCCGGTGCTGCCCTCGCCCCCCGGCACGATCGAAAGGAGCGCCAGCTTGCCATCCGGCTGCGTCAGCCAGCGCGCATCCGACACACCGCGACTCGGCAGCGAGGCCAGCCGCTCCGCATTCTTCAGATCCCAGACCGCTGCCGTACCATCGCGACTGCTGCTCATCAGCCGCTGGCCATCGGGCGAAAACTGAAGCGAGACCACCTCGCTCAGGTGTCCAGGGAGCGGCATCGGTAGCTCGCCCGCCTGACTGCGAAACAGCCGAGCGGTGCCATCGCGACTGCCGGTCAGCACAAGCTGGCCATCGGGGCCAAACGCCGCCACCGACACACGCTGCTGGTGCCCACGCAGCACCAACAGCGACTGCCCACTGCGTCCGTCCCAGATCCGCACCGTGCCGTCCGCTCCGGTCGTCACAATCCGCCGTCCAGTCGGGGAAAATGCCGTCGCCAGCACCGGCCCGACGTGTCCGATGAGCTGCGCCCGCATGTGTCCGACGATGCGCTCCCACAGCTCCGGCACACCGTTTTCGCTCAGCACGACCATGCGGCCCCCGTCTTTGGTCATCGCCAAGACCTGGCTGCGGCGCGGGTGACTGACCGGGGCAAACATCCCAGCGCCCGTGGCCGCGTCCCACAGCCGCGCCGTCCCATCCGCGCTGATCGTCATCACGGCTCGACCCGAAGCCAGCGTAAACGACGCCGAGTGGACCGTGCCGTCATGGCCTTCTAGCTCTGCCACAAGGGCGCCGCTTTCGCCGTCCCACAGCCTGGCCGTCCGGTCCGAGCTAGAGGTCACAATCCGCTTGCCATCGGGTGAAAACACGATGTCGCGGATCTGATCCGTGTGCCCAGCCAGCGTCGCCAAAAGCGCACCGCTCTGCGCGTCCCACAGCTTGGCCGTCCCCGGAGACGCAGTCACCACGCGCTTGCCCGTCGGGCTCAGGTGCGCCGCAAAGATCGGCGCTTCGTGACCGTCCAGCCGCCCAAGCAGCGTGCCATCAGCCGCATTCCACAGCCGCGCCCCCCGCTGCTTTTCCGCCACAAACAGCCCGAGCACCCGCTGCCCATCTGGCGACAGCGTAAGCTGCGTAAGCGGTGCGCCTGCCATCGTCGGGTCTGTAAGCTGCGCGATCGGGGTCTCGCCGGTCGGTCCGTACAGCCGCGCCGCGCCCTCTTGGTCGATCGTCAGCAGCCGCTGCCCGCTCTGCGACAGCCATGCCCCCGTCAGCGCCCCTTCCACCTTGGCCAGCTTGCGCAAAAGCTTGCCGTCCGGCAGCGACCACAGCCGCGCCATGCCGTCCGCACTGGTGGTCAGCGCCGTCTGCCCGCCGGACACAAAGCTCACCGACGTCACTTCGCCGTCATGCGGCAGCACCGCCACCGTCTGTTTCAGCTTCTGCGACAGGTGCGGCAGCAGAAACCGCATCCGTGCATCGTCGTGCCCGCTCTGGTACGCCTTGTCGAGCCACCACAGCGCGGCAGTGACATCGCCCCGCCCAATCGACGCCTTCACGGTCGCAAAGTGGTCGCCCACCGACTTTTGATGACGGCGCGCGGCATCGTCCTTCTTCTGCTGCTGGACCGCTTGATAGCCCCGGAAGCCCAGCATCGCAGCCCCCGCAACCAGCAGCGCGCCATACAGCCAGCGCTTGCCACTTCCCCCACGGACCGATTCGTCTTGGTCGCTCATGCTCACCTGGATCTTCTCGCCACTGTATCAGACGCCGCCGCAAAGCCACACCGCGCCGCCGGACCAGCCGGGGCAGACCGTGCAGCAGCCATGTGGGGAAGCAAAGAGGCTCGCGCCGCTACGCCAGGTCTTGATTCAGACGCCGCGTACGCAGCAGCAGGACAGCGCGTAGGTGCGCTTACTTGGCGTTGTCGGAGCAGACGTACGAGGTGCCGGTCGCGTAGCTACATCCTGCGTCGTTGAACGTCAGGTTGCCGTTGGCGTCCAGGCCGCCGTTGCTCAGCCAGCAGCCGGGCGTGTAGTCGCCGTTTGGCTCGCTGTAGGCGGTGTCGCGGGCAAACCACGCGCCCTTGTCGAGCGCCACCCAGTTCATCGCGCACGCCGCATTGCCCGAGTTCATGATGCAGCCGGTGTAGTTGCCAGCCGCCAGGCCGTAGACGCCGGGCACCGTCTGGAAGTAGCTCGTGCCGTACTTCTTGTAGAGCGATGCCAGGTGCGCCTTGGTGCGGGGAATGACCAGCTTCAGGCCCAGCGCATCGCACGAGTTGGCCTGATCGAAGCGGCTGGTGCTGATGCCGCCCGTCACCGGGTACATCGTGTAGCCACCACCGTCCGTCGTCATGTCGCAGTAGACCTTGATGGCCGCAAGCGGACCGCTGCCATCGGGATCGATCATGTAGTCGCCATCCGCCGAGCCAGGCAGCGCATTCTTGATCGCCTTGCAGGTCGGCGGCGGGCCACACGTCACCGTCACATCCGTGACCGGGCCCGTCTGAACCATGCCGCTGCCCGAGGCCACATTACAGACCTGGCCTTGCGGATGCGTCTTGACCGTCACGGCGTAGTTTGCGGTGGCGACCACCGGCATCGAAAACGTAAAGGCTCCGTTTGCTGACACCGTCAGGTCGTCGCCGCCGTTGTTCTGAAGCACCACGGTCCCCGTCAGGCCCGCCACGGTGCCGCCCACCGGGAAGGCGGTGTTGCTGCACGCCACCACGACGTTTGCCACATCGACCGTGCCGATCACACCCGAGCCCGCCATCACCGTACACGTCTGGGGCGGCGACGACGGCGAGCTCTTCACCGTTACCGCGTAGTTTGTCCCCGTCAGAAGCTTCGTCGCAAACGTAAACGGCCCAAAGGCGCTGATCGGCAGGTCCTCTGCCCCGTTGAGCGACAGCACCAAGCCGCTTCCCGTCAGGCTGGTCACGTTGCCGCCAATCCGAAACGAGCCGAGCGCCATGTCAGGCATCACGGTCGTACCCGGTCCCGTGGTTCCGCCATCGCACGACGCAAACAGCGCAAGGCCAAGACACCCCGAAGCAAACAGACCAAGGACAAGTTTATTGCTCATCTATGTTCCCCCTAAGCCAAGTGACGCACGCCGCCAGATCCAGCGAGCGCCGCGATCTCTGCACAGCCTGGCGATCCGCAACCACACAGCGCGCCAGGGGATCGCCCGCATCTGGTCCTGTGGCGATTTCCCTTGGGGCCATCATATCACCGGACCAGCGACGTGCGAGCAGGGCTTGCGGGAAGCGACTAGGCGGGCGGGGCCGGGCTCGGAGCAAGCGGCGCGGGATCGGCGGACTTTTTGTCGCCGCTGCTCGGTGTGGTCTTTTCGCGGTAGGCGTCAATGGCGGCGAAGCTCGGCAGTGCGGCTTTGTAGGCGACGGCCCCACCCGACAGCACCATTGCCACCAGCTGGATCGCGTGCGCCGTCAGGGCCTGCTGAAGCTTCTGCCGCTGGGCGCGCAGGTCGGGCAGCTTGCTCTTGGGCGTCTTGGCCTTGGTGACGCCGACCATCTCGCCGTAGTCCTTGTGACAGCGCTCGATCTCGGTGAGAAAGTCGCCACCGCCCAAGCCGAGCAGCACAGGCCGCAGCTTGTCCCGCACAATCCGCCGCAGCCGCTGCTCCGCCTCGGTCCACTGCGCCCCGTACTCCAGCGTCAGAAAGCTAAGCCCTGTCGGAAAGAGCGCCTGCAAAAGCGCGGCTGCTTGTTTCGCCTTCGGATAACGATCTAGCGGCAGCTCTGCATAAGCAGAGAGCCATCGGGACAAGCTGCCCCACGAAATGTCAGCAGCCAAGTCAACCTGGCGACTGTCAGGACGGACCTGAACATAGAGATGCTCGCCAAGGCTCTGTTCTGATTCTGCAACGGTGTCAGCCAGCTCTTTGGCGCTTTGTTTGAGCGAAGCGGTAGGTCGCTCAGGGAGTGCCGAACCAAGCTGATGCCCAAGTGCGATCAGTGACGGCAAATCAAGGTTGGGGATACGTGTATAGGGAGAGGGATCAAAAGACTCAAGTGCGGACATGACAAGCCTCCGGTGAGGAAATGAGCCGAAAAGCATTCCTTGGCCGCATAGAGTGCGCTCGCACTTTTCTGCAATTCCCGTCGACAAAACACTGAAAGATTCTGCGGACTTGTATGCCTACTTCGTGTAGGCCACTTGGGGTTCTCACGCATCCTCGCGAGCTTCCTTCGGAACCCCTAGGGCCTCTTTGGCATCCTCGCGAGCTTCCTTTGGAACCCCTAGGGCCTCTTTGGCATCCTCGCGAGCTTCCTTTGGAACCCCTAGGG
>CALMML010000362.1 GCA_937868485.1 uncultured Myxococcales bacterium | reverse complement strand
GGCAAGTCGCAGAAGTCCTGACCATCGCCCACTCCAAAGGAATCATTCACAGAGACATCAAGCCGGACAACTTGATGCTGGTGGCGGACTCTGTGGCGCCGAGTGGGGAGCGGGTCAAGGTCTTGGACTTTGGAATTGCAAAGCTGTCTGGTGAATTTGAACGTGCAGTTGCAAAGACCGATACCAACGCGCTGATGGGGACTCCGATGTACATGTCTCCAGAGCAGTGTGCAGGAGCAGGAAAGGTAGACGATCGCACCGACGTGTATGCGCTCGGCTGTGTGCTGTTTCAGATGCTGGCTGGACGCCCTCCCTTCTATGCAGAGGGAGCCGGTGAGCTGATCGGAATGCACCTGTTCCAGCCGCCTCCTTCTCTGCTGGAAATCTGTCCGACACTGCCAAAGCCCGTCGCTGCGATCGTTGCAAGGATGCTGACCAAGGAAAAGTCGCAGCGTCCCAACATGGCACTGATCGCGGAAGAGCTGCGTCAGCTCCTGTCTGTGCAAACGGGACAGAGTGTACTTGCGCCCGCGCTCCTCGGTACGACAGGAGAAGACAGCACAACTGGCAGTGCAGCGGTGCCGATCACTACGTTTGGACAGTCAACCGGACAGAACATAGCCAATCAGCGACGGAAAAAGAGATCTCTGCTCGTGGTCGGAGTCTGTGTCGGACTGCTCTTGTGGGTCGCGCTCTGGGTGCAAGTCAAAACGCCCCGCACCACCGGATCGAAGCAGTCAGCAGCCGCCCACGCAGCGCAGAACGTGCAGCAGACACCAGTCCTTCACGACGAACCAGGCAGCAAGAAAACAGAGGCCAAACAGAGTCCTCCTGTTTCGCAGATTACCTGGCAGATCGACAGCCAGCCAAGTCATGCTTCGGTGCTTGATGAGCGCGGAAACTCCGTCGGTGAAACCCCGTGGAACCTGCAACAGGAATCCGCCGCTGGTACTGCCACGTTTCACCTCAAGCTCACCGGATTTCAGGATCAACAGATCCAGCTGGATCGCAGTGAAAGCAAGCGCGTAGCGCTGATCTTGCGGCCACTTGTTGCGGTAGGTCTGCCCGGAAAAAGAGCAAAGCAACCAGTCCGCATCAAGCCAGAACCGAAGATCAAAATCCCTGTAGCCAGCACGCAAACAGCTCACGCATCGCGTCCAGAGATTCGCTATGAAGAATAATCATCGGTTCCTTCAGCAGCTTCTGTGCTCGTCGCTGCTGCTGCTTCCCTTCCTGGCCCACGCCCAGACGGACAACCCTGTGGACTGCGCTGTCCATCCAGCGTGTCTTTCGCTGTATGAGCGCGCGCGTGAGCAGTCCGGAAGTGGCCACCTGGATGAAGCGCTGCAGCTGTACAAGCAAGCGTATGAGCTACAGCCCGATCCACGCCTGCTGTTTAACGTAGCGCGCATTTATCAGAAGCAGAATCGGTGCGACGACGCGATTTCTGCGTATCAGCAGTTCCTCGATGTTGCAAAGCCGATGAGCGAGCAGCGCAGCAAAGCGCAGGACTATCAGAAGCAGTGCCAGAGCTACCTCGACGAACAGAACAAGCAAAAGCAGAGTGTGATTCCGATTCCGAGGCCCGAAGAAGAAGTCGAGCCGCCCCCTGTTATGACCCAGATCGAGTCTAAGCCGCTGTATACCAAGTGGTGGTTCTGGCTCACGATAGGCAGTGTGGCCGCAGCAGGAATCACGACCGCGGTCATCCTGGGTCGACGGCCCACAGACGTTCCTGTTGCTATGCGCATCGAGCCATCCAACACACTGCATTTTGAATTTTAGTAGGAGGGAGTCTGTGTCATGAAGACGCACTGCTTCGATTCTCTGCTTCGGTCTGTGCGCGCAGTGGTCTGGACGATGTTTGCGGTCTGTCTGCTGAGCAGCTCAAGCGGCTGCCCAGTGGAAGAAGGTCCGATCCAAGGACCGCTTGTCCGTCTGAGCCTTACACAGACAGATCCAGCGACGGTCTATGCCATCCTCAAAGTCACAGCAGTGGATCCAAGCGGCACTCCCAAAGAAATGATCGAGCGCTTTGTGAATCCACCCTTTGATCGCTTTGGTGTGGTGTTTCCCAAAGAGACGCGCGGAACGGCTTCGATAGAAGTCTCGCTGTACGGTTCCGAAGACTGTCCGCTTGCCAAAGGAATCGATCAGGTACAGCTCGACAGCGACGGAGAGATTGACACCGCCATGACCCTCACCGCAGTTCCGTTGTGCGGAACAGGAGCGACGCTAACCCTCTTGGTCGCCAACATTGCAGGCGGACAAGGAGTCGTCTCTTCCAGTCCGAACGGCATCCAGTGCGATGGCAGTGGCAACGGCTGTAGCCTGACCGTAAAGAAGGGAACAACGCTTGCGCTCAGCGCCGCAAAGACAGCCGGAACCTTCACCGGCTGGTATGGCGGAAACTGCACAGACACATCGCCAACGTGCCAGGTCCAGATCCATCAGGACACGGTGATTCACGCCTCCTTTTCCGGCTGCAAAGGCTGGTGCAAGGAAACCGCTCCGCCCACTGGAACGAACCCGAGCCTGCTTGGCATTGGCGGAACCGCTCCATCCAACATCTTGACCGTCAGTGACGCTGGCATCGTGTATCGCTGGGATGGTGCGATGTGGAACACGATCCAGACTCCTACCGAAGTGAGAGGCACGACCCTTCGTGCGATCGCGGCAAAGGTCGCTGGCGCTGTCACCTATGTAACAGGAGACAAAGGAACCATCCTGCGCTATAGCGACGGAACCTTTGCCCGGATTCAGGGCGCTCCCAATGTACGACTCCGCGCGATTGCCATGGGAAACAGCGCGACCGTCCATGCCGCGGTGGTAGGCGACTCTGGAACCGCCCTCACGATCTCAAGCGGAGGCTCTGTTCAAACAGACACCATCGCGGATGCTGATCTGCTTACCATCTGTCTGCTTCCAGCTCGATCGCCGCTCAGCTTCCTGGTCGGCGGACACAATCCGCTTGGCGGCCGCCGCGCATTTACAGCGGAGTGGAATGGCAAGCAGCTCATCAGCGTACAGATGAAGATGCTCCCGGCAGATCCCGGCAGCGTGTACGCCCTTCACTGTGGCGATTCACTCGCTCACTTTGCATCGGTAGACAGCGGCGTACTGCTTGAAAACGCGGTGACAGGAAACGGAATGACGGACGTGGAAGACAAATGGAAGACCATCGCAAGCGTACCAACCGGAGCCAAGCCCGTCCGCGCCATGTGGTCCGCAGGTGATCGATCCGTGATCGCTGTAGGCGACGAAGGACTCATCCTCCGCTTCAACGGTAGCACCTGGACCAAGATGACATCCAACACGACCAGCAACCTGCTCGCGGTCTGGGGTCTGAGCCCAAGCAACATCTACGCAGTCGGTGAAAACGCGACGATCCTACACTACTCACCGGAATGACCGCAGAGAGCGTCTGCCAGAACGTATATTAGGCATCTTGTAGGAGTAAATATACGTCTTGCAGACAGCACCGAGGCTTCGGCTCACTTCGTCGGAAACTGCTCGCGGATGGTCTGCCATGCGGTTCCATCCATCACATGGGCTCGATGCTGGCGAATCTGTCGCACCGCATTCCAGCCGCAGAGCCCCGTGACCTTTCCGTGGCTTCCGTACAGCACAACAAACGGACCGCTTGCGGGATCGCCCTCTACGACCACTGCTTCTGCATCCGCAGAGACAAAGCCGTGGACTTGGATCTTTACGTCAAACTGATCGGTCCAAAAGTACGGAACCGGCAGATAGGGCGTGTCTGTTCCCAAGATGTTCGCGGCTACACAGAGCCCTTGCTCGACGGCATTGGTGCGATTTTCCAGCCGCACAAGCGATCCGAGCTTTTCGTGCGAAAAGCGAGCGACATCACCCACCGCATAGATGTTTGGGGCCGCGCGCAGCCGGGAATCACAGACCACTCCGTCCGCGATCTGAAGCCCACTTCCAGCCAGCCAGTCCGTCGCTGGAAGCGAGCCCATCGCCACCACCACCAGATCGGCGGACAGCTCTTCTCCGCTTTGCAGACAGACTCCGGTGACGACAGAGGAATCGGAACGCAGCGACGCAACCCCCGTTCCCAAGCGCAGGTTGACCCCGCGAAGGGAATGGAGCGTGCCGAGACAGCTTCCGACAAGCGGACCCAGCTGACTGCGCATCGGCAGGGACTGCGGACCGACCAGCGTCACCGCAAGTCCCAAGCTACAGGCCGTCGCTGCGATCTCGGTTCCCAGCACGCCATCGCCCACCACCACCAGCTTTTTGCCGGGGACGAGCGCGCTCTTCAGCGCCAGCGCATCATCGAGCGTCCGCAGCACATAGACCCCCGAAAGCCCATCCTGTCCCGATAGCTTCCGAGGCACAAGTCCCGTCGCCAGCACAATCACATCCGCAGCCAGCACGCGACCCGATGCAGTCTTCACTTCATGACGACTCGCATCCAGACAGACTGCCGGATCGGACAGGACAAGCTCCGCATGCAGCTGATCGAGTGTGCTCTGTGGCCGAAGCTGCGTCTGGGAAGGCTCCATCGCGGACAAAAGGACGCGCTTGGACAAAGGCGGCCTGTCATACGGCAGATGTCGCTCGGCCCCGAGCAAGGTCACGGAGCCTGAAAAGCCTTCTCTTCGCAGCGCTTCCACGACGGTCAAACCGCCCAAGGAAGCCCCAACCACTAGCACACTTGTTGTTGTCATCCTGCACGCTCTTCTAGACGGATCGCAGCGCCCGGACAGACGATCGCGGCTTCTCGGACTGCGCGATGTAGCTCGGGCGGAGGTGTCTCATCCAGCAAGATGACCATGCCATCGTCTCTTTGATCAAATACTTTGGGCGCAACCATCACACACTGACCCGCGCCACAGCACTTCGGATAGTCCACGATGACTCGCATGTATGTATTCCTTCCGTAGATTCTGTTTGGACGCTGCTCGCATTCCGATCGGACGCTGCTCACGCTCTGTTGGCATTCCGATCGGACTCTGTTGGGACTCTGTTTGGACGCTGGCTGCGGCTACCAGCGCACCATCAAGCGCTCCAGACCCCCGATGAGCAGTCCGTGTCGCGCGCTCAGCTCATCCACCGGAACCGCCAGAGCCAGCGTCGGGAGCCGTCGCAGCAGAACGCTCAGAACGGTCTGAAGTTCGGTACGCGCCAAGGCTTGTCCGATGCAGGAATGCGGACCCGCGCCAAACGACAGGTGCGGATTCGGACTCCGTTCCAGGTGCATCTCATCCGATTGTTCATACGCACGCTCGTCGCGGTTTGCCGCTCCCATGCTACAGATCACGGTCGTTCCGCGCGGAATCAGCGTACCACCCACTTCGGTATCGACAGAGACGTAGCGAGGAAGTCCAAAGCCCGGGTTCGCATCAAAGCGCAGCGACTCTTCCACCGCAGTCCGCACCAGGGACGGATCGGACAGGAGCTGCTGCCACCGCGACGGAACCGACAGCAGCATTCCCATCATCTTGCCAATCATGTTCGAGGTCGTTTCATGACCCGCAACCAGCAGACCCTTGGCTGTCATCAGCAGCAGCTCTGCCGGAACGGACTGACCCGGACCCGCTGCCGCCGACAGCTCGCTCAGCAGATCGTCGCCTGGATTTTTTCGCTTTTCCTCAATGTGCGACAGCAGATACTGCGTAAATTCCTGCTGCGCTGCGTTGATCTCAGCCTGGCTGTACTGCGTCATGCTCAGCATCGTGTTCGACCAGTACGCGAGCTTGTCGCGGTCGACATCAGGAATCCCAAGCACATCGCAGATCACCCACACCGGCAGTGGATAGCCAAGGTGCGCGGTCAGATCCGCCGGCCCGCCCTGCTTTACCATGCTGTCGATCAGCGACTCGGCCATGGACTCGATCCGCTGCTGCATCGCCGCGATCCGCTTGGCGGTAAACCACTTCATGATCATCCGTCGCCAGCCTTGGTGACGCTCGGAATCGGCCAGCAGCGCGGCGTCTTTGCTTTCGAACACGCTGCCTTCTTCGTTCGCCGTCGTCCGGGCTGCGCCCTCTGCGCTCAGGTTGTGGCTAAAGCGCGGGTCCGACAGAAGCTGACGAACGTCACTGTGACGCGTCAGCAGCACGGCACTGTCTCCGCTCGGCAAGCGAACGTGAGCGACGGGGCACTTGTCACGAAGCTGTGCCCACTCTGTCGGTGGTTCCAGTGCAGAAGGCGATCGGAAGGGATAGTCCAGAAGCTCTTTGCTGTTGTCCTGGTTCATTGGCAACCTCCGCACAGAAAATTAAGTCGATCGACTTAGTAAGTCAATGCACTTAGAATCAACTCGGCGCGATCAGCGACGGGAATGTCTCTGAATTCAACCAGAAGGAGTGCGAAGAAACGGTCAGCGCGGCGTGCGAAGAAACGGTCAGCGCGGCGTGCGAAGAAACGGTCAGCGAGGAGACGAACCGACAACGAGCCGATTCGTCGACGGAACTACCAAGTGCCAGAAACGATCGTCAGCGTCTCTTTGTAGGAGTTCACGCCGAGCGTAGTCGTCTTGCCCTGGGTCAAGCGGAAGCAGCGATCGGCGAAGATGCCCGAGACGGGACCCAAGCGGAAGGAATCGCTGTTGGCGCTGGAACCACCGGCATAACAGCCAGAGTTTTCCGCCATGCTGATCGCCAGATCCGCGTCGCCAGCCGCCGTGCGATTGATGTCGCTCATGCCTTTGGTGTAGCGGAAACAAGCCTTGGACATTCCGCCGCCGATGTCGACCTGATAGCCGATGACCGACGAGATGAGGATGAGTCGCCTGGTAGATCCGCTGGAGTAAAACGACGCGTTGCCAGTGTAGTAATCGCCCAACAGCGAGCCCTTGACCCAGGCATCGCAGTCGCCCGTGTCTCTGCAGGTGCGCGTGTACTGCTCGGTCTTGTAGGACCCGAGCGAATACGACGCGCTGCTATACGACGAGTAGCCACTTTCCGACGGAATGCTGGCTTTGGGACGCGTGGTCACGATGTCGTCGATGCCGCGATCGGTGAGCTTGCCGCTGCACTGCACACCGGGCTCGGGAGGAATACACATCCGCGTGGTGTCGGTGTGGTGATACGTCGACCGGCACAGCGACAGCGAGGGACGCGCAAACGCAGCCAAGATCGTCGGACGACTGGCCTGATTGGCGACCTGGCAGGACGCGCTCGGTGCTTCCAGCGAGGTATCGACGCGAACCTCATCACCGACGGTGCGAATCCGATGAACGGTGGGCACGAAGCCATCGGTGCTCTTGGTTCCAGCGCTGTAGAAAAACACCCACTGACTGGCGAAGTCGATGCTACTTGGCGCTTGGGTTCCGAAGTAGCGCTCGAAGGCGGCGGCGCTTGTGAAGATCTCGCGTGTCTCGGTCTGGCCAATGGCTGCCGGAATCGCAAAGCCCGCCACGGCTGAAACAGCGAGGTCCGACGGATCGGTCTTGGTGTCAATCGTCGTCTCGGCATGAACCACTGGATCGGACTCACAGCGGCCCGAGCCACCACTTGTCATCGTCAGGTCAGGATCGCCTCCATCCACAGTGCTTCCCGGATTCGTTCCTCCCGAGCAGGCCGAGGCGATCAGGCAGAGCGAGGCAAAAAGCAGTGGTCGCGATGATCTGTGCAGCATTCGAAATCTCCCCGATGTGTGAAGCGTCTAGGAACACACGATCTGCCCGACGTTGCCGGCGAATCGGAACATACGCACAGCGGATCTCGTCAGTCCAGATCAAGTGAGCTTGGCAGCTTAGCACGCGATCCTGACAGGCGGGCACATCGCGCCCGGTGTGTGGGCCGCTGCGTCGCAGTGTTTACGAAGCGTCTTGCCTTCGCATCATGCGCTGACGCTGTCAGACAAAAGCGCTCGTCTGCGCTGCTGTGCGCTGAAGTAGTTCCCCTTGCTGTCGTCAATTTGTTAGCTTCTGCGACATGTCAAAGCCAAGCAGCGACCGCCGGTCGAGTCCTCGTTCTTCTCAAAGCCGCACAGCCGAAGCGCCCAAGCGTCGCAAGTTCAAGACGATGTCGGAAGGGGTGCCAGTCCTCGACAACCGCCAGCGAGCGATCCTGCGAGGCCTGGGGCATCATCTACACGCGGTGGTGCAGATCGGCAAAGAAGGCATCAGTGAAGGGCTGCTGGCGGCGGTGGCGGAAGTGCTCGGACAGCATGAGCTGATCAAGCTGAAGCTGCTCGAGACCGCGCCGGGAGACCGTCACGAGCTGGCCGACGAGCTGGCCAAAGAGTGTCGCGCCGCGCTGGTGCAAGTGATTGGTCGCAACGTGATTTTGTATCGCCCGCGTCCGCTCACCGATCCGCGCCCGAGCCTGGAGATGGAGCTGTAACGAGCATGCGCAAGCTGACCGTGTCTGTGCTGTGCGCGGTGGGCCTTGTGTCCGCGTCGCTGGCTGCCGCACCAGTGGCAACGGCCCCCGCCAATCGGGCGACTCCACCGCTGCGTCCGGCGACGGCTGCCGCTTCCACCACCGCTGCGTCGGCTCGCTTGGCGACAGCAACGAGCGCCAACGATCCATTTGCACTCACCGCCGAGCGCTACACGCTCCCGAGCGGAATGACCGTGCTGCTTCGTCGCGATCCGTCGGTGCCGCGTGTGGTCGTCTCGCTGTGGTTTTCCGTGGGCTCTCGCGATGAAGCACCGGGACGAACCGGCTTTGCGCACCTGTATGAACACCTGATGTTCATGGGAACGCGCAACGTGCCCGACAACCGCTTCGACGCGCTGATGGAGTCCGAAGGCGGCGGTAACAACGCGACGACCAGCCCGGATCGGACGTTCTATTTCGACTTCGGCCCGAGTCATCTGTTACCGACGCTGCTGTGGCTGGAAGCGGATCGCTTGACCAACCTGCCGGACACGATGACCGACGAAAAGGTCAATCTCCAGCGTGAAGTGGTCCGCAATGAGCGACGACAGTCCTACGAAAATCGTCCCTATGGCATGGCAGAGCTGCGCGTCTCGTCGGCAATGTATCCCGCCGGACATCCGTATTCATGGCCGGTCATTGGCTCGCACGAAGACCTGATTGCCGCCAGTACCACCGACGTAAAGCAGTTCTTTTACAAGTACTACACACCGTCGAACGCAACGCTGGCTGTCGTCGGTGACTTCAATCCAGAAGAAGCAAAGCGGCTCATCAACACCTATTTCGGCTGGATGCCCAAGCGTCCAAAGCCAGTGTCTCCGTCGCTGCAAACCGGCGTTCCCCAGATGGTGGTTCCCGTCGAACAGAAGATCACCATCGAGGACCAAGTCGCGCTGCCGCGTGTCTATCTGCTGTGGCATGCGCCTCCGACGGGAAGTCCCGAGTTTGGGGAAGCGGTTCTGCTCGGCGATGTGCTCGGCAAAGGCAAAGCGAGTCGGCTTCACCGTCGGCTCGTCGTCGATTTGAAGCTTGCGCAGTCGGTCGAAGTCGAGGTCGATCCGCAGCAGCTTGGTTCGGTTCTGGGACTGACGGTGACAGCACAGCAAGGCGTGACGGCAGAGCGACTGTCGCAAGCGGTGTCCGAAGAGCTGGCTGCGTTTGTCAGCACTCCGCCGAGCAGCGACGAAATCCTGCGCGCTCGCAACGTCCGACTCGTCGAGCTGGCTCGCGAGCTAGAGACTCCGCTCGGTCAGTCGCTGTGGCTTCAGCAGCTGTATGCATGGCTGGGCGATCAAAATGCGCTGACGCAGATCGTCGGAAAGATCCAGTCTGCGACGCCAGACATCCTGCAAAAGCGGGCGCAAGATCTGGGCATTGCGGATGTCTATCGGCGACTGGAAATCCAGGTTGTGCCTCGGCAAGGACAAGCGACGGAAGCGCCCAAGGCGACCGAGCCAGCCAAGACGCAGCCAAAGCCTGTCGCCAAAGCCCATGGCAAAAATCAGCCTCTGGGCGTTCCGATGCGCGCGCCGTTCGATCTGGCGAAAGCACCGAAGCCGCTGCCGCTGAAGTCACCCACGCCACCGCCGAGCGCACACTTTCGGGTCCACGGTGTCGATGTGACGCTGGTGCAGCGAACGGGAACGCCGCTGATTGAAACCGCGGTCGCCATTCCCGTCGGAGAAGCAGATGCAGTGCCCGCAAAGTCCGGTCTGGCCGACGCGGTCGCAGCGATGCTCAGTGAAGGCAGTGGACAGCGCACCGGAAACGACTGGGCGGCGGCAATGCAAGCCGCAGGAGCCAGCTGGAAGACGCAGGTCACGTCGGACACAACGCTCGTCACGATGGGCGTTCTTGCGCAGACCTACGCCGAAGCGGCACCGCTGTTTTACGAAGCCCTGCTGCGGCCTCGGTTTGAATCAAGCGACTGGAACCGCGTCCGTGGTGAGCGACTGGCCAGCCTCGAACAGAAGAACAATGAGCCCGCGCAGGTCGCCGATCGCGTGCTGCGCAGCGGGCTGTTTGGCGCAGCGGAGCCGTACGGTCGCTGGCCACAAGGATCGGCAGCGACGCTGCAAAAGCTGTCTGCGTCGGATCTGCGCGCGTTCCATCAGAGCTTCTATCCACCACGCGGCTGGAAGATCGTCGTGGCCGGTGACTTCGAGCTGAGCCAGACCGTCGCGGACAAGCTGCTCGGGACGCTGGGCAAGCTGCCGCTGAATCCGCCGTCGTCGCCGCTGGCTCGTCCGATGCGTACGCCGCCCAAGCCGCAAAAGGGACTGATCTTGGTGGATCGTCCGGGCGCGCCACAAGCGGAAGTGCGCGTCGCCAACCTGGTTCCGGGCGCGAGCGATCCTGATCGTCCGGTGCTGGATATGGCCAACGTGCTGCTCGGTGGAATGTTTACGAGTCGTCTGAACCAAAACCTGCGCGAAAAGCACGGCTACACCTACGGAGCACGCTCGCAGGTGATGCGGATGGACGGGCTCGGTTATTGGGTGGCGCAAGCGGCGGTGCGCAGCGACGTAACGACCGAGTCGGTGGTCGAGCTGCGCAGCGAAGAGCGACGGCTACGTGACGAGCTGTGCTCGGCGGAAGAGCTACAGAGTGCCCGAAATGGTGCGATTCAGCGTCTGGTGATGCAGAGCGAACGAACCGCTGGACTGGCTCAGCTCTATGCGACGTTTGCGCGCAATCGTCTGCCGAGCGACGAGTTTGCGAAGCTGCTCGCCGGAGCCCAGAACGCCACACCGACGCGCCTACAAGAAGTCAGCAAGAACCGTCTGAAGCCCGACGAAGCCACGATCGTCATTGTCGGCGATGTGCAAAAGATGCTGCCCAAGCTGCCGCAGGCGCTCGGTATTTCCGATGTGCAAGTGCGCGATGCGGAAGGCAACGTCGTTCCGTCGAAGCCCGCCAAGTGAAGCAAAGCTACAAACTGGACAAATCCTGCAAATTCGCGGGGTTGCGGCTTGACGGGTAGGGCCTTATGGATGTAGCAAAGGATCCTACGGTGGCATTGCTCACCGAGGCCAATATCGACATGCCGCAAACCGAAACGAGTGAAGGTCCGCAATTTCAGCTCGCGGGCCAGTGGGTAGCCGTCGCACAAGTCGAAAAAGGCAAGGGCCCAGGCGGTCCGGTGCTGGTCGACTTCGATGCCGAGATTGATCAGCTCTGCCAGCGGCTCGCAGCCAGCGGACGCAGCGGACTGACCATCTACCGTTACCCCGCTTCCTGATTCATCCCCCACATCACGGGTCGCTGGCGCAGCTTCGGTAGCGAAGACCGCGCACTCGCGTCTGCGACGGACTACAGCGAAAGTCTCGTCTGAGCGATGATCGCCAGATCGTCGATGACCTGCTCCAGCGAGCGATCGCTCGTATCAAACAACACCGCATCGTCTGCACACTTGAGCGGCGCCGTCGCACGGGTTAGATCGCGACGATCGCGCTCT
This sequence comes from uncultured Myxococcales bacterium, assembly GCA_937868485.1. GTDB lineage: Bacteria > Myxococcota_A > Polyangia > Palsa-1104 > JAEUJZ01 > JAEUKA01. Next base: position 13,229 of record CALMML010000362.1, on the reverse strand, counting down.
TCTTGTTCTCGACGGGTATCGCTGACATCGGCACGGACCCCGCGCGCTTCTAGCTCTTTTTGACGACGCTGCGCCCGCACTTCCGGCGATGCGGTCAGAAAGATCTTGAGCGGAGCGTCGGGAAGCACCACGGTTCCGATGTCGCGACCTTCGACGACGCACGGACCACTGCGCGAGAGCTGTCGCTGAAGCCCAAGCAGCATCGAGCGAACCTCGGGATGCGCCGACACCTGCGAGGCCCCAAGCGACACTTCCGGCGTCCGAATCGCGGTGGTGACGGTCTGATCGGCCAAGTACACGACTCCGTCTTCGTCACCTCGGCCAAAGCGAATCGGGAGCTGCTCTGCCAGCGAACCCAGGCGCGGACCATCGGCCCACGACACACCTTGCTGCTCTGCAAACAGGGCCAAGCTGCGATAAATCGCGCCGGTATCGAGAAGAAAAAAGCCCAGTCGCCGGGCCAGCGCACGCGCTACGGTCGACTTTCCGGCCCCAGCGGGTCCGTCGATGGCAATGACGGGATAAGGAAGCATCGGTTGGTTCTCGCTATCGCTAAAAGAGAGGTTCAAATTCCGTCACTGACGAACCAGCACGGTTCCTTGGGCACCGACGGCATAGATCGGCTGACTCGACGACACGGCGCTGAGCGTTACGGTGGTTCCGCTGTCTTCGCTGGTCCAGGCTCGGGACACCGCGTCTCGTCGGGCAATGATCCCGAGCGAACCAACCACCGTGAGGTCTCGACCGCTCACGCCAAGCGACAGAAAGTGCGGGCTCTGGCCGCCTTGCACGATGGGAGACTCTCGACGCCATTTGTCGGCATCGCGACGGATGAATAGACCGTATTCCCCAGCGACGAACACCGCATCGCTCGTCAAAACGACGCTGTAGAAGTTGCCGCGATCGGCGCTGTCGATGGATACGCTGTCGACGCTCCACTTGCCGCCACTGCGCCGGGCAATGACGCCACCTAGACCGACGGCAAACAGCTCGTCTGCCGTCGATGGAGCGATCGCTCGAAAGTCCGCACTGCTCAGCGCAGGATCGACGGAGTCTTTGGTCCACGCACCGCCCATTGGCTTGCGCAAGATGACGCCAGCGTCTCCGACGGCATATAGCTCGCCTGCGCTGGTTTCCGTGACGGCAAACAAGGACGTGCTAAGCGCCAGCTCTTTGCCTTCTTGCTGCCACTTGTCGACGGAGCGCTTGACGATGACCCCGGACTCACCGACGGCGTAAAAATCACTTCCGACGCTGACTGCGCCGTACAAGTTGCTGGTCAAGGTCTTGGTTCCGTCGACCGCAGGCTCGCTGATCCAGCCCGTACCGCTGCGACGAAGGATCGTGCCTTGGTGTCCGATCGCGAAGACCTGGCTGCTGCTTGTGACGATGGCGCGCAGTGTCTGACCTGTGCGCACGCTCTGATCGGGCAGCCAGCGAAGGCGAGCGGCGTCGGGCTGCGTACCTAGGTCCATCCTGCTCGTCGCCAGATCGACAATCCCCGACGGCTTGAAGTCTGGAACCGTGATCTCTGGATCCGGCAGACAACCGCCAAGCCAAAGCGGCGAAACCAAGGCCAAAACCAATGCACAGCGACGGTAATTTCGACAAACTGAGCGCAGCATGTGGGGCCAAACTTTTGGTGACAGACCGCTGATTGTCAAGTCACAAACCCGCTGCCCTGGCCGAAGGCAGCCGCGTAGGCGTCGTCGTTGACCCTCTCGGCGAAGGCGTGTATCAAGAGGCGACATGCTGACGCAGATCCTGCAGAGCCTGGGGCACAGTCCGCTCCTTCTGTTTATGGCGCAGGCCATCGTCATCATCGGGTTGGCGCGCGGCTTGGGGCTGCTCGTGCGCTACATCGGGCTCCCGATGGTGATTTCCGAAATCCTGACGGGAATCATCTTGGGTCCATCGCTGCTTGGCTGGCTGCTCCCGCACGTATCGGCGGCGCTGTTTCCCAAGTCGTCGCTCGGGCTGCTTCAGCTGTTTGCGCAGACCGGGCTCGTGCTGTTCATGTTTCTCGTCGGGCTGGAGCTAGACACCAAGATGGTGAAGCGACACGGTCGAATGTCGCTGTGGGTCAGCCTGGCAGGCATCGCGGTGCCGTTTGCGATTGGCGGAGGAACCGCGTCGCTGCTCTACGAAAAGCTGTCGAGTCCCGACGTGCGTCCGCTGTCGTTTGCGCTGTTTTTGGGTACGGCACTGTCGATTACGGCGTTTCCGGTGCTCGCGCGGATCTTGTCTGCGACGGGAATGCTGCACTCCAAAGTGGGAACGGTGGCGCTGACGAGCGCGGCGATAAACGACGTGCTGGCGTGGTGTCTGCTCGCGTTCGTGGTGGCGACGGCGAAGTCGCACGGTCTGGCGCAGTCCGTGCTTCCGACGGTGCTGACGCTTGTGTACGTCGCTGTGATGTGGTTTGTGGTCAGGCCGTTTCTAAGGCGGCTCGGACAGCGCGGATCGAGTCGCGAGGGTCTTTCGCAAAACCTGGTCGCGGTGGTGTTTTTGCTGCTCTTTCTGTCGAGCTTTGCGACGGAGCTTATCGGGATTCACGCGCTGTTCGGGGCGTTCGTGTTCGGGGTGCTGCTGCCCAAAGAGAGCAGCTTTGCGACGACGCTGGCCGATCGTCTGGAAGACTTCGCGGTGGTGTTTTTGCTGCCGCTGTTCTTCGCGTACTCGGGGCTGCGCACGCAGGTGGGACTGCTCAATCAAGCGAGCATGTGGGGACTGTTTGCGACGCTGCTGTCGCTGCTGCTGATTGGCAAGTTTGGAACGTGCTCACTGGCGGCGCGCGCGTCGGGCATGTCGTGGCGAGAGTCCGCCGCCGTCGGTGTGATGATGAACACGCAAGGCCTGATGGAGCTGGTCGTGCTCAACATCGGACTCGATATGGGCGTGATCTCTCCGACGATGTTTACGATCATGGTGCTGGTTGCGCTGGTGTCGACGGTATCGACCGCGCCGCTGCTGCGTCTCATCTATCCCGATCGTCTCGTCGCTGCGGAATCTTCGGCAGAGCCGCCAAGTCCGCTCGATGCGTTCTGTTTGCTGCTCTGTGTGTCGTATCCAGCGACGGTGCCGGGCATGCTAAAGCTCACCCGTGCGCTGCTCGGACAGGGCGCGCTGCGGAGTCGAATCTATGCGCTCAAGCTCCAGCGTGTGACGGAGCGATCGTCGTTTTATGTCGCCGATGCCCAAGCGCCGCACTCGGAGGCCGACACGCTGCGTCCGATGATCCAGCTCGCCGAAGAAGCACAGCTTCAAGTCCGTCCGATCTCGTTTGTTTCGCATCACCTGTCGCGCGACATCGCAAACGTGTCAGAGGTCAAAGGAGCGAATCTGGTGCTTCTTGGCTGGCATCGTCCGCTGTTTAGTCGCGCCGCGCTGTCAGGAACCGTCGGAGAAGTACTGGAAGACGCGCGGGCTGATGTCGGCGTGCTGGTGGATCGCGGTCTGTCGACGATTCAGCGTGTGCTGGTTCCCTTTCACGGCACCGCGCATGATCGCGCAGCACTTCGCTTGGCGCGTCGGCTGATGGATCAGTCGAGCGTGTCGATTGCGGTGCTCAGCGTCGTCGATCAAAGCGAGCCATCGTCCGCAAACGTCGCGGTCCATGAGGTGCTACAGTCGCTGTTTGGCGATTCCTTCGACCGTGTCACCGTCCAAGTCGCCACCGCCAGCGAGCCCGCCGAAGCCGTCCTGTCGGAGCTACGCAGTGCGCCGCAGCCCTACGATCTGGTGATGGTCGGCGTCGGACGAGAGTGGGGCCTGGAAGCGCGACAGTTTGGCATCCAGCAGGAGTATCTCATCCGCGAGTGTCCGACTTCTCTGCTGATTGTGCGCGGCTACGATCCGCGTGTGCAAGGTCCGCGCGCAGAGCCCTCTGCCCAGTCGGCGCTGAGCCCCAATGGACAGCCGAGCCCAGCGTAACGTCGGCGCGCTTTCTTCGCGCCGCAACATCTGATAGATGCCCAAAGGACGATGATCGCGACTCAACACAGCGTGCATGTTCTCGCTCGATCCCGATGGCGCACGTCCAGACGGTCAAGATAAGAGTCCTTTCAAAGTCCTAATAAAGGAGACACAAGGCATGGCAACGAAGCAGTTTTCTTACGATGTCATCGTGGCGGGTGGCGGACCGGCAGGCTCGACGACCGCGAGCTTCCTTCGCAAGCACGGGCGCTCGGTTCTCGTGCTGGAAAAAGAGCGCTTTCCACGGTTTCACCTGGGGGAATCTCTGCTTCCGTGCGGCGGCGAGATCTGGGACGAGCTGGGTGTTTCCGACGAGATGAAGCAACGCTACATCCACAAACCGGGCGCGCGCTTCATTCACAACGAGTCGGGTCTTTCGCAGACCTATTACTTTTCCGAAGCGATTCGTCCCGATCAGCCGTTCGCGTACGAAGTGCCGCGTGCTGACTTTGACAACCTGCTGCTCCGTCGCAGTGAGTCGCTCGGTGCAGCGGTTCGGGAAGAGACTGCGGTGCGCGATGTCCAGTTTGATGCCCAAGGCGTCGATGTCACGATCCGCAGCGCCGATGGCACCAGCGAAGTGCTCCGCAGCCAGGTCTTCGTCGATGCAACCGGACGCGATACGTTTCTGGGAACGCGCTTTGGCCTGAAAGTATCGGACGAGCTGGTCACGACCAACCTCGCGTGCTTTACCCACTACGAACACTGCGTCCGTCAGCAAGGCAGAGACGAAGGCAACATCACCATCGTGCTGTTCGACGGAGGCTGGTGGTGGTTTATCCCGTTTAAGGGAACCGTTACGTCGATTGGCTGCACGCTTCAGAAGGAATTCACGCTGTCGCGCAAAGGACTCAGCGCCGAGCAGATGTTCATGGCCGCGCTCGATGCCACGCCCGTGATGAAGGATCTCCTCAAAGGCGCAACCCGCGTCCGTCCGGTCGATACCACCGGCAACTGGTCCTATCGCTGCAAGCAGTTCTACGGAGATCGATTCCTGCTCGTCGGCGACTCCGCTGCGTTCATTGATCCGCTGTTTTCAACCGGCGTGCTGATGGCAGTGACGTGCGGAAAGTACGCAGCCAAAGCGATTCACGAAGCCATCTCTGCGGGCGACTGTTCCGCCGAGCGCTTCGCCAGCTATCAGCAGCAAGCCCTGCAAGGTGCGGATCTGTTCAAAGGACTCGTTCACGAGTTTTATGCGCGCAACCTGCGGCCTCTGCTGGTTCGCTCGTCGGCACATCCTTCGACCTGCGCAGCCATCACCAGTGCGCTCGCGGGCGATGTCTACCGTCCCGCCATCTGGCAAGGACTGTTTCGCGAAGGCTTCAGCGTGCGCGCGGTGGAAGCGCTCAGCATGGGCCGTTCCTCGATGGAGAGCTAACCGACATGACCATCTTGGCTGGAGACTTGGGGGGAACCAAGACGCTGCTCGCACTGTGTGATGAAGCAGGAACGATCTTGGTCAGCCAGCGATTCGCAAGCGCTGCGTATCCAGACTTCGAATCACTGGTCGCGGAGTTTTTGGCCGCGCACAGCACCCATCCGGTACCGCGTCGTATGGCGCTTGGTGTCGCGGGTCCAGTGCTCGATTCCGGGCCGCATCAGCTCTGCGACATCACCAACCTGCACTATCGAATCAGCGGAAAGTCGCTGGCAGAGCGCTTTGGCTTTGCGTCCGTTCGTCTCATCAACGACTTTTACGCGGTTGCGCTGGCGGTCGCGCAGGTTGCGCAAGGCCACACGCTGCCCGGACTGACGCTGCATCCCATCAATCCCAGTGCGCAGCCGGTGTCCCGCGCACCGCTCGCTGTGCTGGGAGCCGGAACCGGACTTGGGGAAGCACTGGTGGCCTTTCACGGGGATCAGCCGGTCATCCTATCGACGGAAGGTGGTCACACCGACTTTGCTCCGCACGATGAAGTAGAGCTGGCCCTGTGGCGCTTTGTGGCTGCGCGCTTTCCTGATCACGTCAGCCAAGAGCGGCTGGTCTGTGGACCCGGCATCGTCACGATGTACGAGTTCTTCTGTCAGCAAGGACAGACTCCGCACAGTCCCCAGGTGAGCGCAGAGATCCGCAGTGCCAGCGATCCCGCGCAGGTGATCTCGCGTCACGCACTACAGCAGACCGATCCGCTCTGTCAGCAGGTGATGGAGCGCTTTGTGATGCTCTACGGAGCCGAAGCCGGAAACCTGGCGCTCAAGTCGCTGTCGCGCGGTGGTGTCTATCTAGCGGGAGGCATTGCCGCCAAGATCCTGCCGCTCCTGCAAGACGGGCTGTTTCTGCTGCACTTTGCCAAAAAAGGTCGCTTTTCCGCGCTGCTGCGATCCATTCCTGTGTACGTGGTCGACTGTGCAGAGATCGGACTGACTGGCGCGATCGAGTGCGCGCGACAGCTTCCAGCGGCACCCTGAGGACGAACAAGATCATGCAGAACAACACGGCGCGATGTGCGCTTGCAGTGCTGACAGTGGCGCTGGGATCGCTCGGCTGTCAGCGAACCACCTCGCTGCCACCCATCGAAGCAGCCCCGGCGGTGTCTGCGGAAGCCAAAGCCGCAGGCACCAAGCTCTATTCCGAGCTGTGCGTACGCTGTCACGGCGTGTCCGGCTGGGGCGATGGCCCCGAAGCGCTCGCCAGTCGCAAGGTGCGCGTCCAAGACCTCGGTGATCCGGTGTGGCAGTCCAACGTCAGCAACGATCGCTTGCGCGCGGTCATCTTGCGCGGTGGTCCCGGTGTCCGCAAAAGCCCCGTCATGCCCGCGTTTCCGCAGCTTGCCAAAAACAAAGACGAGCTGGACGGACTGGTTGCCTACGTTCGCTCGCTGTCACGCAGCGCGCAGTAAGCGCTTTGTGTTAGAACGAGCGCGTGACGACCTGGAAGTGTAAAAAGTGTAGCTACATCTACGATCCCGCAGTCGGCGATCCCGACGGCGGAATTCCTCCCGGCACACCCTTTGAACAGATTCCCGATTCCTGGCGCTGTCCAGAGTGTGGCGCGACCAAGAAGGACTTTGTGGTGATCTCCGCTTCCGCGAATCGATCCACAGCGCCGAGCGCCCCCGCAAGTCCTGCCGCACCGGCTCCTTCCGCGCCAGCGTCCGCTCGTCCGTCCGCAGCAGACGCAGCCAGCCTCAGCACGCCCCTACACAGCCTGACCGTTGGATCGCTGAAGGGACAGCGTCAGCCCTAGCCTGCCCGGATCTATGACTCCGCAGCGTCCGCAGGCCGCAGAGCCGCAGGACGACTGTGGTTAAACTCGGCCATCAGCGTCGGTGTCTCTGGACTCTGTTCCGTCAGCGAATCAGGAAGCGGCAGACCCGGCTGACTCTGGCTCGTAATCGGCAGCCAGATCACAAACACGCTGCCTTCCCCCAGCTTGCTGTCCGCAGAGATCGCCCCGCGATACTGACGGATGATTCCGTAACACACCGACAGCCCGAGCCCGACCGTGTGACTCGCAGCCTTGGTCGAAAAGAACGGCTCGAACAGGTGCTTCATCGTCTCTTGCGACATGCCGATGCCGGTGTCCGCGACCTTGATCTCTACGTACTGACCGGGCGAAAGCTCGTGCTGCGCCGATCCTTGCGTCAGCTTCACATTGCGCGTCGAGATCGCAATCCGTCCCTCCACCGGAATCGCATCACGCGCATTGAGCAGAAGCTGAACGATCACCTGCTCCAGCTGTCCCACATCCACCATCACCGCCCCGAGCGACTCTTGCAGCTCCAGCGACAGCTCGATTCCTTTGCCCAGCAGCCGCATGATGAGCGGCTTCATGTCGCGCAGCACCTGGTTCAGATCACACTCTCGCGGGACGCCCTGCTGACGCCGCGAAAACGTCAGAAGCTGCCGCACCATGTCCGCTGCGCGCGTCGCTGCGTGTCGAATCTCTTTCAGATCTTCTTGGCCCGGATGATCGTGCTCCAGCGACTCCGCCAGTAGCTCTGCGTTGCCCGAGATCACCACCAGCATGTTGTTAAAGTCGTGCGCGATTCCGCCCGCCAGCCGTCCCAGTGCTTCGGTCTTCTGCGCGCGCAGAAGCTGCGCTTCCAAGCTGCGGCGATCCCGAATGTCGCGAATCACCACCAGGTGCTGCGACACCTTGTCGTCGTCATCAACCTGCGTCGAGATCGTAAACTCCAGCGGAATATCCTGCTTGTCGGACAGGACAAACGACCCCGTCCGAACGCCCTGCGCTTGTCCCGCGTGACGCTGTAGCTCGAGCATGAACGCTTCGCCAGTCACCTCGCGCAGCAAAGAGCCCACCACCCGCTGCGCATCGATCTTAAACAGCCGCTCCGCCGCGCGATTGGCATACGAGACCCGAAACTCATGATCCACCGCCAGCACCGCATCGGCGACGTTGGCCAAGACCTCGGCTTGATAGCGCAGCTTCCGCTCTGCGTCTTTGAGCTGCGTGATGTCCGTTCCCGATACCACCAAGCGACGGACCTGCTGATCATCGCCACACTGCGGCACCGCCGTGAGCAGCACCCGCTGATGTTGGTCCCCTGAAAAGCCGCGATCCTCGTTGTGCTGGATCTCTCCGGTCGACACCGCGCGATGCAGCATCGGATCGGTCGTACGCAGCTGTTCCCGAGGCAGCACATCCCGGTGTCGCTTTCCCAAAAGTGGTCCCTGCGGCAGTCCCAGCAGCTGATACACCCGAGGATTGAGCGCCGCGACCCGTAGCTCCCCCTGATCATCGACATCGAACACCGACACACCGATGTCAATGTCGCGAAAGACATCAATCAGGAAGGCTTCGCGCTCTCGGATGATGGCCAGCAGCCTGTCGACCACCAGCGCGCCCATCGCCACCACCCCAAAGCGGCTGATCAGCTGAAGCCCGAGCAGCCAGGACCACGACTTGTCGCCCTGCCCCTTGCCCATCAGCGTCCAGAACACGCCCGCGCACATCACCACCAGCGCCGACACCGTCACGCCGCGTCGTCCAAACTGAAGCCCGAGCAGCAGCATCGGCACAACCGTCAGAAACTGCCACGCGCTCGCCACCAAGTTGCCTTGCAGGCTCAGCGACACCGAAGCCAGCACGCCAAACGACACGATCTTGCTCGCCAGCATCGCCGAGCGAAACTGTAGCCCCAGCGCCACCGCCGCCGAGATCACCAGCGCCAGCGCCTGCACCACAAACAGCGGACGCAGCGTCGAACCCACTGACTCCATCGCGGCAATCAGCAGCGAAAACAGACCCATCGCCAGCAGCACCTGGAGGCTCTGCCGAAACAGTCGATCGACCACCATGCTGGCGATCGGAAGCCCGTCGATGCTGCTGTGGCGCTCTCCGCGCGGTGGTGCGCTCGGACTCGGCGGAAACGAGTGGCTCACAGCCAGCGCTCCGGCTGGATCGACTCGAACCGAGGCGCCGGCATCGCAAAGAAGTAGCCCTGCATCAGGTCACAGCCCAGCGCGATCAGCATGTCTCGCTCTGCCACCGACTCGATGCCTTCGACGATGACCTCGACCCGAAGCTCGCGACACAGCTGCACCAGCGACTGCGTCACCGCTTGACGACGCGGATCGTTGTTGATGTTGCGAATCAGCCCCATATCGATCTTGGCCACCGTCGGTCGCAGCCGCAAAAAGCTCAGCAGGCCCGCGTACCCCGCCCCCAGGTCATCAATCGCCACCCCAAAGCCAAGCTGCCGCAGCGCCCCGGCATGCGCCTCGACTTCACTGCGGCTGGAGATATCGGTCCGCTCCGTCACTTCCAAGATCACCCGCGAAGCAAACTGCGTCAGCGGTGCCGACATCGAGATGATCTCGGGATCATCCAGGTCCGAGGGATGCAGGTTCACCAGCAGCCGCGCGTCCTCAGGTAGATCAGAGGCTGCCGTCGCCGCCAAAAAGCGTACCCGCCGTCCCAGGTCCCGCAGTCGCCCCAGTCGCTCTGCCGCCTCCAGCACCGCCACCGGCGTCGGAAGCACCGGGTCTGACGATCGCAGCAGCGCTTCATAGCCCCAGATCCGCTGCGACTTTACCGACACCACCGGCTGAAAGTGCAGCGCCATGCCTTCGAGCACCCGCGAAAACGCCGTCTCCAGTCCGATCCGATCCACCGCCAGCGGATGCTTCGATCCAATCAGCGTCATCGCTTCTTGCTTGATCAGCGCCAGCCGATGCAGCCGCGCCGCCTCTCGCACCGTCTCGACCAGCACCCGGTGATCGATCGGCTTGGTCAGGTAGCGCATCGCCCCCAGCTCCACCGCCCGCATCGCCGTTTCCAGCGATGGATTGCCGGTGGCGAAGATCACCTGCGTCGTCATGTCACGCTCACGCACCGCTTGGAGCAGCGCCACCCCTGACAGGCTCGGCATCGTGATGTCGCTCAAGATCACGTCGAAGCGCTGCGTTTCCAGGATGCCCAAGGCTTCCAGTCCATCGCACGCTTCGGTCACTTCCATCTCGGCGCGACTCAGCAGCCTGGTAAAGATCCGCCGCACACCCGCTTCGTCATCGATGACCAGCACACGAATCGGCGCCTGCGGTAGCACCCCATCGGACATCAAGAAACCCCCGGAGCTTCATCGTAGAAGACAGGACCGAGGGCTTACAAGTTCTCATTTTGGCAGCGCCAGCCGGGTATAAAGCCACGGGGGCAGCAGCGACAGATCCGCACGCGCGCGCAGGGCCGACAGATCCACGCTGCTGACCGTGTTCACAAACAGCACCCGCTTGCCGTGTAGCAGCCCCGCGTCCGCATCCGCCAGCAGCGCCGCCAGCGTCTTGCCGGTGTAGGTCGTCTCCAGCCCCAGACCTGCCGCCCCCGCCAGCGCCACCGCCCGCCGAGACGCCTCTGTCACCGCACCATAGCCAATCCCCGGCCCCACGAAGCGCCCATCCACCGACAGCTGCGGCCCAGGCGTAAGCGACTCTCCCGTCAAGCGGTGCAGAAGGGATCGCGCCCGCCCCGCCAGAAACCGCACCCCCTGCTCGCTCGCAATCGGCCACGGAACCACCCGCACCCCGCGCAGTGCGTTGGCAGCCTGCCCGAGTCCCAGCCACAGTCCCGCAGCCGTTCCCCCTGTCCCAATCGTCACGTACACCACATCGAACGGGGGCGCGCCGCTGTGCGCAAGCTGATCCGCGATCTCCAGCCCACCCGCCAGCCAGCCGAGCACCCCAGCAGGCGAGGATCCCCCAGCCGGAATCGTCCACACCGGCTGCCGCGAAGCAAAGCGCGCCTGCACGTAGCGCAGTCCCATCCCCGCAAACGTCTGTGATGGCCACAGGTGCGCCTGCGCCGCCAGCTGCCCGGCCAGCTGCTTGCGCAGGTACGGTGCCGTTTCATCCGTCAGAGGCTGCGGAAACAGCACCGTGTCCACCCGCAGACCCAGCGACTGCCCGTACAGCGCCACCGCCAGCGCATGGTTTGAACCCCACGCCCCCAGCGTCAGCAGGCGAGGCCGCTCTTCTGTCTGCGCGTCATCCATTCCGCCAAGCAGTAGCTCCAGCTTGCGGACCTTGTTGCCGCCATAGATCACCCCCGCTTGGTCTTCCCGCTTCACCCACAGCTCCACGGATGGCGGACACAGGCCATGCACACGGGTCAGCGCCGTAGGAAACTGCCCAAGCGACCGAAACGGCAACCGCTCGCGCAGACCTGGAAAGCGAGCAAACAGAAGTGACATGCCTACATCCTATGTGCTAGACGCAGACAAAGCGCCGTCCAAGTTGAAAGCTCGATGCAGTCACCCACCGTCGCCTCGTCTACCAAGGTTCCATCGTTTCCACAGTCCTTCTGGGTCGCCAACGCGATGGAAATCTTCGAGCGCATGGGCTGGTACGGCTTCTACGCCGTCTCGACGCTCTATCTGACCTCGCCGATTGCGGAAGGCGGACTCGGGCTGTCGTCCAAAGATCGCGGCGTCATCCAGGGTCTATCGACCTTCTTTCTGTACTTCTTTCCGGCGCTGTTCGGCACGCTCGCGGACCGCTACGGCTATCGGCTGATGTTCGCCCTGTCCGCTGCCGTCATGGTCCCTGGCTATCTGCTGCTCCACCTGCCGCATACCTTCTACGGCTTCTTTTTGGTCTACGTCCTTGTCGCCTGCGGCCACGGCATGTTCAAGCCCGTCGTCTTGAGCACCATCGTCAAGACCACCAATGAACAGAACGGCACCCTGGGCTTTGGCATCTTCTACATGATGGTCAACATCGGCGGTCTGCTCGGTCCGCTGATTGCTGGCATCGTGCGCGGCTGGAGCTGGGACTACGTCTTTTACGCCTCTGCCAGCTGGATCGCGCTGATGGGCGTGATGTCGCTCCTGTTTTACAAGGAACCGCCCCACGAGCGCCGCAGCGAGCCCCTGTCCACTGTCCTTGGCCGCATGGTCGCCGTCATTGGCAACGTGCGGTTCTTCTCGCTTGTCATTGGCATGCTGCTGCTCCTCGTCATGGGCAGCAAGTGGTGGACCTTCCGCAAGGCCGGAACCGTCGCGGTGTGGTGGCTGCTGTTTCACCTTGTGTGGGACTTCGCGCTGCGCTTCCGCCGGCCCCGCCCCAAAGAGCCCTTCTATCTTCAGCCGCTCAAGGTCGGCGAAGGTCGCTATCTGCTGTTCCTGCTGCTGATGTCCGGGTTTTGGACCTGCGAAAACCAGCTCGCGATGACCCTGCCGGAATACATTCGCGACTATGTGGACTCTAGCGATCTCGTCGCTTCCTTTTCGCCGCTTGCGTCGTTCCTGACGCGCGGTCTGTCCGCGCTAGGCGTCGATACCTCTTCCTTTTCGCGCGCCGTGCTTGATCATGGCCGCGTCAAGCCCGAGCACCTCATCAACCTCAACTCGCTCGGCATCATCTTCCTGCAGGTCTTCATCTCCTACGCCGCACGCAAGCTGCCCCCGCTCGCGACCATCATCAGCGGCGTGCTGCTCACCGCGCTGAGCTTCCTGCTCTTTGTCCCGTTTGCTGCCCACGGCTCCGGCTGGCTGGTCGTCACTGGCGTGCTGTCCTTTTCCATCGGCGAGATGATGGCCAGCCCCAAGTCCAAGGAATACGCCGGACGGATCGCGCCTCCCGACAAGGTCGGGCTCTACATGGGCTACTTCTATCTGTGTGTCGCCCTGGGCAACCTGTTTGGTGGCCTTCTGTCCGGCACCGCCTATGAGCACTTTGGCAAGCGCGGCACGAACCGTCCCGACCTGCTGTTTGTGCTGATTGCGGGCCTGTCGGTCGGCACCGCGCTGGTCCTGTGGCTCTACGACCGCTGGCTGCGCAGTCACCCGGTCGCG
>CALMML010000361.1 GCA_937868485.1 uncultured Myxococcales bacterium | reverse complement strand
GCGCGATCGAGCTGGCCTTGGCTTTCCTTTTCCGTCGCAAGCTGGCTCGCGTCGGCATACTGATCGGCCCAGGCTGGCGCTGTCATCGCACACAGTCCAAGCAGCGCAACAGACCAGCGCACCCAGTGCGGCATCTCGTCTCTCCGGCGCAGTCTCTGCGGCTTCGTGAGTTGGAACGGAGAACCCACGGTGTGCGCAGCGCGCTGCGTTTGCAGGCGGCTTGGCCTCGGGGGTTGTGGCTGGGCGGGCGCTAAAGGATCTGTGAGCATCGGAAACGGCTCACATTGGAGACAGATCGCGGGCGTTCGATTGCTTCGCTTTGGCGAAATCTTGTCGATTTTGCTCCGCAACCAGTCAGGCCGGGCGCAGCGGTCGGATGGACGGTTCGTTAGCCCTTGCTGGATCGCTTGGACGCAGAGACCTTGGCGCGTAGCTCCATCACGGCGCGACGGGCCCGCTCGGCGAGCACTTCGTCTCGACCGGGCTCGCTGCCGTCGATCTGCGCCAAGATGGTGCGCGCTTGGGTGTGCAGTCGCTCCATCTCGATGAGCGTGTTGCGGAGTTGTTCAACCAGGGGAACGAGGCGTGGTTCAAGTGGCGTCACGCCCTCATTTTATCGCAAGCTGGATTACTAGCGATCAGGAAAGTCAGGGATTTCTTTGACGAATTCGGGATGATCGACAAACGGGTTGCGATTTCCCTGCAGCGCAAAGATCAGATCGTTGCGGCTCACTTCGTCGGAGTCGGGCGGATCGGACTCGTGCCAGCGTCGCAGCGTCGCTTCTTCGACGTTGAAGTTGCTCAGCGTGAAGTCGCTCGGGCGGCTGCGGTAGTAGCGCGTATAGAAGTAGAAGATCGCGCGTGCGATGTCGCCCTTGGTGCGATCGTGTGGCTCGAACACGGTACGACCGGCGTCATCCTTGCCGAGCTTGCTCGGAGGCGTGCCGTCCGGGTTTGGAGCGGTCCACGTCACGGTCTTGACGACGCCGAACGGGAAGTTGCCGCGTCGACTGTTCGCATCGTTGTCGGATGCCCACAGGTGATGCATGTCCGACTGCGCGACGCCGCGAGCGCCCAGGCTCTGCGGCCAGGTGTGCTCGGTGTTCATGCGAACGGTGTTGGCGTTCGAGGTGCTGCTGACGTTTTTGGCGACGCGGCCCGTGTAGACACAGTCGACTTCGTTGTTGTTGTCGATGTCTTCCAGGTCGGCAAACATCTTGTCGCGCGCGGCGCTGTAGGAATAGCTCTTGGTGCCCGCGCTGATGATGCTCGACAGCGCAACCAAGAGGTCGGTCCCGGTCTTGCCTGACGCAGCGCTGTAGTAGCCGCTTGGAATGCTCTGCGGTGTGACTTGAGCGGGAATCTCGTCTTCGCCAGCGATTTCTTCGATGGCAAGCTCGGGCCCGCAGGCAGCGGTCAGCACGCTGATGGAAAGAGAAGCGGCGACAAACAGGCGGCGAGCGGTCATAAGCGGTCGTCTGGTCATTTTCTCCTCGCAGATCAATCCAGGCGAAGCTGCCTGGCGAGCGGAGGGCTAGCACATCGCGTACCACCCTGTCACCTGCTTCCCCACTTCACCTGAGCCCGGATCGATCGGCGTGTGCTGCCACCGCATCAGCTCGGTTGACGTCCGTCGAGGACAGTAGTAGAGATACGGTTAATGAAAGTCGTTTTCAATTTGCTGCGGAGCCTGGCGGCGACACCGATCGGGGCTGCGCTCGTGCTGCTGTCGGTGCTGTGCTTGTCACAAAATGCGTCGGCGCAAGCGTCGTACTTTACGCCGCGCACGCTGCTTGCGGAGTTCTTCCCGCGCAGTCAGGCCGTGACGTTTCAGCGCTTTGATCTGACGCCCGATCAGTCGAGTCGCTTGTCGTCGCTGCTCGGCTATCCGCTGCGCAAGCCGAACTACACGATCTACATCGCCAAGACCGGCGAGCAGATCGATGGCTACGCGATCATCGACGAGGAAAAAGGTCAGCACCTGCCGATTACGTTCGCGGTGCAGTTTTCTCCGCAAGGCGCGGTGCTTCGTCAGGAAGTCATGGTCTATCGCGAGCGCTACGGCGACGAGATCCGCGACCAGCGCTTTCGCGGTCAGTTCGTCGGCAAGAACGTCAAAAGTGCGCTGCGTGAAGGGGAAGAAGTGATCGCGGTGTCGGGGGCCACGGTGTCTTCGCGCGCGATGGTGGTCGGGGTGCGGCGTGCGCTTGTTCTGCTCGACGAACTCATGCTAAAGCCTCTCGCCAAGCAGCCAGCCGGATCGCCCACCAAAGCCACTCCGTCGAGTTAAGCGCTGCTACGCGGAGAGCCATGCGTCAGTTTGCCTCGTCTCGGTTCCGTCTGTGGAACCTGCCGTATCCAGCCAAGCTCATCTATACGTTCTTCTGCGGATTGTCGCTGCTGGCGATTTTGTCGTCGCTACTGCTCTACGAAGATCTGGTCGGTCCGTCGCTGCGAAGCGGTCATGTCCTGCGCGTCGATCGCTACTATGGCAAAGATCCCGGTCCCGCACAGGTTGCTGCACCGCCCCAAGCGGAGCCGACTGGCGGTCCTCAGATTGCGCTGCCTGACGATGAAGCGGCTTCGTCGCTGACGATGGCGATGCCGTATCGAAAGCTGCTGGAGGTCACGCACTTTCACCTGTTTACGATCCCGGTGTTCGTGCTGATCCTGACGCACCTGTTTTTGATGACCGAGTCGTCGCTGCTCAGTCACATGGTGTGGATCAGCATGGCGTGGCTCTCGGCGCTCTTGCACATTGTGGCTCCGTGGCTGATTCGCTTTGGAACGACGAAGCTGTCGCTGCTGTTTCCGCTGAGCGGCGCTGGGCTGTTTGCGTCGTGTCTGTGGCTGACGGTCTATCCGGTCTGGGTGATGTGGCGAGGCAAGCCAACGCCGACGCCGGTGCAGCATGGCTCTCGCAAGCAAGAGATCGCGCCGCCGTTTTCGGACTGATCGCAGCGGCTGGCGCTCGCTTGTGTGACGGAGCTGCGCGGGGGAATCCCCCCCAAGCGTCTCCCGATTGAGGTCTTCATCCATCAACCGTGCCGGGTTCCTTGTCCGCCGCGCGTTTGTTATACAGGCTCGATGAACGGACATAAGACGATGGCCTTTTTGGCGTGGGCGCTGCTCGCGCAGCCGCAGGTGGGTTGGGCGCAGAGTGACTCGCTGCAAGATCTGCTTCGTCCGGGAGCGGGGGACTCGCTGAAGCTGTCCTGGCGCAAAGGGCAAGTCGATGGAGAGCGGCTCCTGCTGCGACTTACGGATGGCGTGGCCAAGGTCGAGCGCTGTGATGCAGGTTGTCAGCCGCTTGGACAAGCGCTGACGCTCACCTCGGGACAGAAAGAGCAGCTTCTATCGGGACTGCGATCGGCGAACCTGACCGGACTGCGCCCTGGTCCCGATGCCGATCTGACGGCGGATCGCGCGCTGGTGCTGGAGCTTCCCGGGCGTGCGCCGCTTGCGCTGTCGGTGTCAAAGAGTGACTGGCCGGTGTCTGCCGATGGTCAAGGTGCTGCCTCGGTCTTGGATGATCTGATCCTGAAGATCGTGCAAAAGAGCAGCGCGCGACCGCTGGTGGAGGTGCCGCGTACCGTCGCAGACCTGGCGAAAGTAACGGTTCAGCTGACGGTTTCGACCAGCAAGCATCCGGGCGGACTGCTGCGCATTGAGCATGGAACGCTGTCGATGACGCCGGAAGAAGGAAGCTTGGCGCGACAGCCTCGGCCAAAGCCGGTGACGCGGATTCTGTCGGCAGAGGAACAGCAGCAGCTTGTGTCGGCGCTCCAGAGCCTGGACTTTGATCGCTTGGAGTCGGTGATTCCCGTCCGAACGCGACCGGCGATTGGCGATGACGATGGTCGGGTGGTGACGCTGCATCTGCTACCGAGCGCTCCGCTGCAAGCTGCGAAGACCAAGCTGGCTCAGACTCGCGGCAAGCTGGGCAAGGTAAAGCCTGCGACACCAACGGAAGAACGTCAGGCGCGCGGTCTGCGACGCTACATGGCGGACTTTGTGCGATCTCCGGCGGAGCCTGCGCTGCGACTTCTGTCGGGCTGGATGCTGCTGTCTTCGTCGCAAGGATCGGCGGCTCCGAACAAGCAATAAGAGGCGTAGAAAATGCCTCATATTGCGGGTGCGGCGCTGCGCTTACGTCGCGGTCGGTTTTGGTCCGCAGAACGGTCGCAGTGCGTCTCGTTCCGTCTGTGACAGCGTCGATACCGGATACAGCGGAGCGTGACTGACTTTGTCAAAGAACGGACTCGGCCAGCTCTTGCCGCGTAGCTTCCAGGTAAAGATCAGCCGAGCCGTGCGCGCGAGCAAGCGGACATTGTGGCCGGTCGATCCTGCGGGCGGATTCCCAATTGCGTACTTTCCCTGGATTTTGCCGATCGGCGGACCGAATGCGTCGTCGATGCTGCCGGTTTTGGTGGTGAAGCAGGCCGCTGCGATGCCGACAAACGGAAGCTTGGGACCGACGGCGTTGCCAAGGGGCGTGTTACAGCAGCTTGCGTAGAAGCGATACAGTCCGGTGGGGGACAGCCGAAGTCCGACGATGCGCTCGCGTCCGCGATCGAAGCGAAGGGAAGACGGAGCGACCTGGATGATGTCGCTGCCGCCGTGGGGGTCGAGCAGCTCGCGGCGACCGAGCCTGTGTACAAATGCTTGGCAGTCGTCGCAGTAGCAGATGACGCGGTTTACGTGGTCGGAAGAAGCGTCTGTGACTTGTCCGGACACTTCTCCACAAAGGCAGCGCAGCGGCGCATCGTGACTCATGCGCTTAGGCTACACCAAGCCTTGCGAGCCGCTGCGAAATGGACGCAACGAGCGGGGGGGCGCTACTTCACTTCATGGAAGCCGATGTCGGCTTTGCCACCCGCGACTTTCGGACGCGGGTTGCCAAAGTAGTCCACCGTGATCTCTGGATCGGCATCCACCTGGTCCGCACAAGCGGTGTCCGTCGCCATCAGCGTTCCATCGCTATTGATCATCGGTGTGGCCATCGCGGACCCTTGCGGCGCCGAGGTGTCACTTCCAACCACCAGCCCCTTTCCTTGGCAAGC
>CALMML010000360.1 GCA_937868485.1 uncultured Myxococcales bacterium | reverse complement strand
GCTAGGGGCCGTCCCTAATTCTCGCAGATTGCCGACGGTAGCGGGCTCGGCAGCAGAACTTGTGCGTCGCGGCAAAGCATGATCAAACGAGACGATGCACAGACATGCGCTCAGCGACGCTCAGTGGGAACGTTTGTCGAGCTTGCTTCCGACGAAGCGGACCGGGCCGAAGACGCGGCGCGGCGACCGACTGTTTCTCGACGCGGTGATTTATCGACTCAAGACCGGCGTGCCGTGGCGCGACCTCCCCGAGCGGTTCGGCCCGTGGAAGTCGGTTTACAATCGGTTTGCCAACTGGTCTCGACGAGGGTTGTGGCGGCACATTTTTGAGTCGCTACAGCTCGACGTCGATGACGAGGGTTCGATCGTCGACGCTTCCATCGTCCGCGCGCACCAAGACGCTGCGGGCGGAAAAGGGGGGTCCAGACCAATTGTTTAGGTCGCTGTCGCGGCGGTTTTTCGACGAAGATTCACGTCGTCGTGGACCTGCGAGGGCGGCCTCTGTTTGTCACACTGACGCCCGGCCAGCGTCACGAAACCACCGTCGCCCAGCAGCTCATCGAGCACGCGCAAGGCCGGGCTTTCCTCGCGGACACCGCCTACGACAGCAGTGAACTGATTCAGCAGCTCGACGAGCGCGGTATGCAAGTCGTCATTTGCCAGCATCCCCGTCGCAAAACAGGCCGCCGTCCACTCCCTCGCGAGCTGTACCGCAAGCGCTTTCTCGTCGAGCTATTCTTCCATCACCTCAAACGCTTCCGCGCACTCGCCACCCGCTACGAAAAGACCGCCCGTCACTACCTCTCGCTGCTCCACCTCGCCTGCGCCCTTCAGTAGCTCAATGAGGGACGGCCCCTAGCGCAGCTCGGTCGCTTCGTCCCAGCGCGCAAGAATCTCCTGCAGCAGCTTGCCGGCGGGGCGAATCGGCTCGACAAAGCGCGGCTGGGGGGACACGCCAAAGCGGCGCAAGCGCAAGAATGCGTTGTATTCGACCTCCGGATCGCGCAGCGAGACGGACGGGTCGACCGGGCGAAAACCGTGTCGAATGGCTTCGTGCTGAAGGGGCTTGCTTCGCAAATAACGTAGCCAGCGCTGCGCTGCATCCTGCACTGCTGGTTCGGCAGAAAGCAGGACGGCGGGATGGCGAGCCACCAGCGTCGGGTTCGGGTAGATCAGCGACAGCCGCGAGAGATCCGAGGGATGGGCATCAAGCGGCTCGAGGACCTTGAGCGCCGCCTGCTCGTACGTGATGACGCCATCGAGTCGCGCGGCTCCCATGCTCTGTAGGAGCACGGGCAGCTGCTGCTCCGATACGAGCGGCTGCTCGATGCCCGCCTCACAGCGCCTCACCCAGTTGCGAAACGCATCGCGCTGCTGCGGCCAGGCGTGCTCGAAGCTGCGCGCTGGACCGTCGCTCGGTTGTGCTGACGTTGTCTCACGGGACTCTTCAGCAATTCCGGCGAGCGGCGTCGCTTTGCCATCCTCTCTGGGTAAGACGTAGTCGTTGGCCATGAGGAGCAGCACGGCAAGGCCCGCTGCAAAACGCGTGGGCCGTGGTCGAGCGAGCTTTACGTATCCCCAGCTCTGAATCGTCGCGAAGCTCGGCAGCAGCCCATCACCGGGCGGACGCAGCGGCAGCACGGGACGGCTGGTCGCTCTTTCGCGCGCGGCGACTCGCTTTCGATCGTTGGTACCGGTCGAAGTCGGCGACAACAGTGGTGCGTACCAATCGGCCCACGTCCCCGGCCTCATCGCCTGCGGTGCCATCTCCGTGAGTTCAGGCACGCGTGGCACCAGCGGACAGAGCCCGCGCACCCACTGCCCCTCGCGGCTCGGCTCTTCGCGCAGGATCGTCGATAGGACACGCAGCCGATCCTCCCAAATCAACAGCACGATCGGCGAGACAGCCAGCTCATGCCGCCCGCCAAGCAGCGCCGGTGCCTGGCGTACCGATTCGGTGCTCCGCAGCTGCTCGTAATACTGAAGCATCAGCTCATCTGCTGGTGCCCAGATGTTCGGCTGCAGCTCTCCCGACAGAAGACCCTGCATGGTCTTCATGTCCTCGCGCGCGGTCAGCTTGACTTGTATGTGGGGACACAGACGCGCAAACTGTGTCGCCGCTACATTGAGCCAGCCCTGCAGATCTTCACTATGCACCATCGTAACGACAGTAGGCGGCGTGCGAGGCGGGCCGCAAAGGTCAAACGTAGCGGCCGCCGTTCCCTTGAACTCGAACAGCTCGGACGATTTGCTCGGTGCCTCGGCATGAAAGTTTCCACCGCTTACAACGAAGTAGACGATGCCCGCGACAGT
>CALMML010000359.1 GCA_937868485.1 uncultured Myxococcales bacterium | reverse complement strand
GTGGAGGAAATGGGATTCGAACCCACGACACCCGGCTTGCAAAGCCGGTGCTCTACCAACTGAGCTATTCCCCCGCAGAAGGCATCTCGTTTTCACAAGATGAGGCGGACGGCTGAAGTGCTGGGAACTATAGTCAAACGCCTGCGGAAATGACAAGGCGATAATTAGCTCGGCTGCACTTGTGCGCTTCCTCGACGGAGTTTTGCGCCCAAGCGCCGAGCCAAAAGCGCCACCACAACCGTCAAGCCGCTCACGATCACCACCGCGCCCGTGTTTCCTTCCATCCGGCCAAGCAGCGTCACCGGCAAAACGGTCGTCGCACAGACTGCACCAATCAGCTCCATCGTCGGAGGCCGCTTGCTCGGCTTGCGCCCGCAGTAGATGCCCAGCCCAAGCGCCGCGATCGAGAGCATCAGCAGAAGCTGCCAGCTTGCCGCAAACACCAGCGCTTCCGGCAGCGCGTTTTCCCCTCGGTGAAGCAGCACGGCATAGAGCGCGCTCACGCCACTTGGAAACAGCAGCCCGCCGACCAGCACCGAACCGTGAAGTACTGCGGAACCACCGACGAGCAGTCCGAATCGAAGCGGTGCGCCCGCTCGCTGCCGAGACAGCGCCCCAAGCAGCATCACCGCACAAAGACACAGAAAGCCAAAGGTCTCACCGATGCGCTGAAACAGTCCGCCCGGCGGCAGCAGCGCCATGTCCGCGATCAGCGTCACCGGCTTGGCATCGGGCTGAAGCTGCGGATCCACCGACGGACCTTTTTCATAAATACGACCGGCTGCATCCACAAAGGCCGACACGCCCGTGTTGACTGCGCGGACCAGCTCGACACGATGCTCGACGGCGCGAAACACTGCCAGCGCCAGGTGTTCATACGGTTCCGAGGTCGCTCCAAACCACGCATCGTTGGTGATGTTGACCATCAAGTTGGGCGGGTTCTTGTCGGCAAAGAGGCGTCGCCCAAACGCGGGAATGATGTCCTCGTAACAGATCATCGGACCGAGCGAGTAACGCTTGCCGCGCACATCGATCGGGAAAGTCGTCGTCTCGGTGCCGCGCGAAAAGTTGGAGATCTCGGGAATGGCTCGTCGCAGAAAGTCCAGCTCGTGCGCAAACGGCAGATACTCGCCGAAGATGAGCAGGAAGTTCTTGTCGAACGTACCGACGGCCTTGCCCTCTTTGTCGAGCATGATCGCGGTGTTGAACATGTCGTAGTCGCCAGCGCCCTTGCGATCGACGGTCAAAGCGCCAAAGACGATCGGGGTCTGAAAGCCGCTCTGTACTTTGCGACGATCTCCGACGGGCCAGTCACCCGGCACGGGACGCGGCATCGCGTAGGGATACGACGACTCGGGCCACAGGATCAGATCGGCACCTTGGCTGCTGAGCTGCTGGCTGAGCGACAAGTGAAGCGCATGCTGCTGCTCACGCAGGCCGGGAACGAACTTTTCGTGAATGCCGACGTTGGCTTGGACGACTCCGACGCGCAGCTTTTCGGCACGAGTGCGCGCTTCATCGACCTGATGAATCCGCACAGTTCCATACGCCAGACACAGCACGATCGTTCCGACGGCAAGCAGCGGAGTGCCGAGAAACGCGCGCAGCCTTCGTCCTGGCTTGGCTCGTCCGATCGCGTGCAGCACATCGAACAGCGCACCGTTGGACAGCACGAGCAGGAAGCTCACCCCGAGCGGTCCGGTGATGTCCGCGATCTGAATCACCGTCGGAACCCACGCCTGCGTAATCGACAGATACCACGGGAAAACATAGGGCACGCACAGCTCACAGGCGACCCAGACGAGCGGCGCGAGCCACGTCACCTTGACGCCCAGATGCATGCGCAGCCGACAGACAATCACCGCAAACAGACCAAACGTCAGCGCTTGATAGGCAATCAGCAGCAAAAACAGCGGCAAGTGCCCAAAGCGCTGAAGCAGACCGACGATCCAGTAGAAGCCGCCACCGTTGGCGAACATGCCAGCGACCATTCCGTAGAAAAACGGCTGCTGAGTCCGAGGCTGTCCGTCTCCATCGAGCAGCACCCACAAAAGCGGAACCATGCCGATCCAGGCAAGCGGCCATATGTCGAAGTCGGCGCAGGCCAAAAACAGCAGCGTTCCCGACAGAATCGAAAACAGCAGGCGTCCCCATGTCGTTCCAAGCACGCGATCGAGCCACGCAGGAAGTGAGCTTCGACGCGACGAAGCCTGCGGCGCATCCGCAGACGACTTGGGCGATGGTTCGGCGGGGGGATTTTCGCTTGCGACCGGACGAGAGCCAGACATCCTCGGCAGCATAGCGAATCGCGGTGCGGCTTACCGCAACTTCGCAACCAAAGGACTACAGGCCGGTGGCGACGTGAAGGGCTTGGGCCATGGGACGCAAGGTGCTACGAACCAGCTCTTTGAGCGGCGCGTTTTGCGTCACCAGCAGCGCGATACCGGGACTGACGGTGTAGTAGCTACCGACGAGCGTCTGCCCGAGCGGATTGTTCATCAAGTAGCGATCGCGCACGCGCCGCAGCAGGTTGACCTCGGGCTCTAGCTCCGAACCGAACGCAGCGGTCGCAATGAAGCAGCCGCTCAGCGTCGTAAAGTTGGCGCTCGACGTATCGATCTCTGCGGTGGCAATCGGACCCGCGACGCCACAGCGACTGACCGGCTGAACCGCGAGATAGTACTTGGTCTTCGGCAGCAGTCCGACGATCTGGGTGCCAACCTTGCTTCCCGGTGGACCGAGGTTCGCCGACGGAGCAGGAAGTGCGCGCGAAAAGTTGTCCGTCGTGATCGGCTCGCTGCTCTGATAACGAACGCGATACTCCGACGCTGGGGCTCCCGACGGAACCAAAAAGTCCAGATGGAACGTCGTGTCGGTGATGTCGGAAAAGGACAGCTTGCTCGGCGACTGAGGCATCTCGCACAGCGACGGATCACACGGAGCCACCGAGACCTTGACGCGCCAGCTACCGTTTTCGTCGGTGTTCATCGCGAGCCGATCGCCGCCTGAGCCACCGCTCATGCTGATCGTCGTGTCGGGCGGGCTGACCTTGCCGCTTTCGCCTTTGACATCACCGTAGCCAGCGTAGTCGACCGTCGTGGCCACACGACCGCTCTTGTCGAGTCGAAATGGCACTTTGTAGACGATGCTTGGCTGACCAAACGGATCTTTGCCCAGGTGATCCCACTCGGCGTGGGGCTCGGACATCGCGCGACCGCTGGGCCAGTACGCGTTGAAGTCACCTTCGATGCCGACTTCGACGAACATCACGTAGTCGTCGTCGGGAATCAGCGGATCGGCATACCAGCGAATCGGATCGATCAGCTTGCCATTGGGCGGCGTCGCTCCCGAGATCGCAGCCACATCGTTGTCCATCGAAAAGCGCTTCACGTCGGAACTGTCGTTTCCGCCCACCGCAGAAAGATCCGCGCGCGGTGGATATACCGACGTCTTGCCCGTCGCGTAGTAGCCTTTGCTTCCGTAAAACGCCGAGGCACAGCTCACCACATCGACGCCGTTGAGCCGCTGCGTTCGCCAGCCTGACGGAGAACAGTAGTAGTTTTCCGTCGAAGAAACCGGTCCGTGATAGGCCACGGTGTTGTCATCATCCGACGGAGATCCCTGAAAATCCGGCGGACAGCTTGGCGAGCACTTGCCGCCCATCTGCACGTAGCCGTAGCTCTTGCCTCGGTGATACGCCCAGACGGGAAGGCTCTGCGGACGACGACCATAGGGCCAGCGAAAGTCGCTCTTGAGCCACGCATTGCCAGGACGATTTCCGAGCCCGAGCATGCCAATCGAGCGCGTCACAAACAGATCGGTCAGATACGAGCCATCTTTTTTCTCGATCCAGACCGCGATCTGCGGACGCAGCTCTTCTCGTCCCATGCGCGAAGGAAGACCTTGCGGCGTAAACCGAACCTCGACGCCGCGACAGGAAGGCTCAGCGGACACCGACGCGGCACCGAGCAGCGTAGAGCCCATGAGAATCGCCACAAGCGATCGCTTCATACACGAAGGATAAGCGGGCAGTCTGTTCCGTTTCATGGACTCACTCCTACTGTGGAAGAGCCAACATCACGCACTCCAGCGGGCGAAGCCTGATTCGATTTCCGTCGAGAAGTGGTGACTCGCGATGGGTTGAATAGAGCACACGACGCGGACCGGGCAAAGACACCTCGACAAGCTGTGTTCCAAAATGGAGCAGCACATCGACCGCATCGGAGCCGTGCTGGCGCGTGTAACCGAGCACATCCTGCGGCAAGTTGGTCGGATGCCACAGCGACAGTCGTCCCGCGTGAAGCGCAGGCAGTTTCCGTCGCAGCGTCAAGAGCTGTTTGTAGTGCGAAAGCAGCGAGCCCGGATCGCCAAGCTGCGTGGCCACATTGATCCACGGATAGTTTGGATGCACTGGCAGCCACGGGCGCGTCCGAGGTGCCGAAAAACCAGCGTTGTCGTCTGCGCTCCACTGCATCGGGGTACGGCACTCGTCGCGATTGATGATCACACCGTGTCGTCGCAGCTTGGTCTGAAGCCACGGCGGCACAAAGCGATAAAAGTGCGCGAGCGGATCGAGCGCCGACGCAATCGGCAGATCGAGGTTCGTCATCCCGATCTCATCGCCTTGGTACAAAAACGGCACACCGCGCGCCGTGAGCTGGAGCGTCGCCAGCACCTTTGCTCTGCGTGGATCGTCGCCAAGCCGCTCAATGTAGCGCGCGCGATCGTGATTTCCGAGCACCCACGTCGGCAGCAGCGGATCGGCAAAGTCGCGCTCGTATTCCTCGATGAGCGCATG
This sequence comes from uncultured Myxococcales bacterium, assembly GCA_937868485.1. Taxonomy (GTDB): domain Bacteria; phylum Myxococcota_A; class Polyangia; order Palsa-1104; family JAEUJZ01; genus JAEUKA01. Next base: position 1,280 of record CALMML010000359.1, on the reverse strand, counting down.
AAATCCTTGGGCCGAAAACTCCGTGCGCAGCGTCTTAAACAAAAAGACCAGGTTCAGTCCGTCGCCCGATTCGCCGCAGTACTGACGCAGCAGGCTCGGCGGACCGAAGACTTCCCCGACCAAAAAGCGCGGTCCACCTGGCACCGCGTCGACGTGACTTCGCAGCGTCTTCGCAAACGCCATGCTGTCGGGATGATTGATCGTGTACAGGTTGCGCTGAAAAAATCCGTCGGCATTGTCTTCGCTCGGCAGCGGACGCAGCGACGACGGATTGTCGAGATAGCGCGGATCTTTGTACATCGCATTGAAGATATCGAGCCGCAGCCCATCGACGCCTTTGCGACAGAAGCTCTCGCAGATCTCGAGCACCGCTTTCTGCACCGCCGGGTTGCGATGGTTTAAGTCGGGCTGAAACGGCAAGAAGCTGGCGAAGTACCACTCGTCGCTGGCTTCGTCGTACTGCCAGCCGCGCGGACCGATCATCGATCGCCAGTTCGTCGGTGGAACGCGCTTTCCTTTGCCGCGTCGGAACAGATAAAAGTCGCGCTCTTTGCTGTCTTTGCGTCGCAGCGCCTCGCGAAACCAGGGATGCTCGTCGGACGTATGGTTTAGCACCATGTCCAGCACCAGCTTCATCCCGCGCGAGTGAATCGCCGAAAGCAGCTTGTCAAAGTCCGCCCAGCTGCCGTGCTCCGTCGCGATCTTGCTGTACGAGCGAATGTCGTAGCCAAAGTCACGCTGCGGGCTGTCGAAAAACGGCGTCAGCCACAGCGTCTCGACGCCCAGATCCGCCAGATAGTCGAGCTTGGCCAAGATGCCCGGCAGATCGCCAATGCCGTCTCCGTTGGTGTCCAAAAACGACCGAGGATAGATCTGGTAGACCGTCGTCTGTTGCCACCACGGCATCTGCTGTTGCGCTGCCGACATCCGTACGCCTCCAAGTCCTATCTTCGTCTACTCCACGGGCGGCGTCGCCTGTTCGAAGCGCTCTCGAGGCCCAGCCGGTCGTCGCCCATCGGGCTTTTGCCAGCGATCACTGCGCTGCGGCGCGGGCCGATCTTCAAACCGACGCGGCGCGGGCCGATCCTCAAACCGACGCGGCGCGGGCTTCTGCTCCTCAAACCGACGCGGCGCGGGCCGATCTTCAAACCGACGCGGCGCGGGCTTCTGCTCCTCAAACCGACGCGGCGCGGGCCGTTCTTCAAATCGGTTGTTCGGTCGTTCTTCAAACCGACGCGGCGCGGGCCGATCTTCAAACCGACGCGGCGCGGGCTTCTGCT
>CALMML010000358.1 GCA_937868485.1 uncultured Myxococcales bacterium | reverse complement strand
TTCGGAATCGGGTGCGGTGGGGGTTGCGGAGGGATTGATGGACTGGTTTGGAACCGGCTCTGCTGCGGTCATTACCCAATCGGGAGTCAGAGCTTTACCTGTACAGGTATTTTTTACCTGTTGGTAGGTGCTTGGATGTGCGTCTGGGGGTGTGCTAGCTGTCAAGCAGAGCGGAGGACGCGGTGGAGCAGACAGAGCACATTCCCGTCAGAACATTGTTCTCAGAGACGATTGATGTCCTGGGCGAGCTGATCAAGAAAAGTCCGCCGGCTTTGCGACGAGCCGTGGTTACGCTTCGCGAGACGATGCCGCACGCCGAGAAGGCACGCGCCGATTATCCTCGGGTCGAAGTTGCGACAGAGCTACACCTCAGCGCTGGCGTCGTCGAGCCGGACAGCCACGAAGCGCGAGTGCTCAAGGAGTGGGGCAAAGACCTTGAGCAGCGGCGACGAGCAGCCGGTATGACTCGCAAGGTGCTTGCAGAACGCGCGGGGATTTCCGAGAGCACGCTGCGCAACGTCGAAACGGGTCGTCGCCCCCCCTCTCGCACGACGATCATGCACCTTCAGTCAGTGCCGGAGCTGCGCATCGATCCCAGCCCGATCGGTGCCCATATCACAAGCCGCCGTCAGAAGGTGCAGGACTTCTCGCCGAACTGCTGGCTGACTCCCGAGTATGACGCGCTTAAGCTGCACAACGAGCTGACGATGCACCTGAAGGGCCGGGGCGGTCATCTGGAGCAGACCTATCTCTACCTCGATCCAAGCAGCGCGGCAGCTTGGTGTTCCATCGCCGAGCAAGAGAGCTACACGACGGCCCGCAACCTCATGCCGCTGGGACGTGTGGCCGAGCGAATCGCAGCGCTAGCAGGACCAGTCGGACTCGATGTGATCGGTCTGGGCTGTGGAGATGGCAAGGACGAAGTTCGACTGACGCAGCGGCTCCTCGACTTGAATCGCAACCTCAATCTCCGTCTCTACTTGCTCGACATCAGCCAGCCGCTCTGCTCCGGCGCATACCGACAGGCCGCTGAGCTTCTCGGCGATCGCCCCACCGTTTCCGTCTATGCCATCCAAGGCAACTTTCACAACTTGCAGCGCTACAGCCCGCTCCTTCACGCACCCGAGCGCGCCCACCGTCGGCGAGTCGTCTGTATGTTCGGCAACACCTTCGCGAATCTGCAAAACGAGGTAATGTTTGTCCGCAACAGTCTCCTTGGGTTTGCACCGGGAGACTTCCTCCTTTTGAACGTGCCTGCGACGATGGCGTCCGCAGACAAGCCCACGGAGATCTTGCTCAAAGACAGACGGCTTTCTGGTCAAGTTCCGACGGATGAGAAATCACCGCAAGACCAGCATCAGCTCGATCTGCTTCGTCGGTACATTCCCGGTATCAAGAACATCGACATTCGGCCAGTGCTCGACTTCGACGCCTGCCCGATCCCTGGTAGTTACGCCGCAGACATCCGTGCCACCGTACACATGATGACCGGCGAGACGAAGCAGTTTTCAGTGCTGTACGCGAAGCGCTACGACCAAGCGCAGCTCGACTGCAAGATGTGCAAAGAGGGCTGGCTTCCCGTCGCCCACTGGCGCTACGCCGAGGAATACCACCCAAGGCTGCTGCTGCTTTACCAGCGCGCCAGGCCAGACTGCGACGAGGAGTGACCTACGGCGGTAACTGCTATGTTACTTCGTGTCCGTCGAATTACCACTGACACGCTGGCTCATTTTACCAAGCTGCGCCATGGACGCTTGCCGCACTCAAAGGAGTGTGGCCCATGCGCGGTTATCCCGTCGGATTTCGCTCTGTCTGTCTGTCGATTCTCTTTGAACGCTGCGCGGCGTTCATGCTCGCTTCATCGCTGCTGCTGATGCTCTGTGAGCGCTACGGCTATCCTCGACAGGACGCGCTGCGGCTCGGCGGACTGATCACCGCCGCTGGCTACTTCGGTAGCCTTCCCGCTGGCTTTCTCGCGGACAGAGTGCTGGGCCATCGTCGAGGACTCACTATCAGTCTGGCGCTTCTGTCAGTGGGCTATCTGCTGCTCACTTTTCCGTCGCAGCTCGCACTGTGGGCCGCGCTGTCTTTGCTCACCGCTGGGAATAGTCTGTTCAAGCCGACTGCGCAGGCCGTCGTCGGTCAGCTCTTTGCTCCCAAAGATCCACGGCTCGACGGAGCGCAACTCTGGCTTCACCTCGGCATCAACGTCGGTGCGGTGCTCGGAGCCATCGTCGCGGGCGTGGCGATTCAGCGCTGGGGTTGGTCCGTCACCTACCTGCTCTCTGCGCTGGCAGTTTGCATCGGGAGGCTCTGTCTGTTCGCGCGCAGAAGTGATCCGCTCCCATCGCATTCCGTCTACTCACGAAACAGCAAGCCAGACAACCTGGATGGAATCTCGATGAAGGATCGCGTCAAGACGATTGCAGCGCTGACGCTGGCGATGCTGCTGTTCAACCTCTGTTACGGTCAAGTCGAGGGCTCGCTGCTGCTGTGGACCCGGCAGCACGTTGACAGAACGCTCTACGGATTCACTGTGCCACCGTCGTGGTTCGTTGGTCTGCCCGCACTCCTCGTCCTCTTCTTTGCTCCCGCTCAGCTTGCGCTTCTGCCTCGGATACAGCGAGCCCTTCCGGTCCATCTGCTCGTCGCGTTCGGGCTGCTGTCCACCGCGCTGGCCTTCGCTGTGCTGATACCCATTCAGCTGCTGAGTGATACAAAACATATCTGCATAGTCTGGATTGTCGTCAGTCATTCTCTATTGATAGCAGGTGAAACCCTCGTCGGACCGATTGGTCTTTCGCAAGTGCTTAGACTCACTCCACCCCGCCTTGTCGGAATGATGATGGGTGTTTGGTTTGTCTCTGGTGCGATCGGTTATTGGCTCGC
>CALMML010000357.1 GCA_937868485.1 uncultured Myxococcales bacterium | reverse complement strand
CATTGTAGTTGGCCACCGCCGATGCGATGGCGTCAACGGGTTCTCCTCCCTCTCTTTAGGAATCGCCTCGTCGCACCCGCTCTTTCCAATCAGAGCCCAGCGCTTCTCGCAGGAGTGACGTTCGGGCCACACGGACCTCCTGGGCTCGCTCATCGCCGTAGAGCACTCCCACGTCCGCATCCTGTCCGTATTCAGACGGGGAGCGTCCCCCAAAATACGTCTGCCAGTGGCCTGGAGTGCCTCCCAAACCGTAACCCTCCTGTGGACCTCGTCCGAGCTTCACTCTGACTCGCGGATCGACTCGCCACTCACCTACTCTCCGGACTCGGACTGCGTCGGAAAACGCCATTCGGTTTCCCTGGATGTCCTCGAAATACAGCTCGACGGTTTGAAATGGCGGTGGTGATGCGGCTTCTTGGTCTGTCTTGCTCAATGTGGGCGCGAGTGGTTGCGCTCCCGCAAGTTCAGTGACCGCTGTGTCCTCGGATGTTGGTACGATTTCGGGGTGTCCGTGCCCGATGTTCTGGATCGGATCGGGACTGATCTCGGTCGATGCTGCGGCTTTATGTAGATTGGGCACTGGGCTTTGGATCTGATCCGAAAGGATCTCTGTATTGCTGGACAGCGCTGGAGATGAAGTGGAAAGCGCAGGATCTGATCCCGCGTGGGTCTCTGTCTCGTGGTTAGGAACCTGCGTCAGCGTCGGCACCTGGGCTGCACTGACTGCATGAAGGGGAGTCAGCTCTAGCAGCCACCGGCTGCCATCTGGGAACGCCACCACCACCGATGCTTTGTTTGATGGGAGCGTGGGGGGCAGCTTCGCGGCTTGCGCCTTCCGATCAAGGTGCGCCTGCTTGCGACACTGTGGGTTCCGGCAATAGAACGTATCCTTCCGCTTCTTCACAAACTCACTGCCACAGACCAGACACTTTTCCATGTTGGAAAGGATACAGCTCCCTTCCGCTGATCTGATCCGAGCTGATCTGCTTTCTGGGTTGGATTTTTCCTATTCCTGGTGGGTGAACAGAGGACTCCTTCGCGTGTCTGTCTACCTTCCGCTTCCTCGGATTTCATCGTCGCTAGTGTGGTTTCTACTTTGAATCGCGCTTCCAGGATGCCGCTTGCACTTCAGTTCCAGAAACTCGTACCCTGTTCTTGTTCATTTTTGGCATGCGCAGTGGCGTAAACCAACATGCCAGGGTTGACCATCAACAGGGGGTACATATGCGCTCGGTCGTTTTCTACAACAACAAGGGCGGGGTCGGAAAGACGACACTCGCGGTCCATTGCGCGGTTCGATCTGCGGTCCACCTCGGACTTCGTACCGTAGCGGTCGGTCTGGATCGGCAGGGGGACCTTCTCCGCTGGCTCTCTGGTGGCGAGGCGATGATAGGGGATGGCAGCGTACACAAGCACAGTCCCAACTTGGTGGCTATGTACTCGCCCAATCAGCAGCCGAACTTTCGTTTCAAGGTGGACCTCCTGGTGATGGACTCTTCACCGAGCTTGGCCCTGGCGGGGTCTGTGCAAACGGACTTGGTGGTGATCCCGGTAGACGGTCGCTTGGCGGTGGATGACTTGCAGAATGCACTGCCAGATCTGGTGCAGTGTCGCGCCAAGCTGCTGGTGGTGCTCAATCGCGCCGACGCAGGAGGAAAGACGACCCTGACGGCACTGCGCAAGGCTACAGAGCGTGTTCCGAATCTTACGGTGTGGTCCAAGATGATTCCTCAGTCCCCTGCCATCAAGCGCTCGTCGGAGTACTACCGGCCTGTGTGGGATACTCCCTACGGCGAGGGGTCCGAAGGAGACACGTTGCTTCGAAGCCTCACGGACGACATCCTGAAACTGCTTGGCTTGAGGGGCCGGCAATGAGCGACAAGAAGAAGCGCGGACTCGATTACACGCCGCAAGCATTTCCAGGTGCTCGTGCCCCGGATGGACCGGCTCCGGGCCTCGAAGAGTCGCTCGCAGACATGGGATTGCTCGAATCAGCGAAGGCACGCGATGAACATGCGGGAAAGAGTGCAAGCAGAGTCCCGGAACGGAAAAAGAAGGGAGGACTCGATTACACGCCGCAAGCATTCCCAGGAGCGCGGGCCCCCGACGGACCAGCACCAGATCTGGAGCAACGATTGGCAGAGCTCGGAGTGACAGAGCACCCAGCTTCGCCAGCTCAAAGTTCGATTCGTTCTGCGGAGTCTCGTACTGCGAAACCACCTGTGAGTGCCCTTCATCGCGAGTCCGTTCTTGCGGACGCCAGTCATCGGGCCTCTGCCGTCCCGCCGAGCATTATTCCCAAAGTAGCCGTTCCGGTGCCACCCAAACCCGATGAGAGAGCAGGGACCCCCCTCACACCGCCAGCCGCTCGTACGCAGTCTGTGCCACCACCAATGGCGACACTCCCGTCTCCAAAGACGACGAACTATGTCGTACCGCCACAAAGCTACGTATCGTCGTTGCCTGCGGTGCCGGTCGTCCAAGCGCAACAGCAAGCGGTACCCCCAACGCCACCGCCGCCCCATACGTCCGCAGGCCCAAGCAGAGAGCCACTTCCGAAACTGCCACCCGTCCCAAAGGAGGCCGTTCCGAAGCCGCTCCCATTCACAATAGCGGCACCACAGATCCCCACGATAGCGAAGGAGACGACCTCGCCGCCGCCGCCTGTCGTCACGACGGCACGGGCTACGCAGCCCAGCAAGGAACCGAGGTCTGTTGGCACTCAGTCACGTACAGCCATGCGACAAGCCGCGCGACTGCGACGACTAGAGGACAAAGATGAGCGGGTGCGGCTTTCGCTGCGACTGATGCCGACGGTGGATGCCAAGCTTGACGAACTGGCCAGCCTGCGAGCACTCGACCGCAACACCGCTATTTCCGTTGCCATCGTTCAAGACTGGATGGCCTGCTTCGGCACTCCCACCAAGCCCCCGCGCAGCTAGCCAGGAGAGCTCTTCGTATCGAAATAAGCACAAGACGGACATCGACATAGCGAAAAGCCATGGTCACAAACCAACTCACCCGATGTGGCCAAGTAGCACCAATGTAGTCCCAATCCGACGGGCAGTCCTCGGGAAAACCTGCCATTGACCGGACCTCTACCCAACCAACCGCCAGCCCGGTCCATCCAGTAGGCTGGCAAACCTGAAAAATGGCCATTTTAAGACCTCACAGATTAAGCGTTTCCGACGGTACAGAAAAATAGCTTGATTCGTCCTTCAAAAC
>CALMML010000356.1 GCA_937868485.1 uncultured Myxococcales bacterium | reverse complement strand
GGCTTTACCATCGTGACGGTTCGCAGCACCGTCGAGGTCTCGCGCAGACCTTCGATCCCAAACTCAGTCTCTCCCAAGATCTCGGACCGGGCCGCGCGCAGCTCGCTCATCTTGTCGGTAAGCCGCTCGATGAGGTGATGCAGATCTTCACCGTGCGGAATCGGCAGATCGATGATCACGTTGACGTAGCCTCGGGAATGGCTGGCCACCTTGCGCACTTCGCCGTTTGGGATGGTGTGAAGGACGCCGGCTTCGTCGCGGATCTTGGTGACGCGAACGCCGATCTCTTCGACCTTGCCTTTGACCTCGCCGACTTCGACAAAGTCACCGACGAGGAAGATGTTTTCAAACAAGATGAAAAAGCCCGCAACCAAGTCTCCGACGAGCGACTGACCGCCCAAGCCGACCGCGACACCGATGGCACCAGCGCCGGCCCACAGCGGCGTGGTGTCAAAGCCAGCCTCGCGCAGCATCATGATGAAGGCGGCAAAGTAGACGCTGTAGCGAACAGCCCCGGCGGCCACCGGAACCAGCGTCTGACGTTGCTGCTGTTCCGACGGAGACAGCCCGGCGCGATGGAGAAAAAACTCGGTCATCAGCAGCAGACAGACTTCGACGAGCACGCGGCTCACGTAGAAGATGGCGATGATGCGCAGTCCGAGGTGTCCGTTTTGCGCCGCCCACGAGCCAGGCGTCAGTCGATCCGCAACCCACGTCGCAATCGCGACATAGACAAAGTAGTCCGCCGCACGCTTGGTCAGCGGCTCAAGGTGACGGACGCGACCCAGATAGCGCAGCGGATTTTCCAGCTTGCTCAGCGCGTCGGACAGGCCAAACAGCACATCGAGCAGCAGGTGCGCCGCGCCCACCGCAAAGCGCGCCAGATAGAGTCCAAACGTGATGTAGGCAATGACCCGGAAGGACTGAAGCCAGATGCCCGACAGCTCGAGCAGCTGACCGCACAGGCTCACGGTTCCCAGCACGATGAGACAGACGAGCGTCCGTCGCAGATGCATCAGCAGCAGATCGAGTCGCTCGTGATGCGTGCTCAGCAGCTCGGTGCGCAGCAAGCGATCGCGAACCGAGGCCAGCAGCGTCACCGTCACTCGCACCACAAAGAACGCAGCCAGCAACAGTCCCAGCGACTTGAGCGCCGACAGACCGATTCCTTGGAAGTCCCGCTGCGTCACGCGCTCGACGTAGTGATGGGACCAATCGAGGAGATCCACCTGACGATGCGACAAGAGCACCACGCTGCCCAGCGCGACGACGGCCAGCAGCGTCCACAGCGACAGCCCGGTGCGCCAGATGAGGCGAGACAGCGCAGCCTGCGTGTCCGTCGAAGCATCGAGGAGCCGCGACCGAAGCAGCCGAGAGGCAAAGCGCGAAGACAGTCCACAGCCTAGCAGCGTGAGCAGCAGCAGCGCGATCAGGACGACGCCCGCGCAAGCCGCGTTGTGACGAAGCAGCTCGAAAGAAAGGCTCATGGCTCATTCCTTTCCTGCGCGTGCAAAACCACGCTGCGCGGCTCTTCCCGCACAAAGCTACGTTGCCGCGTCCGATACAGCGGACTACGCAGCTCATCGAGAAACGACACGAGCGGCTCGGGCGTCTCGGTCAGCTCGGCGATGCGCTGATGAAGCCGATCGGCCAGATCGCTGAGCTGGGCTTGCAGCACGTAGTCCACCTGCTCGCTGTGCGGCATGGACTGAAGCGCATAGGCCATCAGATAGCCGCGACCGACCAAGCGACCGATGTCCGCCCAAGCGGCAGAGCGCGAAGCGCCTGCAATCACGGAAGCGGCTTCTGCGGCCATTCCAAACAGCGCGCCGGTCTTTTGTTCGTGATAGCTCGCCGCACTTTCGGGAAAGCGCGCATCGCGAGGACTTGGAAGCTCTTGTTCCAGCTCTTGACCACCGACCAGGCCTGACAGCGATCCGGTGGCACTGGCAAGCAGCTGCACGACGCGCAGCGCCCGAGACGCATGCTTGCGTGGCCCGCTCGACAGAAGCTCGAAGCTGCGGGCCAGCAGCGCATCCCCGACCAGCAGCGCGCGCGCTTCCCCAAAGACCACATGAACCGTCGGACGGCCTTTGCGCAGCGCGGCGTCGTCAAAGCACGGAAGGTCGTCGTGGACCAGCGAGGCAATGTGAATCAGCTCCACCGCGCAGGCCGCCCGCAGGGCCAAAGGAAGCTCGGTCCTTGGCAGCCCCGCCGCCTGCGCCACCTTGAGCAAAAAGAGCGGACGCAGTCGCTTGCCACCACCGAACACCGCGTAGCGCATCGCACGATGAAGCGGCTCGGGCTGGGCCGTTTGGGCGGGTAGAAACTGATCGAGCGACTCCTCGATCAACGGCAACAGTTCTGACGGCCAAGGCTGACTCGCCCGCGCGCTGGACATGATGTGATCCCCCTCGCCTGCCGCGAACAGCAAGCTTCTACCCTTAGCGACGGCTCAGCGTCACTTCACAGAAGGAAGAGGAATCAAAGAAGGGAAGGAATCGGAGCGAAAGAA
>CALMML010000355.1 GCA_937868485.1 uncultured Myxococcales bacterium | reverse complement strand
CGTTCACGCGGCGTACTATGCGGCAGGTGCGGACATCGTCGAGACGAACAGCTTTGGCTCGACGTCGCTGGTGCTGGCGGAATATCAGATTGCCGATCGCGCGCTCGACTTGTCACGACGATCCGCGCAGATTGCCCGTCAGGTGGCCGATTCCTTTTCGACGCCAGAGTGGCCGCGCTTCGTCGCTGGATCGGTGGGACCGACGACCAAGCTGGTGACGCTCGGGCATACCTCGTGGAATGAGCTGTTCGATTCGTACTGCACGCAGATGCAGGGACTTATCGAGGGTGGCGCGGATCTGATCCTGATTGAGACGGCGCAGGATCTGCTGGGCGTCAAGTGCGGCGTGCTGGCAGCCCGGCGAGCGATGGAGATCGCGGGACGAGAAGTTCCGATCTTTACGCAGCTTACGATCGAGACGACCGGGACGATGCTGGTCGGAACCGATGTCGCGGCGGCGCTGCCTGCGCTGGAAGCGATTGAGCCGGACGGAATTGGACTCAACTGCGCGACGGGACCGGACTTGATGCAAGAGCACGTTCGGTTTTTCGGTCAAAACGCGAGTCGCTTCGTCGCGGTGCAGCCGAATGCGGGTCTGCCTCGCAATGAAGGTGGCGTTGCGACGTATGACCTAAAGCCGGAGATGCTGGCGGACTTCCAAGAGCGCTTTGTCAAAGAGTTCGGGATCTCGCTGGTCGGTGGCTGCTGCGGAACGACTCCGTCGCACATTTCTGCGGTGGCGAGTCGCGTGCGCAGTGAGCCGGTGCGGGCGTTTTACGGAAGACCGCGTCCCGAATACAAGACAGGTGGACAGGCGTCGTCGCTGTATATGTCGGTGCCGCTGCTTCAGGAACCGCCGCCGCTCATCATCGGAGAGCGCAGCAACGCCAACGGCAGCAAGAAGTTCCGCGAGCTGCTGCTGCGGGAAGACTTTGAAGGACTCGTCGAAGTCGGTCGCGAGCAAGTGGCCGAAGGAGCGCACCTTATCGATGTCTGCACGGCGTATGTGGGACGCGATGAAGTGCGTGATATGCGTGAAGTGCTCCGTCGCTATGCCACGCAGATTACCCAGCCGCTGGTGATTGATACGACGCAGCTTGATGTGCTGGAGGAGTCGCTGAAGCTGCTCGGGGGACGCGCGGTCATCAACTCCGTCAACTTGGAAGATGGCGAAGAAAAGGCCAACCGAATCTGTGCGCTGGCTCGTCGCTATGGCGCTTCGCTGGTGGTCCTGACCATCGACGAAGACGGAATGGCCAAGACGGCAGATCGCAAGCTGGAAGTCGCTCGGCGCATCTACAACCTGGCGGTGGACGGACACGGACTGGCTCCATCGTCGCTGCTGTTTGATCCACTGACGTTTACGATTGGCTCGGGCGATGAAGACAGTCGCAACGCTGCCGTCGAGACGCTGTCGGGCATTCGGCTGATCAAAGAGACGCTGCCGGGGGCGCTGACGCTGCTCGGTCTGTCGAACGTGAGCTTTGGCCTCAAGCCGTTTGCGCGACAGGTCTTAAACTCGGTGTTTCTGTCGGAGGCGATCTTAAACGGACTCGACGCAGCGATTGTCAGTCCGGCCAAGATCTTGCCGCTGTCGAAGCTCAAGGCTGCGGATGTCGATCTGGCGCGGGATCTGATCTACGACCGTCGGTCACCGGGCTACGATCCGCTGTTCAAGTTCGTCGAGCGCTTTGGCGGAGAGTCGACGGACACGAGCACGCAGCGGAGCGAGACAGGAACGCTGGCAGAGCGACTTCAGCGACGCATCATCGACGGAAAGAAAGTCGGAATCGACAAGCTGCTGGAAGAAGCGCTCAACGAGGGACACAAGCCGCTTGGAATCATCAACGAGATCCTGCTGGAAGGCATGAAGACCGTCGGTGAGCTGTTCGGTTCGGGACAGATGCAGCTTCCGTTTGTGCTCCAGTCGGCAGAGACGATGAAAGCGGCGGTGGCGTACCTGGAGCCGTTTATGGACAAGTCGAGCGGGTCCGAAAAGGGCGTGATCGTGCTTGGAACGGTGAAGGGAGACGTTCACGACATTGGCAAAAACCTCGTCGATATCATCCTATCGAACAACGGCTATCGGGTAGTCAACCTGGGAATCAAGCAGCCGATTGACGCGATCTTGGAAGCGGCAGAGCAGCACAAAGCCGATGCGATCGGAATGTCTGGACTGCTGGTGAAGTCGACGGTGGTGATGAAGGAAAACCTGGAGCTGATGACCACGCGCGGCTGGTCGATTCCGGTGCTGTGTGGTGGTGCGGCGCTCAATCGTGCGTATGTCGAAGGTCCGCTGGCATCGTCGTATCGCGGTGGCGAAGTGTATTACGGTGTCGATGCGTTTTCGGGTCTGCGGCTGATGGACGAGCTGTGCGGACACATCAAGCCCGAAGATCGCACGCTGACGGGACCGGGACGAAAGAAGCTGGCGGGACAGCGGATTCAGAGCGAGCTAAACAAAGCCGAGCTGCGGGTCGAAGCGATGCAAGCGGCGATGGAGTATGTTCCGTCGGATGTCTCGCAGCTTGCGCAGGTTCCGCAGCCGCCGTTTTGGGGGACGAAGCTGCTCGAAGGGGGACAGATCAACCTGCGCGATGTGTTTGGTTACATCAATCGCTTGGTGCTGTTCCGGGGTCAGTGGCAGTACCGTCGCGGTCGTCGCTCGGAAGAGGAATATCGTCACTTTGTGTCGGAGACGGTCGAGCCGAAGTTCTACAGGTGGTGCGAGCGCGCGCTGGAGCGTCGACTGCTGCGGCCTCGGCTGCTATATGGCTACTTCCCGTGCTACTCGGACGAAAACAGCTTGGTGGTGCTGCATCCGCCGGGGACTCCGAACCAGTTTACCGAAGCAGAGCGCTTTACCTTTCCGCGTCAGCCGCAAGGCAAGCGACTGTGTATTTCGGACTTTTTCCGTCGCAAAGACAAGGCACTTTCGGAAGGGTTCGATGTGCTGCCGATTACGCTGGTGACGATGGGCGATACACCGTCGCTGGTGGAAGCAGAGATGTTTGCCAAGCATCGCTACGATGACTATCTGCACTTTCACGGACTGGCGGTGGAAGCGACGGAAGCGCTCGCAGAGTGGCTGCACAAGCGCATTCGTCAGGAGCTAGGAATCAGCGCGGCGGACGCTCCGCTCGTCGAGCATCTGTTCCAGCAAGGCTATCAAGGGAGCCGCTACAGCTTCGGATATCCTGCGTGTCCGCGCCTGGAAGATCACGTTCAGATGTTCCGCTTGCTTGGGGCGGAGCGGATCGGGGTTGCGCTGTCTGAAGAGTTCCAGATCGTTCCAGAGCAGTCGACCGCCGCGATCATCAGTCATCACACCGATGCGCGCTACTTCAGCATCACGGGCGGTTAGTACGTAGCGGTTTGGGATCAGGGCTTGGTCGCGACCAGGATTCCGAACGTCGCGCACAGAGAGACTACTTTTCCGTCGCTCTCACGGACATCGAAGAAGTCTCTACAGTGCGCGGACGCTTGCAACAGCCAGTCGGACAGCGCGCGCGTCTGCTGCGAGGGAAGCCGCATCCGCTCGGTCCATTCATCAAACGGATAGACTTTCTTCGCGAGCGGAGTGACTTCCGTGATGCGCAGACCGACGGACTCACAGAGCGTTCGCCACGCTGACATGCGATGGGCCCGGACGTGACTGGGATCGCGCCAGCGCTCGAAGCGGTCCATAAACGCATCCAGCTCATCGTCTTCAGGCGCCATGTTGTCGTCGAGAATGAAGCGACCACCGGGACGGAGCACGCGCGCTACTTGCTGCACAAAGCGCGCAGGCGAAGGAAAGTGATGCGGCGCGAGTCTGGCTGTGACCACATCAAAGTCTGCGTCGGGAAACGGCAGCGCTTCGGCATCCGCCAAGACAAATCGCACGTTGTCTTGCTGGTGTTCTGCGACAAACTGCGCGGCCACTTCGAGCATGCGCGGCGTCAGATCCGACGCCACCACTTCCTTTGCGTGTCGTGAAAACGCGAGCGCTGTGTGTCCGCCTCCTGTTGCGACATCCAGCACGCGCTCGGTTCCTGACAGCTTCGCGAGCGAAACCATCTGCAGAAGATCGTCTCCCAAGCGATGCAAAGGACTTGCAACAAAGCGCTCTGCAGAGCCCGCAAACTGTGCCTTTGCAAGCTGCTTGATGTCGTCGCTGGGAAGCTGTGAGGGAAGACCGGAGAAGGGATCGTGTGACATGGCGCGTCGTCCGCGTTAGGTGGTCTTGTGACCGAGATCGATAAGCTGCGCAGATACCTTGTCGAGATCCGCCGTCAAGAACATGCCTCGCAGGTTTCCGCGCGGACTGCTGACGCAGTGATCGGCCCAGGTCTGGACTCCTTTGGACACCGCGAGCTTGCGACACGCAATCGGTTCCTTCGCGAGCGACTTGAGCGTTACTTGAATCACGGGCTCCATTCCGGCGCGATCCCACGCATAGGGAACCTGCGTCAGGAGGCGTCGCAACGGACTGTTTTCCCACAGCGCTGGATCGTCGCTGCGCGTAAACGCTTTGGTCTCTTTGTCTTGCCGCAGCGTGTACGCATAGCCGCCCGGATAGGGAGACGCATCGGACAGCATCCGTGTCTGTTTGTCGAAGTACAGGACGTGACGTTCAGGAATCACATCGCCTGTGTGAATCGCGCCAACCTCGAACACCCAGTCGTCTTTGTCCCAGCCGACCACTTCGACGTGAAGCAGAAACGGTCGCGTCCAGTTGCCGATGGTGTCCTGCGTCGTCACTGCATAGCGCCAGTAGTCTCCAACAGAGAGCGGTGGCGGATACGCGGCTTCTTCGTCTTGCGTGACCACCCAGTGCAGATCCAGGCTCTGGTAGTGCGCGACGACGGTCTGCGACACGGTGGCCTGCTCACCCGCGATGATCGAGTACACCAAGGTCCGCAGCGTCGGATGGAAGTTGGTCTGGCTGGACCCCGGACTGCGCGTCTCCGCCGCGTTTTGTACCGTCAGCGGCTGCGGTCGCCACATCAAGTCGGGATGATCGAGCCGTGATCCGCCAATCCAGTATCCGCTCTGCGGGTATTCCTGGCTGCCGACAATCCGATAGGCATACACCTTCGGTCTTTCATCCATCGGCCAGTTCTTGACACCGACGAAGTTTGGCATCACGGCATCGTTGGCAAACCAGACCTGCGCGGTCACATCCCAGGTGCTTGGTCCGGCTTCGCTGTAGTCAAACTGATAACGATACGCGGGATAGTTCCAGACTTCTCGTCGTGGTTCGCCGGTTGCGGGATCAATCGGATCGAGCTTGGTATCGAAGATGAGCCCGCGCTTTTCCTTGCCAATCGACTGAATCAGCGTCGAGTGAAACAGGTGCGCGTCGTTTTCTCCGAGCTTGCGAATGATGTCGACGGGATCCCCGTTGTGACAGACCGTGAGGAGTCCTTTTTGATCGCCGACTTGAAAGTGGATGCCACTGGCTTCGCGTTCCGTCGTCGGTTCATCTTCGAGCACAGAGGCCGCTGCCCAGCCGTTGCAGTGTCCCCACCAAAAGGCGGCAAACCCGGTCGCTTCTTCGAGTCGCTTGTCCGCAAAGTGTCGCCAGCCTTCAAACTCTTTGCTGCGAGGGTTGGGAAAGCCACACGCGACGCAGTACTGATCGTACTTATCGAGCGGTCCACCGTCGTCATACAGGTTCATGTAGTCGCTGCGATCGCGATTGGTGAGCATCGGCCACCAGTATCCCGACCAGGCTGGATGTGTCGCTTCTCCTCGGTACAGATAGTCGGTCATCGGCCTTTTTGTCCTTCCTCGGATGAAACATGCTGAATCGACATCCCTACTTTACTCTGGGCTATGACGGTCAGCCGCTGGGACTGCATGGTGTGACGTATTTCCCTTTTGTACTGACATTCAACATGCTGAATTTGTAGATTCTCGTGGTCGGACCGAGGAAACACAATCGCTCTACGTGCTTCCGATGCCGTCGTGATTGCTGTTGATTCTACGTGCAGATCTGGGAATGTCTTGTGTTGACAGGAGGGATCATGCGACACGCGCAGACTTCGCTTTCCCGACGGCCCACAGTGGTCGCGAGCCTGCTTTTGGGACTCTGTCTGTTTGGTGGACAGAGCCAGGCTGCAACCGCAGAAAAGACACTTCTCGATTACAAGTACTTCCGAACCTTGTGCATCGACTTGCTCGGACGGATGCCGACGGAGCAAGACCTACAGGAGTTCGAGCGCTCCGACTTCAACCTGGAGTCATGGATTGACACACACCTGAGCGGTGATACCTATGCCGACCGACTGACCCGAATCTACTCGGATCTGTTGCGACCGCAGACGGTGTCGTTCCAGGTGGGAACCAATCGCAACACCTTGGCGCGCATCCTTGTGAAAGACGATACCGGGAAGGATACCTGGGTCTACTATCGTCCGGGTCAGCGACGAGCGCGTCATGCGCAAGTCCCCAAGACCACCGATCCGACCTATCCGCAGTGGAACAACCTGGTGAAGGCTGGCTTCTGTCTGCTCGAATCGGAAACGGGTCTGAAGTATCCCGATGTGAATGCGGCGCTGCCTCCTACGGGAACGGCCAAGCCCGTCGACAAAGCGGTGCTGGATCAGTACACGGTGGTGGTCAAGCCGTGGTGGCTGTATTCCGATTACAAGAGCTCAAGCCCGGCGGATCGTTACAACGCGACGACGTGGCCGGCGCGCTTTCCGGGCTACACGCTGAACAACGAGCTGCTGAAGGAATCGGATACCAAGACCGATACGATGCAGATTCGCGTCTGCAAAGAAGAAGCGAACACGGTGGCGTCGGCTCCGATGGACACGGCACCAACGACGACGCTCGACTGCCGTACGGGTTACGGTGTGTCGAACTCGCAAGGGTGCGGCTGCGGTCCCGGTCTAGAGCTGTGCATGCCGGCGGCCAACTTCCTTGCATCCCAGCCGCGCGCGGCGTTTGTGTCTTCGCGCAACACGCTGCTGGGTGTGGATGATCCGACGGATGCGCAGGCGTTTGAATACCGAACGTGGCAGTCATTGTGGGTCGCGGAAGAGCCGCAAGTGTTCTTCTACAACCTGTTCTTGGAAGACCGTGACTTCCGCGAGGTGGTGTCGGCCAAGTACACCTACGTAAACGGTCCGCTCGCGCAGTTCTACAAGCTGTCTTCGCGATCGAACTGGAACGACAAGGATCTGGGCTCAACGTCGCTGCCATCCCCGGATGCGATGCCCGCGAACCTGCTTCCGCAAGACCTGATGAACTGGCAGAAAGTCGATGCGGGATCGTCGTCGGCAGGCATCTTGACGATGCCTCTGTTTCTGTTCAAGTACGCGACCCGACGCTCGCGTGCACACGCGGTCTACAACATGTTCCTGTGTCGAGACTTCGTGGCACCAGCGGGACTTCTGCTGCCGCCCTCGAAGGAATCGGATCTGATGAAGCGCGAAGGCTGCGCGGCGTGCCATCAGACGCTGGAGCCGCTGTCGGCCTACTTTGCGCGCTGGGTGGAAAACGACTGGAGCTATCTCGATCCGAAGCAGTATCCGGCGCAGAGCGATGCGTGCAAGCAGGTCGGAGGCAAGATTCCGGCTTCGTGCAACACGCGCTACGACAACATCTTTTCGACGCCGACGACTGGCATGCTGCGCGGAGCCTATGCCTCGGTGGAAAACACGGACCTTGGCGCAAAGGGAATGGGCGAATACCTGACGCATCGTGCGGACTTTGCTCCGTGCGTGGCGCAGAACGTTGCAGAGAGCTTCCTTGGTCGATCCCTTGGGACGGAAGACAGCGCACTGCGTGACCAAATGACGACGGCGCTTGTCGAGGGTGGCTATCGCGTAAAGCCGCTCGTCAAGGTGCTGCTCAAGTCGCAGCAGTATCGGTCTGCCAACAACCTTTCGTCCACGGTGTGGAGAAGCGGAGTTACGCCATGAACACCAAGCTGACGTTTCTTTGTGGCGCGCTTTTGTTGTCCGCTTCCTGCAAAGGACAAGACGTTCCTTCGCTGACGCTGGATCAGGTTCCAGGTCACGAGTCGCTCGCGCAAGACACCACGCACAAGGAATCTCCGCGTCTGGTTCCTGCGGAAGCGTATATCCGAACCTATCTGACGCTGTTTGGCGGTCTGACGGCTCTGCAAGCGCAGACACAGCTGACGGCGGGCGGAAGTGGTCTGTTTGATACCTGGACGGCCTATCTGGGCGCGCTCGGACTGCCGAACTACTCGACGGACATGGCGCGAAACACGCAGACCAACTCGCTGATGATTGCCAACTTTGAGCGGCTCGGCGTGGCGCTGTGTGACAAAGCGCTCGAAAAGGATTTGAAGAGCACGCCGCAGGTCGCGGTGGGAAGTCGACTGATCTACAACTTCGATGTTCCACAGACGGCGGTGGATGCGGCTGGCTTTGCGGATCGCTTCGCGGTGCTGCATCGCAAGTTCCTCGGTTATCCGGCCAAGCTGGCTCCGACGGATCGGACGACGCGGTTTTTTGCGCTCTATAACGAAACCATCAAGAACCACAACCCGACGGGCTCGCGCTTCACTGCGGTGGAGGCGGGCTGGGCGACGGTCTGTCAGGGACTGATTCGTCACCCCGAGTTCCAGCTTTACTAAGGGAGGGCCGCAGATGAACCGTCGGAATTTCATCCAGTCCATCGTCGGTGGCTCCGCTGCTGCGGCGCTCGGAACGCCTCTGTTCCAAGCGTTTGCTGGCCCGGAAGTATCCACCGATGAGTTTTTCATCTTCATTCATGCCCAAGGCGCGTGGGACATCACCGTCGGACTCGATCCGCGTAACGAGCGCGTCGGCTTGATCGAGCCCGGATCGACCAACACCATCGACATCGCGCCGCTCAAGAAGTGGGTCAGTCGAACCACGCCGCTTGATGGAACGACCGCGGCTTCGGGTTATTCGTTCGAGCTGGTTCGTCCAGCCTCGGGACCGCTTGTGTTTGGACCGGCGATTGGTGACCTGCTTCGTCACTACAACCGGCTCACCGTCGTCAACGGAATCGCGATGAACACCGTCAGTCACCAGGACGGAACTGCGTTTTCAGCGACGGGACGACACCTGGCGGGAACCAAGACGTCGGGTCCGAGCATCGACACGATGATGGCCAACAGCTTCGGCCTCGGTCAGCTTCTGCCTGCTGTGTCGATCAACTATCCGTCGAGCTTCGTCGGTCAAGGTCTTGATCGTCGCGCGGTGCCGCTGACCATCGCGGGCATCGGTACGCTGGCTGCGTCGCTGCGTCGCGCAACCCTGTATGAATCGGCGGCGGCGCGTGATGGCGTGACCGTGATGCTCAGTCAGGAAGCGCTCGATCTGGCCAAGATGTCGGCCAATCCCGACGTGATGACCGGCATGCACCTTCAGTTCGAGGGTCTGCGCAGGATGAATCAGGAAAACCTGATCAACCTGTTTACCGACAGCTATCTGCGCGGCAAGTACACAAACTTTGCCTACTCGACGATGAGCGCATCGGTAAACGCAGCGTTTGCCCTGGAGTCGCTGTCGCGCAATGCCTCGCGCTGCGTCAGCTTCGCGTACGGCAGCTTCGACACGCACTTTACGAACTATCGCAACCAGGCGCTGCTTCAGCAAAACCTGTTCGATCTGCTCGCGATCATGCTCGACTACTTGGATCAGATCCCACATCCGACGAAGAGCGCCGACAAGCTGTCCGATCACACGCACATCTTGGTCGTGAGCGACTTCTGTCGGACGCCGAACATCAACGCCGCACAGGGTCGTGATCACTATCCGAACAACTCGTCGCTCATCATCTCGCCCAAGTTCAAAGGCAACATGAGCTTCGGATCGTCCGACCCTGAGCAGCTTCTGTCGCTGCCAGCCAAGACGTTTTCCGACGGTCAGCGTCCGGTGTCACCGGCAGACGTACTGGCGACGTTTGTGTCCGCGCATGGGGTCGATCCGCGCAAGTACCTGCGTGATGGTGAGGTCCTGACCGAGATCCTGCGCTAACCACATCGGCTCGACGGCAAATCTCGCTGCGAGCCGATGTTTTGTTGCGGTTTCCTCTCGATTCCGTGAGCCGTTCTTGCAGTAAACTGGCACCACCAAAATATGTGGGAAATCTTTCAATCGGCTCGTCTGCGCCGATTGTTCCTCGCCGAGACTGTGCTGCTCTTTCTGGTAGCCGTCCTGTGCGTCCGTCTACGGATTGGATCGGGTTATCCCGGTGTTCCACCGATGATCGAGCTGTGGGCGTACTGGAAAGAAGCGCTGCTGGCTGGCATCGCGATTCCCGTCGCTGTTCAGCTTGCGATGTACTATCTGGGACTGTACGCCGACACCCCGCCGGGTTCACGCACGCAGCTTCTGGTTCGGATTCATATGGCGCACTTCGTCGCGGGCGTGGCGCTGGCGCTTCTGTTCTACGTCTTTCCGGGTGTGCGGCTTCAGCGCCTGGCGCTGCTGCTCAGCCTCGGGATCGGTCAGTGGCTGCTGTTTTCGCTGCGCTGTCACTTTGAAGAAGTCCTGCTCACTGGAAACTGGCGTCGTCGCGTGCTGTTGCTGGGGACGGGCGGACTGGCGCAGCAAATTGGTCGCTGGCTGCTGTCGCGTCCTGGCGCGGGCTACGAGCTGGCTGGGTTTCTGTCCCCACAAGAGCCCGAGATGGCTCAGACGATCTGCGGTCGGCCCGTCCTCGGCAGCTATCAAGAGATCAGCGACGCGATTCAGCGTCACAACATCACCGACGTGGTCTATTCGCTGGAAGACTCTCGCAGCAACGATGCGCTGATGAGCCGTCTTTTGTCGGTGAAAGTCACCGGCATCGAGGTCTGGAGCGCGCTTTCGTTTACCGCCGAGCTTACGCACTCGCTGCCGATTGAGCTGCTGCATCCCGCCGACGTGGTCTTCGATGCGGGCTTTACGCCGTCGAAGTGGACCGTCGCGCTCAAGCGCTTAAGCGATGTTGTACTGAGTCTGATTGCGCTCGTGCTGGTGTCGCCGATCTTGCTGATTGTTGCGATCCTGATTCGGCTCGATAGTCCGGGTCCGGCGCTGTACAAGCAGGCGCGCGTCGGACTGCGCGGCAAGCTGTTTACCATCTACAAGTTTCGCTCGATGCGTGTGTCGAAGCCTGGCGAGCCGATGCGTCTGACGTCGCACAACGACGATCGCGTGACGAGGGTAGGGCGCTTCATTCGCCTGCATCGCATCGACGAGCTTCCGCAGTTTTTCAACGTGCTCCTCGGGGACATGAGCCTGGTCGGTCCGCGTCCCGAGGTCGAAAGCTCCGTCAAAGATCTTCGTCAGACGCTGCCGTTTTACGATCAGCGCCACGCCATCCGTCCCGGCATCACCAGCTTGGGCCAGGTTCGCTTCGGCGCAGCCACGACACTGAGCGAAGCGCGTGAGCGGCTCAAGTACGACTTGTATTATCAAAAGAACATGTCGCTCGCGTTTGACCTGTCGATCCTGATTGATACCGTCAAGGTTGTGCTGCTGAAGATCGGGGCTCGCTGACATGCCGAGGCAGCCGTCGCGCTTTGCCGCCTGGCGCGCTCGACTGTCCGAACGGCTGGCACACAGCAGCCAGTTCTTCTTGCTCGGTCTGATTGTCGCGTGCGGCGTCGAGGTCTTGGTCGACTGGAACCAGACGCTGTTCGAGGTCAACGTCCTGCGTGATCAGATCCGTCAAAAGGGTCTGAACTATGCGGGCATCCTCGAGCGAGCCATCGTCGATCCACTGGTCCGACGTGATCACAAGATGCTGGAACGGCTCGCGTCCGGTGTGCTCGACGACGAAGATGCGGTGTTTTTGCGTGTGGTCGATCAGTCGGGCAAGACGGTCTACGAGCGAATCGATCAGCGCTTCGAGCTGGACTATCTGCGACGGGGAAAAGGATCATTTGGCGATCACTACGGACACTGGCTGGATCGCGACCTGCGCGGCATCCTGTTCGATCCCGACGGATTTAAGCAGCGGCTCTCGGCCAGTCGCTACCGGGACTTGCCGCAGATCTACAACGATGTTCTCGGGCAGGTGGTGGGCTGGTTTGTGACGCCGAGTCCGCTGCCGCCGCTGCGTGCGCAGATCGTGTATCAAGACCGACTGCGTGATGAAAATCGTCGACGAGACGACACCACGACATGGGCGCTGGTTCCGCTGCTCACTGAGTCTGCGACGGGATCTTCGCAGGTGGGCGCGCTGCTGATTGCCTTCGATATGTCGAGGGTGAATGGCTCGGTGCGCACCAAGTACCTCAAAGGGCTTGGGATGATCGTGTTCTTCGTCGCACTGATCCTGATTCAGAGCATCACGGCGCGACGGGACAAGCTGCGGCTTTTGGATGTCGGTCGTCGCTACGCAGCGGCCAAGCTGGCGATCTTCGATGCGATGCGCAAAGAGTCGCTGTCGCTTCCGTCGGATGGATCGTCGCTGACGATTACCGGACAGGTCGATCAGGCCAAAGAAGCCGTCGATGGCATGGTCTTTGATACGCGAATCTGCGACGGACATGCGGAAGTTCTGGTGGCTGATCCCGACGGTGATGGCATTGATGCAGCGTCGATCGGACTTCACATCCTCAAGTGTTTTCGCGCGCAAGGCTCGCTGGGACTCGATGTGCAGGCTGGGCTTCTCGGGGCTGCGACGACGGAAATTCCGCTGACAAGGCCGATTGGACTGCTGCTTCTGCGTGTCGAGCCAAGTGGTTCGTTCGAGGCGCTGCTCGGTGAAAAGACGCAGCTTCTGCTGTTTGATCAGCCAGTGACGGAGCAGCCTCGGCTTCTGCCGATGGAGTCGGAGCTTCCGCCCGGCATCGTCGGTCCGCTGTATCGCTCGTCGGGAACGATTCCGCTGGGATCGACGCTGCTGTGTATGAGCGCCGGTCGTGAACTGCCCGAGGAGCGTGCGCGGGACGAAGCAGCGCTGGCTGCGACGCTGCGGGCTCAGGAGTCGAACCCAGAGCGCGTGCTGGACGAAGTGGCTGCGTGGCTGCGTCGTCGCTATCCGAGCCTACGCGACAACGACTTTGCGATCGTGGCGATCCGTCGCCCGAGCTAGCGGAAGGCCAGCACCGCGTCTTCACCGTGGCTGCGGATGAGCTGCGTCAGATAGCGCACGACACGATCGCGACGGCTGCGCAGTGCCGACACCTCATCGGGCGACAGCAGCGGTCCCGTCAGCGGATCGTGAAACACCAAGTCTTCGTCGGACAGAAGCTGAAGAGAAGTCCACAGCCGACGCGAAAACTTCTGACAGCGCTGCAAGTAGCCGAGCGCGCGCAGGTGCCCGTGCGGATCGGTTTGGAAGCCGAACGCGTTGTCGATGAAAAACAGGGTGCGACGATCGCGGGATCCAACGATGTTGCCGCCGGAAAAGCGATCGGAGTTGTTTTGGATGAAGTCAAACGCAAGCAGCGTCGAGAGCTGAGCAAGCAGCGTCGTTCGCTCGTCGGACAGCTCACCTTGCTGGCTTAGCTCGACGGTCCAGGCTCGGATGGCTTCGTCGCTGTCCAGACGGAGATCCGCCAGGCTTGGCACCCAATACATCATCGAACCGACGGTCATTCCTTCGGCGCTGAAGATCGCTTCGCGTAGCAGCCTCGGACGGACCCACTGCGACTCGGCATCCAGCTTTTGCACCAGCTCATCTCGCGAGATGGCTCGCATCACCGTCGGTGGAACCGCTGCAATTCCCAGCTTTCGCGACAGCTGATACGCCGCTGCTTCTTTGCGCGGAACCGACTGAGGATTGATCTGCTCAGGCTTAAACGCGGCGCGGCTTCCGTCGGAAAACTCGATGCGCAGGACCAGCGAGCTGCCGCCTTTGCTGAAGTGAACGCTGCGAATGTCGGCGTGGCGTAGACGGTGAAGCAGTAGCTCGTCGTCCATTCCCAAGAAGGTCTGGCTGGGCGCGGGCGCTTCGGCATCGGACGCAGGTGAAGCGGCAGGCGTTGGCGCGTTCGGGACAGTCGGCGAAGCAACGGGCAGCGACGAACCAAGTGACGACGAACCGAGTGACGACGACGACGCTCCGAGCAGCGCTGTCAGAAGAAGGACGAGCGCCGCAGCGGACACGAGAGGAGAAGCGAGCTTACGAACCACTTGCACGAAACGGACCCTACCATACATGCAGTGTTACGCCACGGTGCTGTTGACCAGGCACGGACAATTGCTGTTATGTTCCGCGTATGAAGACCAAGTTCCTGTCTGCGTGGCGTCTGGGTCCCGCTTTGGCCCTGGCGCTGTCGGTTCCGGCTTGTAGCCCTACGACGATCGATCTTCCGCTGGGTGCAGATACCGAAGTGCTGATCGACCAGATGGGCATTCCGCACATCTACGCAGCGAGCGACCGAGACGCGCTGTTTGCGTCGGGGTACGTGATGGCGAAGCTGCGCCTGTTCCAGCTAGAGATGGTGCGACGACAAGCGTACGGAACGCAGTCGGAAGTGGTCGGTGAAAAAGGACTGCGCGGCGACCTCCTGGCGCGGACGTTTGCGTTTGCGGAGTGGGGACGGCGCTCTCGCGAGGCAATGCGACAGGACTATCCCGATGAAGCGCAGCTGATCGAAGCGTTTGTGCGCGGCATCAATCACTACATCTCGCGGGTGAAGAAAGGGGAAGCGTCGCTGCCGCCAGAGATGGCCAAGGATGCGCTCGACTTT
The DNA here is from genome assembly GCA_937868485.1 of uncultured Myxococcales bacterium. Classification (GTDB taxonomy): domain Bacteria; phylum Myxococcota_A; class Polyangia; order Palsa-1104; family JAEUJZ01; genus JAEUKA01. The sequence goes on along the minus strand of CALMML010000355.1, from coordinate 20,762 downwards.
GTGCCGACAGAGTGGAGCGATGACGATCCCTACATCGTCGGCAAGATGCTGTCGTTTGGCATGTCGTCGAGCATTGATAGCGAGCTGCTGGCCTCGGTGCTGAAGGTGCTGACGCCGATGTTTCCGACGGATTTTCCGATGTGCATGCCGACGCGCAATGCCTTCACGATGCCGGGGGCCGTGCCGCAGGGAATCGCCGGTCCGCAGGTCGCACCGCAAGGTCTGCCGTCGCAGCCTTCGATTTCACCGGCGCTGCGGGCGCAGGCGCTTTCGCAGCTGTCGCAAGCAGACAAGCTGGCCCCCGAGCTGGGAAGCAACAACTGGGCGGTGGCGGCAAAGACGACAGCGACGGGGACTCCGATCCTGGCGGGCGATCCGCATCAGCCGTACGGAAGTCCGATTCGCTTCTTTGCGCAGCACATAAACTCTGCGGACAAGGGCGGAGCGCTCGACGTGGTGGGCTTTGGCTTTGCGGGAACGCCGGGCGTGCAGCTTGGACACAACCGCAACGTCGCGTGGGCTGCGACGACCAACTTTGCGGACGTGATGGATCTGTTTGAAGTCGGTGCGCCGTCGAATAACAAGATCTCGTATGGAGGCAACGATCGCGAGGTCAAGCTCCGCAACGAAAAGATTCGGATTCGGTCCGTCGGTGGCAAGGTTCCTTCAGCGGATGACATGACCGATGTGCGCGAGTTCCAGATCACCGACGTTCCCGGCGTGGGCGTCCTGCTTCCCGATGATCTGCTTCCGGTGCCGCGCGCGATCCTGACCCCGAACCAGATTCTGTTTGCGTGGACGGGCTTTGCGGCGACGCATGAAGCGGCGATGTATCTGGGACTCGATCGCAGCAAGACGCTCAATGACTGGGAAGGCGCAGCGAAGCGACAAGAAGTGGGCGCGGTGAACCTGGTTGCGGCGGATCAGAAGAACATTCGCTATCGCGTGCATGCGCAGGTTCCAGATCGCGGCATGGCGCACAAGCAGGGAATCCAGCCGTGGAAGCTGATGAACGGAACCGATCCGCGTACGGTGTGGACGGGCAAGTTCCTTTCGGAAGACAAGCTGCCGCAGGCTCGCGATCCAGAGCGTGGCTATCTGGCGACTGCGAACAACGAGCCGTTTGGCTTTACCGCCGATGGTCGCGTCGACAACGATCCGTACTACTACGGATACTTCTACGATCCGGGTGATCGCGCGGCGCGGATTGAGTCCGAGCTAGAGCGACTGGTGAAGCGCGGCAAGATCACGCCGGCAGACATGGCAGAGCTTCAGTGGGACGCGCGATCGACGCTGGCCGATGATCTGCTTCCGGCGCTGGCGCAAGCGATTGCCGAGCTGGGAACCGATTCCAGCCTGGCCTCGTTCCGAAATCGTCCCGAGCTGCTCGGGATGTTTACGCAGATGTCTTCGTGGGACCGGCAGATGCGCCGCAAGTCTTCGGAAGCGGTGATGTTCTTTGCGTTCGCTCACTTTGTGACGACGCGCGCGCTGTCCGATGAGCTGGGTCCGCTGCTTCCCAAGCTGTTCGATCTGGAGCCCGCGTTTGCGTACAAGCCGATGCGTCTGGCGCTGCGCAAAGTGAAGGAAGCAGAGCCGCTGATTGGTGCAAACCGCAACTACATCCTGATGGCAGGACTGGCGGATGCGGCGGACTGGCTCAAGCAGCGCTTTGGATCGACGCTCCCGTCGCAGACGATGCCGTATCAGTGGAAGGATGTTCACTCCGCTGCGTTCGATCATCCGCTCGGAGACAAGTGGAACGCGGGCAACTTCCCGGTCGATGGATCGGTGGGAACGGTGAATGTTTCCTCGTCTTCGATGAGCGATGCGGCGGGCAAGCTCAAGCAGACGTGGAGCGCGCGTCAGGGATCTCTGTTCCGCATGATCGTGACGTTTGATGGAACGGGTGTTCCGTCGGCGATGGTCAACTTCCCACGCGGAAACTCCGGTGATCCACAGAGTCCGTTCTACGGCAACACGCATCAAAACTGGCTCGATGGAAAGCAGGAAAAGATGCTGTTCGATCGATCGGAAGTGGAAGCGAACCTGGCGGAAAAGCTGCTGCTTCGTCGTGACGGATCGGTGAACTAAGCGCGACGCAACCTAGCGAGGCGACACATGGCGAAGCGACTGGCCGCGCTCGATGTGCAGCGTGGACTCATCATGATGCTGATGGCGCTCGACCATGTCGTCGCGTTCGTCTATCGCTATCATCCGTCGGAAGTCTGGGCGGGAGCCTGGACGCGCTACACCGCGTGGCAGCCGTTTGTGACGCGGCTTGTGACGCATCTGTGCGCGCCCGGATTCTTTTTGCTGATGGGCTGCGGGGTTGCTCTGCTGCTCGAGTCACGCATCGAGCAAGGCTGGTCCGATTCCGAGGCGCGACGCTTTTTGTGCAAGCGCGGACTGCTGCTCCTCCTTCTCAATCAGCTCATTGAAAATCGTGCGTGGACGCTGGGATTTCGCTATAGCGAAGCGGCTCCGCCCGCGATTCCTGATGGTCCGTGGCCGGGTCCTTCCGGTCCGATGGTGCTCGTCTTTTCGGTGCTGAGCGGACTGGGAATGGCGCTGATTTTGTCGTCGCTGCTGCTGCGTCTGCGGACACGCTATCTGGCGATTGTTGCGACCCTTGTCATCGTGGCTTCTGCGATCCTGACGCCCGGTCCTGCGCACCTGCGCGACTCCTATGGACTTGCGCTGCGGCTGCTGTTTCTGCCGGGACACAGCGGCACCGGATTCGTGCTGTATCCGATCATTCCGTGGAGCGGTGTTGCGCTGTGGGGAATCGTGCTGGGACGACAGCTTCACGCGCATGCAGCGCCCGTGCTGCGCAAGCTTCCATGGCTGGGTCTTGCGATGGTTCTTTCCGCGCTCACGCTTCGTGCAGTGGGAGGCCCCGGAAACCTGCGTCTTCCGCGCGATTCCAGCGTCATTGAGTTCTTCAACCTAATCAAGTATCCGCCGTCGCTGGTGTTCCTGCTTCTGTTTGTCGGAACGAACCTGCTGCTGCTTTCTTTGTGGAATCGAATCGCAGACAAGCTGCCGCGCGTAAGCCAGATCCTCTCGACGTTTGGTCAGGTTCCGCTGTTCTACTATCTGCTCCACCTGTTTCTGTTTTGCGGAATTGGATCTCTCTTCTTCCGCAAAGGAGCGAGTCTGCCCGTGACCTATCTGGTGTGGCTGCTGGGACTGATTCCGCTGTACTTCGCCTGTCGCGCGTATCAGCGGTTTAAGTCCCAGACTCCGGTCGATTCTCTGTGGCGCTTTTTTTAGCGCAGCACACAGCGCCTACGTCTCGCTTGGTTCGATCTGTGTTTGCACCTCGCGCTGTTTCCAGAGCAGATAGATCGGCGGATAGACAATCAGCTCCAGCAGAAACGATGTTGCGAGTCCTCCCACCATCGGGGCTGCGATTCGCTTCATCACATCCGCGCCCGTTCCGTGCGACCACAAAATAGGCAGCAGTCCGAGCAGCGCCGCCAGCACCGTCATTGCTTTGGGACGCACTCTCTTGACCGCTCCGTGAACCACCGCTTCGATCAGATCGAGTCTGTTTCGCAGCCGTCCTTCCTGCTTCGCTTCTTCGTAGGACAGATCCAAGTACATCAGCATGAACACGCCTGTCTCTGCATCGAGCCCGAGCAGCGCAATCACCCCAACCCAGACCGCCACCGACGTGTTGTAGCCGAGCAGATAGAGCAGCCAGATTGCACCCACCGCAGAAAACGGAACCGCCAGCATCACAATCGTCGCTTTCCATGCGCTCTGTGTGCTCGCGTAGAGCAGCAAAAAGATCAGCAAGATCGTAAGAGGAACCACCAGCCGAAGTCGCTCTTTGACGCGCAGCATGTTTTCAAACTGACCGCTCCACTCCAAGCGATAGCCACTCGGCAGACTCAGCTTCGCAGCGACGGCACTTCGGGCTTCCTCGACATAGCTTCCGATGTCTCTTTGCGACGTATCAAAGTCTACGTAGACATACGCTGCGAGCATTCCGTTTTCATCGCGCAGCATGGACGGTCCCGTGGTCAGTGAAAGCGCTGCGACTTGTCCAATCGGAATGCTGCCACCGCTCGGAATCGGAATCAGCGCACGCGAAAGCTCTTTCAGATCTTGGCGCAGCTCACGCGGATAACGAAGGCTTACAGCGTAGCGCTCCCTTCCTTCAATCGTCGTCGTGACAGACTCTCCGCCGATGGCTTGCGCGATCACGCTGTTGGCATCTTCCACAGACAGTCCGTAGCGGCTCAGCGCTTCTCTGTGCAGCGTAAAGTCCAGAAAGTATCCGCCGGTTGTGCGCTCTGCAAAGACCGATCGCGTTCCTTCCACTGTGCGCACAATCGCTTCAATCTGCGCACCCAGCTGATCCAGCTCTTTGGGACTCTGTCCGAAGATCTTGATGCCAATCGGTGTGCGAACTCCCGTCGATAACATGTCCAGTCGCGCCTTGATCGGCATCGTCCACGCATTGGTGGTTCCTGCGATCCGCAGCGCTCTGTCTAGCTCTGTCACCAGCTCTTCATGCGTGATGTGATCCGGCCACAGAGATCGCAGCTCGTCTTTCATCACATTGGGAAGCCATGACCAGCCCGAATAAAAGCGCGGCTTTTTGCGCCAGCGCGACTCGGGATGGAGCACAATCGTCGTCTCCATCATCGACAGAGGCGCGGGGTCCGTCGACGTATCTGCGCGTCCTGCTTTCCCAAACACAGACTGCACTTCAGGAAACTCATGCAGCACCCTGTCTTGAATCGTTAGGATCCTTTGTGCTTCTTGCGCAGACACTCCGGGCAGCGTGGTTGGCATGTACAGAATGCTTCCTTCATGCAGCGGAGGCATAAACTCTGATCCCAAGCGCTGATAGATGGGAATCGTGCTCAGCGTCAGAAACAGCGCACCCAAGATCACGCTCTTGGGATGATGAAGGACAAAGCGACAGACCGGATCATAGACGCGAAACAGCACGCGACTGATCGGATGATCTTCTTCGCGATGATAGGTTCCGACCAGCACTCTGTTACACAGTGAGGCGAGCAGCGCGGGACGGAATCGATACGGCGTAATCCGTGACAGCATCATGCGCAGCGCTGGATCGAGTGTGACCGCCAAGATCGCAGCAATTGCCATCGCCAGGTTCTTGCTCAGCGCGAGCGGACGAAACAGCCGACCTTCTTGATCGACCAGCGTAAAGACCGGCAAAAACGCCACCGCAATCACCAGCAGAGAGAAAAACACCGACGGGCCGACCTCTTGCAAGGCACGCAGACGAACCAGTCCGAAGTCTTCTTGGGAACCCGACTCCTGCCACTTCTGAATCTTGCGATACGCGTTTTCGACTTCCACGATCGCGCCATCGACCAGGACTCCGATCGAGATCGCAATGCCGGACAGAGACATTAGGTTGGCCGGAACACCGAGCAGATACAGCGGCACAAACGACAGAAGGACCGCAACCGGAATGGTCACAATCGGAACAATCGCCGACGGAATGTGCCACAGAAACAGCAAGATGATGATCGACACCACCGCGATTTCCACCATCAGCTCATGACGCAGCGTATCGATCGCGCGCAGGATCAATTCGGACCGATCATAGGTTGTGACAATGCGGACTCCTTTCGGTAGGGAAGGTTCTAGCTGATGCAGCCGATCCTTCACGCGCTCAATCACAGACAGCGCATGTTCGCCCATTCGCATCACCACAATTCCGCCCACCACTTCACCGCGTCCGTCTAAATCTGCGACGCCTCTGCGAAGCTCTGGACCGAGGCTGACACGACCAATATCGGCAATCCGCAGCGGCGTTCCCAGATCGTTTGTGCGCAGCACCACCTGTTCCAGATCCGCGATCGACTTGACGTAGCCACGACCGCGCACCATGAACTCTTTTCCAGAGATCTCCACCAGCCTGCCGCCCACTTCTGCGTTGCTCTTGCGCAGCGCTTCTGCGACTTCCGCCAGGCTGATTCCGTACGATTGCAAGCGATTGGGATCGACCGTGACTTGATACTGTTTGACCGCGCCTCCCACCGTTGCGACCTCTGCGACACCGGGAACAGACTGCACCGCAAAGCGCAGAAACCAGTCTTGATAGGAACGCAGATCCGACAGGGAGTTTTTCCCACTCTCATCGACGAGCGCGTACTGAAACACCCAGCCTACGCCGGTGGCATCTGGACCCAGCTCTGTGGACACTTCTTTGGGCAGCTTCGACTTGATCTTCGACAGATATTCCAGCACCCGCGAGCGCGCCCAGTAGATGTCGGTTCCGTCTTCAAACAGGACGTACACGTAGGAATAGCCGAAGTCACTAAAGCCGCGGATTCCCTTCACTTTTGGCGCACCGAGCAACGACGTAATGATCGGATACGTCACCTGATCTTCGATTCGATCCGGGCTCTGTTCCCAGCGTGAATAGACAATCACTTGGGTGTCCGATAGATCAGGAATCGCATCGAGCGGAATCGCTTTCAGACACATCACAGCGACGACACACGCCACCGCAGACAGCATCACCACCAGCAGACGATTTCGCGCACACAGCGCAATCAGCTTGGCAATCATGGCGTCTGTCCTTGCGCCGCGTGATGCTTGTGCGCGCTGTGATCCACTCCAGAACCATGATTCATGTGTGCGCTGTGATCAGCTCCAGCGCCATGATTCATGTGCGCGCTGTGATCCGCTCCAGCGCCATGATTCATGTGTGCGCTGTGATCCGCTCCAGCGCCATGATTCATGTGCGCGCTGTGATCCGTTTGTGGCTGCGCTGGACCCAGATCCACTGCTGCTTTTTCGTCGAGAAATCCACTCTGAAGCCGTGCTTCGGAATCGAGCAGGAAGCTCGATCCTTGCGCCACCAGCTCGCCCTCCTGAAGCCCGCTCCTGACCTCAAACAGGTGTCCAGAGCGCTCTGCGGTGACGATCTCGCGCTGCTGCAAGCTTCCCTCTGCGTCTTTGACGAACACCAGCTTCCGTCTTCCTGTTTCAATCACCGCATCGTCGGGAATCACCAGCGCTTCCCTGCTTTCGACTTTCAGCTCGACATCCGCAAACATGTCTGCTTTGAGATCACTGCTTGGATTGTGTACTTCGATCCGCACCCGCACCGTTCGTGTCTTGGGATCCACCGAAGGGAAGATGAAGCTGATCGTTCCCTGCCACTTGCGATCCGGCCAGTAGGGCAGGGTGACCGTCGCTGTCTGTCCCAGCTTGACGCGTGGAAGCTCGTATTCATAGACATCGGCCAGCACCCACATGCGCGACAGATCCACGATGTCAAACAGCGAGTCTTCCGGCTTGATCCGCATTCCGTGAACCGCTGTCTTGGCAATCACGTAGCCCGCAATGGGCGCATACAAGTTGAAGGTTCGGCTCGCGCGTCCGCTGCGCTCTAGCGTTGCGATGTCTTGCGGACTTAGGTTCCACAAGAGCAGCTTTTCGCGTGCTGCATCCACCAAGTTGATCCCGCCATGTACCGTCGCTGTTCCGGCCTTCTGCGCGATCAAGTATTCCTGCTCTGCGCTGTACAGCTCGGGACTGTAGAGCGATACGAGCGGCTCTCCCTTTTTGACCGCTTTGCCTACGTAGTTTGCGAAAAGATGCTCTACATAGGCTTCATATTTGGTGTGGATGTGATGCACCAGCGTCTCATCATAAGCCAGCCTTCCAGTTGTCCGAATCGCTTGCCCAAACGGCGCGCGCTGCACGCTGACAAAGCGAAGTCCCAGCAGTTTTTGCTGACCGGAATCGATGTGCAGCGACGGAGTCTCTGTCTTCTTTAGGCTCTTTTGCGGAACCAGATCCATGCCGCAGATCGGACACGTTCCGAAGTGATCGAGCACATACTGAAGATGCATCGGACACGTCCACAGCTCTGCTTGCTGAGCGTCTCCTTTCATCGTTGAACTGGATGTACGCTTCGTCTGTAGCGCAGACAGCTCACGGTACAGCCACAGCGCGCAAAGCGAAGGCAGAAGCAGCAGCAATCCCATCATCACGGTACGCGCACGGATCGCTTTGTTGTGCGGACTCTGTTCGCTCATGGGGACACTTCCTTTCCGACGGCCAGATCCAGTTCTGCGCGTCGCAGTCCATACTCCGCCAGATAGCGTTCATAGCTGAGTCTCTGCTGAATCAAGCGCTGCGTGGCGGACAGCAGCAGAGACAGTCCCAGCTTGCCGCTCTGATAGCCCGCGCGTGCGGCTTGCACTGCGCGATCCGACAAAGGAATCAGATCATCCCGATGCAGCGTCAGGTGTTTGTGAACCGTCGATACGCGCAGATACGCAGCACGAACTTCCGCAGTGATGCTGGCTTGAAGCTGCTTTTGATCCTGCACCGCTGTCTGTTCCATCTGTTCCGCTTCGCGCTGCGCGGCGTGACTTTTGACCAGCGAAAAGGACGGAATGCTGGATGAAACACCGACGGTAAATGCTTGTTCCATGTCGCCACGAACCGGAACCATCACACTCGCCGATACCGCGAAGTCAGGTGCTTGTTCATGACGCGCCACCGTTCCTTTCGCGTGTGCTTGCTTGCGGAGCAGCTCACCCAGGAACAGCTCTGGACGATGCTGCATCGCTTCTTCTATCAGCACATCCAGCGACGGAAGCGTCGCAAGCTGAGTGTTCAGCTGCGGAATCCCGAGCGACCGCTGCGAAGACTCTCCGAGCAGAGACAGAAGCTCGGTCTCTGCCAGCTCCTGTTCACGCACAAGCTCGTACAGAACTGTCTCTTGTTCGTGCGTTGCTTCCTGCGCATCGAGCAGCTCTGCAAGCTCGGCCCGACCCACCCGATAGCGAACATCCACCGACGAGACAATCACTTGCAGCAGCTTCTGATTCTGCTTCTGTACTTCCAGCTGCCGGTGCGCGAGCGCAAGCTGATAGTACGCACGAACTGCCGACAGCGTCAGGCTCCGCTTCTGTAGCGCTTCTTCCAGCTGCGCGCGCTGCCCATCCAGCTGCGCAACCTGACTACGCGCCTTGAGCTTTCCCAGCCACGGCAGCGGCTGTCTGAGCGTCACCATCAGCGGCAGTCGCGACAGCGTGGTGGGAGCCTGCCACAGCTCGACCATCACCATCGGATCTTCAAACGCTCCAGCTTGCGCGGCGCGGGTCTTGGCCGCGTGGGTGGCGTGCAGCTTGCTTCGCAGCGCAGGACTCTGCGTCGCAACTTCCGCGAGTAGCTCTGCAAGGGAAAACGCGGGCGCAGATACTTCAGTCGCTATAACTTTTGCGCAAGCAACAACTTGCCAAAAGATCACAAGGCCCATGGTCAGGGCACGCAAAACGGACATGTTGATTCCTCCGAAACGCTGGGTGTCTGTAAGGCTTCAGCGCGTCGAGAAATCAGATCTGAAGGACCGTCGTTCCTGTTCGTTCGGGACTTGTGATCGGGGGCGCAGTCTGCTTGTGCGTACGGATGTCTGCCCGGCGTCCTGCGGACTGCACGATCAGCCGAGGCAGGATGGTCAGCAGCAGCGGACTTTGTAGGACAGGACGCAGCTTGTCACTGCGATGAGGGGCCGCTGTATCCAGCGTAGGCGCTTGGAGCCGATCACAGCAGTGATGCGAGATCGCAGTCTGGGGCGGCGCTGCTTCCAGCTCACTCGGACAGCACGGAGCAGACATCCGGCTGCCTTCCATCGCGGAGCAGCGATACGCAGCCTGCACAGGCAGAAGCAGACCCGCCCAAACGAGCAGGCACAGCACCGTGCAGATCATGCGACGAAAAGAAAACGCCACGCACCGTAAGACGTAACACACCGCTTGGGCCCAGACAACACGGCGAAGGCCGGAACCCGGCGCGCTCGACAAACCAATCAAAACGAAGGGAACTGGACGTGCTTAGCGAGGAGGACGACCGCCGCCGCGCGATTCATTGCGGGGCGTGTGCGCTTGATTGACGACGATCTTGCGGCCACCAAACTGCGTGCCGTGAAGCTCAGCGATGGCGCTTTCGGCCATCTTGGCGTCTGACAGCTCGACGAACGCGAAGCCACGCGGACGACCCGTCTCGCGATCGGTGATGATCTTGACCTGCGTCACCTGCCGAGCGCTCGACTGCTCAAAGAAGTCCTGAATCTCTTGTTCTTTCGCACCATAAGGCAAATTACCAACATAAAGACGAGTTCCCATAGCCACTTCCCTTTCCAGCGCGGCGTTGCGCACAAAGCTACTCAATGCAGGTATTTGGCCCATCGTACGTACCTGCCTGAGTTCTGCAGAATTAGGTTATGCAGATTTAAGGGCTTTGCCTAGCGGATGTTGTGTGGGTATGGCTCGTCAGCGACGGTGCGGTGCGGGCTTTGTTTGAGAGTTTGTGCTCTCGTAGGGGGAATTGGTATCCAGCTATCCAGTTATTGTCTGTTACTGAAACTGAGAAGCTGATATCTCGATATTTCGTTCTAGCTTACCGAAGACAATCTCTTTTTCGTCTCCGGTCTGTTCGATCATCGTCAATCGTCGCAGCAGCATCGTCTTGCCGTCGACATGTAGCTCGATGCGCGAAAACACACGCTGAAGTGGCGACTGCGCTTTGGGCACCAGCACCAGCGCGGGCTGTTCTGTGCTGCCAGCGACGGAGATCTCGTATTCTCCCTCCGCATCACGCAGGGAACCTTGTCCGAGCCACAGTCGAAGCTGCGCAAAGATCGCTCGCAGCATCGGGTCTTTGCCGGTATCGATCACCTGCGGCGGCCTTTGTCCCATCTTGAGCTGCGCTTTGTCGCCCACCAGCAGCATCGTCGAGGGATCGGGCTTCAGGTATTCCCAGCGAAGCTTCGCCGGCTCGCCTTTTTGATACTGAAGCCTGCCTTCCGAGCTGATCTGCTGACGAAACAGCTTGACCCGACTGTGCTGGACAAAGTCTGCCCGCAGCGAGCGCAGGTCTTTTTGCACCGCATCGATCTTGTTCATCAAGTCTGTCGGAGACGGCAGCGGAGCCGCACTCGCCGGAAGACTCGCCGATCCAATCAGCAGCGCCACCGTCAGCGCAGCGTGGCTAACGGTTCTTCGCAACATAGTCAGCCAGCGCAGCGGCAGAGGTGAACGCCTGCTTGCCCACCTTTTCATCGGGAATGGTGACGCGATAGGCGCGCTCGATGGCGACGGCCAGCTCTAGCGCGTCGATCGAATCGAGCCCAAGTCCACCACCGAACAGCGGCGCGTCGTCGGCGATGTCTTCGGGCTTTTTGTCCAGCTTCAGGCTGGAAATGATGAGTTCCTTGATCTCGTGAACAAAGCTGCTTTGGGTCATGGGTTTCTCTTCGTATCCACTCGATTTCACACGATCGATTGGTACGGACGATCCGCACATTCATTCGTGTTTGGTCAGAAATTGTCTTCGGCGAGTGAGTCCAGTCCGCCATCAACCGCCAGCCACTGTCCGGTGACGTAGCCTGCTTGTTTCGACGCCAGGAACTCCACCAGCGCGGCGACCTCGCTTGCGGTTCCGGCTCGTCCCATCGGAATGGTCGATAGCAGCTCGGTGCGAACCGCGTCGGGAAGCTCGGCGGTCAGTGCCGTGTCCACAAGTCCCGCCGATACGCAGTTGCAGGTGATTTGAAAGCGCGACAGCTCCTGCACCAGGCTCTGCGAAAGACCGTACAGTCCCGCTTTGGCGGCTCCGTATGCGGTCTGGCCGCGTCGTCCCAGCCACGCGCTTGGCGAGCAGATGAACAGGATGCGACCGAAGCGCGCCGCGATCATGCCCTTCATCACCGCTTGGGCCGCCAGAAAGCCGCCGCGCAGGTGAACGCCGAGCACATCGTCGAAGTCTTGCACCGGCATCGTCATCGCCAGCTTGTCGCGCGTAAAGCCAGCTGCGTGAACCAGGACCGCGATGCTCTTTCCGTCCAGAAATCCGCCCGGTGCCGACAGTGCGCGCCAGTCTTGGGCAGCTGCTGCGTCACAGCGGAGCGCCGTCACGGAAAGACCTTCAGCTTGAGCCTCGGCGACGGTTCGTTCCGCAGCCTCTGTGTCGTGCGCGTACGTAACCGTGACCGCCATCCCCTGTGCAGCCAGTCGACGAGCCACCGCGAGACCGATGCCTCGCGTGCCACCTGTCACCAGAGCCAACTTCATGACGGCGCGATATTACCCCGTCGGCCTCGCGGTACAAGCACGCAGAAGACGAACGGCATAAAAGCCATCCGCGTTGTGGCGATGCGGCAGCGTCCGCAGTGCAAACGGCGACGACGGCTCACATAGCGGCGTCGGGCCGGAGCGAAACAGCGGATCACTCGGCGACGGAGGAAGCGGCGAAAAGTCCGGGTGTTTGGCCAAGAACGCAGCAATCTGCGACGGACCTTCTGCGGCAATCAGGCTACACACCGAATAGAGCAGCACACCGCCGGGAACCAGCAGCTCTGCCGCGCGATCCAGAAGCTGGGCTTGCAGCGTCGTCAGTTCGTCCATGTGAAGGGGCTTGCTTCGCGCTTCAGGATGTCGACGCAGAACGCCTGATCCACTGCATGGCGCATCGAGCAGCACCGCCGCATACCGCTTCCGCAGCGCCGAGTGACGCTCGAGCAGGCTCGTCGGGATCGTGCGAATCCGACGACAGCCGAGTCGGTGCGCGTGATCGCGACACAGCTCCAGCTTGCGCGGCAAGATGTCCACGGCGTCGATGTCACGCTGGTTTTGCAAGAGCGCCGCCAGATGACAGGTCTTGCCGCCGATGCCTGCACAGCCGTCGAGAATCGCTCCCTCGGGCAGCGTCAGCTTTCCGTCGGGACTGTCACACAGCAAAAGCTGCGTCACCAGCTGTGCGCCCAGATCCTGCGCCGTCACCAGTCCTTTGGCAAACGCTGGACCCGCAAACGGATGACCGCCGTGCAGCTCAATCGCTTCGGGAAGCTGAGGATGAACCGTCGGTGCCGTCGCAAGCTCCGCGCGCAGTGCCGTCAGTGCTTCTGTTGGCGATCCGCGCAGGGTGTTGATGCGCAGCCACGTCGACGCCGGCTGTCCAAGCGCGCGCAACAGCTCGTCTAGCTCCGTCGGACTTTGGACTACGTCCCACAGCTGTGCGGTCAGCTCTTCCGACAGGCTGTGATGCTGTGCAAGCACGCTCACCCACGCTGACTTTGGGGCACTTTCCGACGGAAAAGGCGGAAGCGAAGGCTCTTTGGCGGTCAGCAGCTTGCGCAAGAGCGCATTGGCAAAGCCCGACAGACCTGCGCCGCGCTTTTTCTTGATCGTACTGACCACCGCATCGACGACAAAGTGCGGACGCGCTTGCATAAATAGCAGCTGATACGCACCAAGCCGCAGCAGCGTCTTCGTCGTCGCATCCAGCTTGTGCAGCCCGCGTGGCGCATGGCCTGACAGCGCGCGATCGAGCCGGAGCTGTTGCCGCAGCGTCCCGTAGCACAGCTCCGTCACCAGCGCCTTTTCCGAATCGGTCAGCGCGTGACGATTCAGCTCTCCGGTGAGCGCCAGCGTCGCGTACGCACCTTCTTCGACGCGCAGAAGAACCCGCAGCGCGACATCAAGCGGACGCTGCGGACTGGGACTTTCACTATGTGGAGCTTGCGTCTGCACTTACGGTTTCGGCTCGCACATCTCTTCGGGACGAACCACCGCGTCGAACTCGGATTCGCTGAGCGCGCCCAGCTCCAGCGTCACTTGCTTGAGCGTCTTGCCCTGCTTGTGCGCCGTCTTCGCGATCTTCGCTGCCATGTCGTAGCCGAGCTTCGGCGCCAGCGCCGTCACCAGCATCAGCGAGCGATCGAGCAGATCCTTGATTCGCTCTTCGTCCGCTTCGATACCGACCACGCAGTTGTCGACGAACGAGTGACACGCATCGGTCAGCAACCGCACCGACTGAAGCGTCGCGTACGCCAGCACTGGCTTAAACACGTTTAGCTCGAAGTGTCCTTGCGCACCCGCAAACGCCACGGCGGTGTCATTGCCAACCACCTGCGCGCACACCATCGTCATGGCCTCGCACTGCGTCGGGTTGACCTTGCCCGGCATGATCGAGCTTCCCGGCTCATTTTCCGGCAGCTTCAGCTCTCCGAGCGCACAGCGCGGACCCGAGCCCAGCAGCCGAATGTCATTGGCGACCTTGTTACAGGCCACCGCCGTCGTCTTGAGCGTGCCCGACAGCGTCACCACTGCATCGTGCGCCGCCAGGGCCGCAAACTTGTTTGGCGCGGTCACAAACGGCAGCCCGGTTAGGTTCGCAATCTCCGCCGCGACTTCGACGGCATACTGCGGATGGCTGTTGAGCCCCGTTCCAACCGCCGTTCCACCAGCGGCCAGCTCATACATCTGCGGAAGCGCGGCCCGGACTGCTGCTGCGGCTCCGCGAATCTGCGCGGCATAGCCCGAAAACGTCTGCCCCATCGTGAGTGGCGTCGCATCCATCAGGTGCGTCCGACCAATCTTGACGATGTGCGCAAACTGCTTCGACTTCGCTTCCAGCGCCTCTTCCAGTCGCTTGAGCGCCGGCAGCAGGCCGTTGTGAACGCGATCCACCACCGCAACGTGCATCGACGTCGGAAACGAGTCATTCGTCGACTGCGACATGTTGACGTGATCGTTTGGATGAACCGGCTTCTTGCTGCCGAGCACGCCACCGAGCAGCTCGCTCGCGCGGTTGCCGATGACCTCGTTCGCGTTCATGTTGGTCTGGGTGCCCGATCCGGTCTGCCACACGACGAGCGGGAAGTGATCATCGAGCTTTCCAGCGATCACTTCGTCCGCTGCTTGCTCAATCGCTGGCAGCAGCTTGCCGTCGAGCTTCCCCAGCTTGACGTTTACGCGCGCGGCGGCCTTTTTGACGATGCCGAGTGCGTAGATGAACTCACGCGGGAAGCGCTCCCCGCCGATGCGGAAGTTTTGTAGCGAGCGCTGCGTCTGCGCTCCGTAGTAACGGTCGTTGGGGACTTCGATGTCCCCGAAGGTGTCTTTTTCAATGCGGGTGGTCTTGCTCACGACGGACCTCGCTTAGCTAATGCGGCCTTATGGGCCGACGTAATGGGCGGCAGACACGGTAGCTGACACGGCCCGCCGATGTAAAGGCGAGCGTCCGTCTTTGTGATTCCTTCGCCCTTCGGAGCGCTTCCAAAACTACAAATTCTCGTGGTCGATCTTGACTTGCGTCGCTGTCCGATGTCCGCTTGGGGCGAACGTGGCGCACTCGCTCAGTCGTCGATTGCATCAGCGGAGCCAAATCATGCCTTGCCCATCCGTCGTCAAGATCTCTGCTTCTTGTGCTTTTCTCGTCGCCACCTCAGCGCTCGCGGAAGACTCTGCGCCGCCTCTAGCTGTCGAAGAAAGCTGGCAGTTTGCGGCTGTACGAGACGGTGTCTCGGTCTGGTTTCGGCGCTTCGGTGCCTCGTCGGTCAATGAAGTCCGTGGCGAAGCGGTCTACGATGTCTCGGCGGTGGCGCTGTTCGCGGTCCTCGGGGACATCGAGTCCTACGCCGAGTTTATGCCTCCCACGTCGGTGTCGCGAAAGCTGTCCGCCGATGGCAGCGGCAAGAGCTATTACATCGAGATAGATCCACCAGTCGTTTCTCGTCGCTATTACTGCATGGATGTCAACTTGACTCACCCACGCAGCGACGTGTTCATCAGCGAGT
Organism: uncultured Myxococcales bacterium; assembly: GCA_937868485.1. Taxonomy (GTDB): domain Bacteria; phylum Myxococcota_A; class Polyangia; order Palsa-1104; family JAEUJZ01; genus JAEUKA01. Next base: position 5,167 of record CALMML010000355.1, on the reverse strand, counting down.
GGAAGATGTGGACTGCGGGCTGTATGCCTCGCAAGTCGTCGCTGGTGCCCATGCGAGACAACCACGGACGCTGGCGACTTTCTGCGCTTTCTCCGACGAAAACTCGGGTGGAATTTCAAGCGCACATGGATCCCGGCGGACAGATTCCGACCTGGATGGTCAATCGTGCGACGCTGAGTCAGATCACCGATACGTTTGGTTCGCTCAAGAGAGCTGCGATGCTTCCGCGCTATGCGTCAGCGACGGCTCCAGAGCCGCAAAGCGACCTGACCCGCGCGGCTGCTACCAGCAAAAACTAGCGCCTACCTGACCGTCTGCGCCGCGAGCTTTCGTACCGACGGTAACTAGCGCGAAACCAGGACAAGCTGCGGGCCTTTGGTATCCAGCGGCGGCTCCTCGACGTCGAGCGTGGTCAGGAGCACCGTTCCAATCGCTTCGCCCAGCTCTGGCTCTTTGGTCGGTTGCGGCTTGATGGCAGGTTTTCCCGTCGCTGTCTTATCGAGCTTCCCGTTCTTTGGCGGTGTCGACGGCTGCGCTGCCGTCGTCGCAAACGCGCGCTTCATCTCTGGCAGCAGCTCTCTTGGGATCAGACACGAAAACAGGTCGTTTTCGCCGAGCCGCTGTCGAAGTGCTGCCACCGTCTCAAAGTGCTCAATCTGTCGTCGAGAATAATAGGCTGGAACGGACTCGCTGATGCCCACCACGCAGCGCTTGGCCGACGGTGGAGCATGTCGCTGCGACTGAATCAGGATCTTCACCGAGTCACTTTGGTGAATCACGGGATCGCCTTCAATGACCGCAGCAACGACACCAGCCAGAGCCAGCGTCGTAATCAATCCGCCGAGAGAGCCCAGCCAGCGCACCGGTGACTGAAGACCAACTGCCGACGCAAGCGCCAGTGGCGGTAGCACCAGACCCAGCCCGCGCGGCGGAGCCAAGTCGCCACCCACCCAGGTGAGCAGCGTCGCCAGCATCATCCACACGAGCAGTGGCCGTGACGCGCGTCGCATCGAGCCGAGCAGCAGCCCGAACACCATCGTCACCACCACCACCTGACCGACGTGACGACCGAACCAGGTTGGCCCTTGACGCCAGACCGCGTCGAACGCTTGCCCAAACACGCCCGGTGCCGGACGGTGAAACAGCGTTCGCAGTGCGCCGCCGTGAATGGCCGACGCACCGAGAAGGAGCAGCGTGCCTCCGAGCCACATCAGCCACACGCGCCGCTTGCGCAGCAGGTGGCGATGGGAAATCACGCAGTCGAAAAAGCCAAACAGCAGCGCGGTCAGTCCCGCGCGCACGTCGAGCACGCCCGCGAGCCCAATCCCCAGCGCCGCAAACAGCATCGGCAGTCGACGCAGCGGCAAGGCGGCGGGCTCATCGGACTGCTTGTGCATCGGCAAGATGTGTCGGTCAAACTTGTGACCGTGCAGGCTGTGACTGACCAGCGCCACCGACCCTGCCGACGCCACCGCGACCAGCATGTCCGGCACGATCCGATGGGATAGCTCATACGTCAGCGGCATCGCCAGCAGCACCAGCCCTGCCAGTCCGCCGGTGTTTCGTCCAATGCCCACATCAATCGCAATCGCCAGCAGACAGCTTGCAGCGCCCAGTGCAGCCAGCACCGGAACCAGCCGCAGCGTCGCTTCGCTCATCCCAAACAGCCGACTGAGCAGCACAAACGGCAAGACTCCAAGCGGTCCTCCCGTCGGTGGAGGCACGCTACGGAACGCCTCTTCCCACGGAAGCAGTCCCGACAGCACCTTGCGAATCACCAGGGCGACCTCGGCATCAATCTGCGACAGGCTGCCCGCGCCCAAATCGACGATATACAGCGCCACCGGCAGCAGCATCGCAATCGCCCAGCCGAGCACCAGACCTTTTGGCACCGGCAGCGCTGCGACGGCTTGTTGAACCGAGCCGACTGGATCGCGCAGCACGTTGGTCGTGACGCTGATGCCGCGCTCGATGCCTTCGCCGATCTTTTCCGGGATTTTTGCGGGGAGACTTGCCAGCTCCGCCAGCCTGCCGCGTCGTCGCTGTCGCGATGCGTTCTTGGCCGTCGACGGTCGAGCCAGCTTTCCCGTCGGGACGCGACCACTCACCGGGAGCTTTCGCGGATTCGAAACGGGAAGATACGATCCCGATGTGGTCACGCCTCGTCGACGAGAACCCGATCGCGGTCGTGAGTCAACGCCGGGCTGCGACGAAGAGACTCCGTCGTCCGATGGACCGTCTGGTCTGTCCGGCTTATCGCTCACGGCACCGATTCTAGTGCTAGTTGGCTACGCTGACGACGTTCAGCTCGCGAATGACTGTCACCTTGATCTGTCCGGGGAAGACCAGGTTGTCGCTGATTTTTTGGGCCAGCTCGGTGGCCATCAGGGCGGCGCGCAGATCGTCGACTTGGTTTTCTCTGACGTGAATGCGTAGCTCGCGACCGGCTTGTAGCGCGTAGCAGCGATCGACGCCTTGCGAACCGAGCGCCAGCTTTTCCAGATCGTCGATCCGCTGGATATGGCTGCCTTCCTGTTCGTGACGAGCGCCCGGACGACCGCCGCTCATGGCGTCCGATGCAGCGACGATCAGTGCATACGGAGAGTTAAACGGCTCATCGAGATGGTGCGCGCCGATGGCATTGGCAACCTGCTCGGACTCACCAAGCCGACGCGCATAGTCCGCGCCGATGACCGCGTGGCTTCCGTCGATGGCATGCGTCAGCGACTTGCCGATGTCATGCATCAGTGCCGCTCGTCGGGCAATCTTCATATCCAGTCGCAGCTCTGCCGCCAGCATTCCACACAGGAACGCGGACTCGACGGCATGCTTCCACTGATTTTGACTGTACGACGTGCGGTAGTTCAGCCGACCGACGAGTCGAACGATGTCGGGATGCGCCCGAGGAATTTCCAGCTCTTTGAACGCGCGACGACCCAATTCCACCGTTTCTCGATCCAGGTCTTCCGCCAGTCCCGTGGCAATGCGACGGACCGAGTCTGGATCGTTGCGATTGCCCATCTTGATAAGCCGCGCCAGCGTCCGACGCGCAATCTCGCGACCGAAGCTGTCTTGTCCTTCCAGACGCACTGAGTTTCTGTCGTCGCTGATGGTCAGCTTGATGTTGGCCACTTCGCCAATCACCACCATGATGTCGGCCCCGTCGCCAAACACGCGATCGAGAATGTCAGTCGGAATCGGCAGCGTCGACAACAGTCGCTCGGTCAGATAGTGACCTTCGTAGCGCTGGCTGGTTACTTCCAAGAGCCGTCGCGCACGTCCCGCCACTTCGGCGCTGTTTTGACCTTGCTCTAGCTGACGGACGCGATCGGCACCAGCGGCGCGTGCCTGCTCGGTCCATTCCAGGATCAGACGCGACTTGGTGTCGGCAAACGTCTCTCCCGCCTGCTTTTGAAGCTGCTCGCTCGTCTGCTGAATCAGTGCCGAGCGACGATCTTGCGCCGCTTTTTGCCTCGCCTGAAGCAGCGAGAGGTTTCGCTCTCTCTCGACGAGCGTCGCGATCTTGGCTTCCAGCTGCTGCTCGGTCCGCGCGAGGGTCTGGTCCCACGATGCAACTTGCTGCTGCCCTCGCTTGAGAAGTTCCCGTCGCTGCTGTAGCTCTCGCTCGCCTTGTTGCTGGCGCTTTAGCTTTTGCTCTGCTGCGTCGGTGCGTGCTTGGGTCAGCTGTCGCTCCGCTTGCGTCCGTGCTTCGTCGACCAGTTCAGCCGCGCGCTCTTTGGTCTGCTGAAGCAGACGATTACACTCGGCAAGCCGCTGGTTCCGCAGGATCACGCAGACCGCAGCACCGAGAACAAGCGACAAACAGACGAAAAGTGGCGTCACGATCTGCAATCTTTGCCGTCGATTGGCTGAACCGTCAAGCCCACGTTCCTCGAGATACGCGGTTTTCGGTTCTGGCCTTGACGCGAAGGCTCTGCTTGTGGCACACAGGCGCCGACTTTGCGGTCGAACCGACCGACGGGGAATTGCTATGAACCCAAAGCGCAGCGTATCCAAGCAGACCAAATATCTGTTCGTGACCGGCGGTGTGGTGTCGTCGCTCGGCAAGGGCCTCGCCTCCGCGTCCATCGGTGCTCTTCTCGAAGCCCGCGGCCTCAAGGTTGCGATTCAGAAGCTCGATCCGTATATCAACGTCGACCCGGGCACGATGAACCCGCTGCAGCACGGTGAAGTCTTCGTCACGGAAGACGGCGCTGAGACGGACATGGATCTGGGGCACTACGAGCGCTTCATCAGCGCGCAGATGTCCCGTCGCAACAACTTCACCACCGGCCAGGTCTATGAGTCGGTGATTCGCAAAGAGCGCAAGGGCGAATACCTGGGCGCGACGGTTCAGGTCATTCCGCACATCACCGACGAGATCAAAGGCAACGTCGTCGCGTGCGCCGAAGGTCTGGATGTCCTGATTGTGGAAGTTGGTGGTACCGTCGGTGACATTGAGTCGCTCCCGTTTCTGGAAGCGATTCGACAGCTTCGGCATGAAGTCGGAACCGGCAACTCGGTGGCGCTGCATCTGACGCTGGTTCCGTACATTGCAGCGGCGGGAGAGCTAAAGACCAAGCCGACGCAGCACTCGGTTCAGAAGCTTCGTGAGATCGGTATTTCGCCCGACATGCTGCTGTGTCGCTGCGATCGTCCGATTCCCGAGGGACAGAAGAACAAGATCGCGCTGTTTTCGAACGTCCCGCAAGACGCGGTGTTTACGTCGCAAGATGTCAGCACCGTCTATGCGCTGCCGCAGCATCTTCATCAGCAAGGGCTCGACGACAAGCTGTGTGAACTGCTGAACATTTGGTCGCGGGCTCCGTCGCTGGATGAGTGGCATCGCATCGTCGAGCGCGTGACCAAGCCGGCGCATGAAGTCACGATCGGTATCGTCGGGAAGTACGTGGATCTCGTCGAGTCCTATAAGAGCCTGCACGAAGCGCTGATTCACGGTGGCATCGCGCACAACTGTCGAGTCAAGCAGCGCTACATCGACGCAGAGGAAGTAGAACAAAAGGGCGCAGCGCACTTTCTGACCGACGTGGATGCGATCCTGGTTCCTGGTGGATTTGGAAAGCGTGGCGTCGAAGGCAAGATCGCGGCGGTCAACTACGCGCGGGAAAAGCAGCTGCCGTTTTTTGGAATCTGCCTCGGGATGCAG
>CALMML010000354.1 GCA_937868485.1 uncultured Myxococcales bacterium | reverse complement strand
TCTCGCGGTCACGGGCGATGCGCACACTCTGGACCGTTCGGCCCCCTTGCGCAAAAGCATCCCGCAACTCCTGCTCGGTAATAGCGTAGGACAGGTTTCCCACAAACAGCTTGGTGCTCATTTGCTCCTTCTCTTTTTGCCTCGGTGAAGCCCACGTATTGGGCCGTTCTCACTTACGCGGCAATCGCAAAAATTTGCGGACTGCACGCGCATTAAAGGCGCACAAGTAGTTCCACGATATGGGGGATTGAGGGGTATGGCAAGAGCCATCTGGAGGGCGGTGCGCGGAGCGTCTAGCCGGACTTTTTGCGCTGCAGAATGATGCGGGCAAAGGCAGTGGCCGCTTCGTCAGCGATCAGCTTCAGATCGGCAATGAGCGGCTTCAGATCGCGCTTGAGTTCGTCGGCGTAGAGCACACCGATGCCGCGACCTTTGAACATCAGCGGAACCAGCAGCAGCGGACCCGACGAGCTGCCAAGCGCCGTCATCGCAGCCTGATTTTCAGCCGTCTGCGGCAGCGGTCCCAGGTGCGGCTCTTTGGCGGCGACCACCGCCGTAAATGGCGATGGCTCTTCCGTCGAAAGCTGCACCCACTTGAGCATATCGATGACGTGGCTGGGTCCGCGTCCATCCAAGCAAGCAAACTGCCTTTGCTGAATGACAAACAGCGCTGCGTGATCCGCAAGCGGAGCAATGGCATTGAGCAGGATCGCCACCACCTCGTCGCGCTGACCGGCTTGACGGATTTGCTCGATCTGGGCGGTAAAAGCGCCACCGCTTGGTGCTGCGGCTGCCGAGTTGACACCATCGAGGGCACGCGCCAGTGCTTTGAGCGAAGCGGGCTCGAGCTTGGCACCGGCTTGGACCGCAGGCCTCGCGGCAGGAGCCACTTGCGCGGCTGGCTTGGCCGCTGGCGTCGCAACCACTGCGGGCTTCACCGGCTGAGCCACCACCGCTGGCTTGGCCGCTGGAGCAGCTTGAACCGGGGCCGCTGCGGGCTTGACGGGAGCAGGCGCTGGCTGGGCCGCTGGCTTGACCGGGGCCGGTTGGGCTGCTGGAGCCACTGCCGCTGGCTTGACCGGGGCCGGTTGGGCTGCTGGAGCCACTGCCGCTGGCTTGGCCGCTGGCGCCACAGCGGGCGCAACCACCGGGGCCGCTACGGGCTGAGCCACCACCGCTGGCTTGGCCGCAGGCGCCGCAGCGGGCGCAACCACCGGGGCTGCTGCTGGCTTCGCAGCAGGCGCGGGCGCCGCAGCAACCGGCTGAGCCACAGGCTTGGCAGGCGCGGGTGCTGCAGCCGCTGGCTTGGCCGCTTGCACTGGAGCCGCTGCGGCTGGCTTGGCTGCCGGAGCGGGCGCTGGAGCCGACGAAACCACCGGAGCCGCTGCGGGCTTGGCCGCTGGAGCCGCTGCCGGTGCAGGCGCTGGGGTCGGAGCCGGAGCCGCTGCGGGAGCCGCCGCTGCCACTGGACCCGATTTCGCCGCCGGAACCGCTTGCGCAGGAGCCCCAGCTGGCGCGCCGGGCTTGCTCAGCACCACACCGTAGTGCGTTCGCAGCGCTTCCCGCATCGCCGTGGGCGAGGCCACTGCGCGATTGACCTCCGAAAGCGTATGCATGATGACCTGTTCGACGGCCTCATCATCGCTTGGGTCCACCATCGCCAGCGTCAAGTTACCGCCCGCGTCGATGTCCATCGGAATCACCCGCAGCTGGGCAGCCAGGTCTGCGGGGATCGCGTTGAGAACATCCTTGGACACCCGAGCCAGCGCCGCAGCGGAGACTCGTGGAATCTGCATGTTCTTTTGGAACGCGGAAACCAAGTGCTCTTCGTCAAGCAGCCCGAGGCGCAGGATCGCCTCGCTGAGCGTGCCACCGTCTCGCTGTTTGAGCGCGATGGCCGCGTTGAGCCCTTGGGGGGTTAGGACACCTGTTTTTAGGAATATAGCTGACGCTTTCTCTGGCACAGTATGTTTACTTCACACTCTGCTACCGGAAAGTCAAGTCCTCACCGGGCGTTCACTCGGGATGAGCGATTTTTTCAGCCTTTTAAAAAAGCTGTCTAGATTTCAATTTTTTTGCTTGAAGCAAAAAGAAATCTGGCTAACCGAGCAGGTGGCGAAGCAGGAAGCCGACAATCAGGCCCAGGACAACGAGTCCGATCTTGGCGACAAGCGACGAGGATTGGGCCGGTGCAGCCGCAGCTTGCGTTGGAGCCGCCGTCGCGATCGCAGTGGCGGGAATCGCCAAAGGACCGGTCGCTTCCGCAGCCGAGTCCGCTGGCTTACTCGCCGACTGGTTCGTCGCCACGGTCGGTCCACTCTTGGCGGGTGCGGCGACGGTAGGTGCCGAAGGTGCGTCCGCGATCGACTCGATGAGCGGATTCCGATCGGTGGTTTCAACCGGTGCAGCGGGCTTGACCTGCGCCACCTTGATCGGCTTCGAGCCGTCTGAAACCGCTGGAGCGCTTGCCGATCCCGCATCGGAAATCGAGATGCGCTCGATCGGCACCGCGAGCCGCATCACTTCTTCCATCGTGTTTGGAACGGTCGCCTGATCTTCCACCACCGTCGGAACCGCTCCATCGCCGCCCATCTGCAGTGCCACCACCTGAAACGATGGCTTCGAGTCCGCTTGCGCCGCCGCTTGCTTGATCACCGCTTGGGTGGACGCCGCGCCGCGCAGCCACGGACCCACCAGATCATCGACCGCGCGATCGATCGGCTCACCGCCTTGCAGGGCCGTCAAAAACTCTGCGATCGAGGCAAAGCGTCCGGTTCGTTCTTTCGCAAGGGCCCGCATCACCGCAGCATCAACCGCCTTGGGAATGTCCGGTCGCAGCACGCGCAGCGGCTCAGCTCCGCCTCGGACGACTTGCAAGATGGTCGCCGCCGCAGAGTCCGCCTTGAACGGACGACTGCTCGTCAGCGACTGATACAGCACGAGCGCCAGCGCGTATTCATCCGACGCAGGCCCGACGTCAATCGAAAAGCCGGTCAGCTGCTCGGGCGCTTTGTACTCGGGACTGCCCCACATTCCGCCCGGAACCGCATCGTCGAGCAGCCTCGTGACACCGACGTCCAGCAGTCGCACGCGCGGCTTGATGGCTGAATCGCCTTCACTCACAAAAATTCGCTCGGGAGACAGCCCACGATGCAGCAGATCCAGCGAGTGCAGCGCCGACAGCGCCGAGCCAAGCTGCTGCGCGCACGACAGCGCTTCCGTCGTGGTCAGCGCACCGCTTCGTCGCAGACGCTCGGACAGCGCTTCCCCTGAGCCAAGTCGCACCGACTGAAACGGCAGACCGGACGACGTAACCGCTGTCTCGACAACTTCCGCGAGACACGGATGCGACAAGGTCTGAATCTGCTGCGACTCTGCGACAAAGTGCAGCCACGGCTGGCCATCGGGATCGACGTGAAACACGCTGACTCGGCAGGCTTGTCCGGCTGGTCCCGTCGCAGAATAGACATCATACAGGCCGCGTCGCTCACGCAAACGTTCGATCGTACAGACACCTACGGTGGTGCCTTGTGGCAATTCTCTTCCCATATTGTATTAAAAATTACTTTAAAAAATCATAAGAAGCAACGCTGACGTTCCCAAGCCTACGAACTTCATCAGCCATTTCGCTGTCGTTTGCGGAATCTGGATTGGCGCATTGCCGAGTCACTCGCGCAACAAGACAGCTTTGGCGGATAGCCATTCGGTCGTGCGAATCCGGTTCGACCACGCAGCCAGTCTGTGCGCCAGCGCGGAAGTTGTCGACGGCTTGCGCCAGTGTTCCGACTGGCCTTCCGACTGAATATTGGGAATAATGGCGACATGTCGCAAGCGTTCGACTCACAGCCGGTGATGGAAACGCGCCGGGCTGTGAGCTCGTCTGCTCCCGTCGAGCGTCCGCCGATTGAGCAGCTTTTCGCCTATCTTGAGCAGGTTCGTTCGCGGCTTCTGCGACGGGAAAAACTGCGCGGGCTGCTGCTGTGGCTGCAAGCAACGTCCGTCTGTGGCGCGGTGCTGCTGACCTTGGCTGCGAAGCTGGGACCGAGCTGGTTTTGGCTGCCTCTCGTCGGAATGTATTCGCTGCTGAGCCTGGTCGCGCTGGGAATTGTGCAAGTTCGTCTGACCAAAGGACGCACCAGTCGCGATGCGATGGCTCGGTTCGTCGGAGCGAAGCTGCCGGACCTGCGCTCGGAGCTGCTATCTGCCGTCGAGCTGAATCGAGAAGTGGGACGAGGGCCCGAGCGAGCGCTGATTCACGAGCTGACGTCGCGAACGGTGGCAGCGCTGGAGACGGTTCAGCCTCAAGCGCTGGTCGATGAGTGGCCGGTTCGTCAAGCCGCTGCGACGGGAATGCTGCTGCTGCTGTTTGGTACGTTTGCGACGAGCGTTGGCTGGCTTCCGCTCGGAAAAGGGCTTCACAGTGTGATGACGCTGTCCCCGCCGGAGCCTGTGACGGTAGCGAGTGAGCCGCTGCTCGGTGACATTCGGCTCTTGCTCGTCTATCCGAAATACACGGGTCTTCAGCAGCGCACGATTCCTGGCTCGACGGGAGACATCATGGCGCTGCCGGGAACGCAGGTTCGGATCGAAGCGTGGGCGCTGGTTCCCGTCGAGCGTGCGCAGCTTGTGCTGAGCGGCGAAGCGGGCGAATCGACGCAGCCGGTGCAGGTCGGCAAGCCCAAAGGCGGACAAGATTCTCCGCTGCCGCTTCTGTCGGCGAGCCTGACGGTGCAAAAGCCGGGCAGCTACTACTTTGTGATCAAAAACGGACACAAAGCGCTGCTGCGGGAAGGGCAAAGTCATCGAATCTCCGTCGAGACGGATCATCCACCGCGGATCGATCTGTTTGCACCAGCGACGGAGCTTGAGGTGACATCGACGCGGCGAATTGAGCTGGCCTACAGCGCCGAAGATGACTTTGGGCTCGGCGATATCGACTTGGTGTATCGCATCGGAAGCGGTCCAGAGCGACGAAGACGACTGCGTTCTGCGACGACAGAAGCGAAGTCCGATGACAAAACGGGACACAAGAGTGCGATCCATGCACCGACGGTGCCGCGCAACCTGGCAGCGAAGATCGAGTGGGACCTAAGCGAGCTAGAGCTTCAGCCGGGCGTTCGCGTGACCTACTTTGCCGAGGCCAAAGATCAAAACAACGTCAGCGGACCGGGCATTGGACGATCTCGGGAATATGCGCTGTTTATCCAAAGTCCGCGTCAGCGTCAGGAAGCACTGCTGGCAAGCCAAGCGCAGCTTCGGGAACAGTCGGTGCAGCTTCTGGCCGATCGCATCGATGTCGAGCGTGCGCTTGGGAAAGACTCGTCGGAGCTTAGTAGCGAAGGAGCCGATCGCGCGCAGGCGGTTCATCGCAAAAGTGAGACGCTGCTCTTGCTGATCGGTCGGGTGCAGCAAGACTCGGCCAAAGGGGAACGGCCCGCCAAGGATCTTCAGGCGGCGCTGCAAGAGATCGCGGATCGCATCGGCAAGCTGAATCAGGAAGAAGCGGCGCTGCATCAGGATCTGCGCAAAGCCTTGGCGAAAGCCGGTCAGCGTCCGTCGCGCAGCTTCGGACGTGAAGTGTATACGCACAACGATCGTCACATCGTCGAGCTAGAGCGCGATGTGCTGCTGCTCGACGATCTGATTGGGCGACAGCGACTGGAAGAGCTGCTCTCGATCGGCGACGAGATGACGCAGCTTCGCGATCGGATGCGGCAGCTTTTGGCGGAACACAAGAAGCATCCAAGCGATGCGCTCCGTCGAGAAATCGAGCGAGAGCTGCGCGCGTTTGAGCGACGGATTGCCGAGCTTTCGGAAAAAGCTCGAGCGCTGTCCGACGAAGTGCCCGACGAGTTCATGAACCGTGAGTCGATGGGTCACAGCGACATGCAGAGCCGCATCGACAAGCTGCGCGACATGCTGCAAAAAGGCGATCTTCAGCACGCGCAAGAGGAGCTGGAGCGGATGTCCCAGTCGCTCGATCAGCTGGTGCGCGGCATGGAACAGAGCCTGCAAGGGTATCGTCGCGAGCGCTTCAGTGCCGAGGACAAAGCGCTGGCTGAGCTGGAAAATCAGCTCGCGGATCTGAACCACGATCAGCAGCAGCTTCGTCAGCGAACCGAGGAAGTCCGTCAGAGTGCGAGTGCGCGGGCGCGGCAGCTTCTGCGCGATCGAACCGACTCGCTGTCACGACGGCTGCTGCCGGACATTCAAAAGCTGCGACGGCTGCTCGACGATGTGGATGTTGATCCGCTCGGTCCGTGGGGCACCGACGAGATGGCCAAAGTGCAGCAGCGGCTCGACGATGTGCTGCGGATGCTGGATCAAGGCGATCTGGAAGAAGCCAAGGCGATGGCGCAAGAAGCAGAGCAGTCGCTCGGACGGATCGAAGAAGAGCTACGCGGCGAAGAACAAGCGGCGCGCTGGGGTCAGCGTCAGCGACTGGCGAAGTCACGCAGCAAGGCAGAGCAAGGCAAAGCGATCGCGCACGAGATGGCCAGTGAGCTGGATCGCGCCCTGCCCCGTCCCGAAGACCTGATGAACCCGAGTGAGCGAAAGCAGCTGAGCGAGCTGCGATCCGGTCAAGAGCAGCTTCGTCGACGCAGCGGTGAGTTTTTGAAAGAGCTTCAAAAGCGAGCCAAAGAAACCAAAGATGCGCCGCAGCTGGAGCGGCTGAGCGACGATGCGCAGTCGGTGTTAAAGAAAGCCGGTTCGTTTATGGAGCAGGCGGAAGGCGATCTCAAGCGGCTGCTTCCGCGTAGTGCAGCGTCGGCGCAAGGCCAAGCGATGGATCAGCTGTCGCAGCTTCGCAAGGAAATGCAGAACGCGCGAAGACCGCACAGCGACGGAATGGGCATGAAGTCCGAGCGTGAGCCGATCAAAATTCCTGGCGCGGATGAATATCGTCCGCCGAAGGAGTTCCGCAAAGACATCCTCGACGCAGCCAAGCGAGAGCCGCCAGTGGAATATCGCGAGCAAGTCCGTCGCTATTACGAGGAGCTGATCCAGTGAGGTTCGCTCGTCTTTTCCTGTGTGTGATGCTCGGCTGGCTGCTGGGCGTCGAGGCGGTCTCAGCACGTCCCCTGGATCCGTCGCTGAGTCGGGTCAGTCGGCTGCTGTTCGAGAGTCGAATCGAAGAGGCCGACGCTGCGCTTCGTCAGCTGGAAGCCACGCGCAGTACTGATTCGTCGGTCCAGCTTCTGCGCGGCGAGATCCAGTTTCAGCTTGGAAACTACGAAGAAGCGGCCAAAGTGCTGCGCAAAGCGCTGACGGATCCGCGACTGCATCCCGCCGAGCAAAACGAAGGTCGTGCGATGCTCGATCTGGCAACAGCGACGGCAGATGCGACGCGAGGCATGGAAGAAAAGACCTCGTCGAGCGGGCACTTTGTGTTCCGTTATCGTCGAGGAAAAGACGAAGTGCTGGTTCCGTATGCCAGTGCAGCGCTCGACAAAGCGTGGTCGGCGCTGGCTCAAGACTTCGGTGACAGCAGCGATCCCGAGGCTGCCGCACCGACCAAGCCGATTCGCGTCGAGATCTACGAAGAGATTGCCGATCTGGCGCGAGTGTCGACGCTGACGCTCAAGGAAATCGAGACCTCAGGAACGATCGCGCTGTGTAAGTGGAATCGACTGATGATCGTGTCACCCAAAGCGCTGCTGCGTGGCTATCCGTGGCTCGATACGCTGACGCACGAATACACGCACTACATCGTGTCGAGGGCGGGACGCGGTCTGGTGCCACTGTGGATTCACGAAGGGCTGGCCAAGTTCGAGGAGCGACGCTGGCGCGGTCCGGCGGGTGGTAGCTTGAGTCCGGCCATGGAACAGCTCTTGTCGACGGCGGTGCAGAAGCGACGGCTGATCTCGTTTGAAAAAATGTCACCGTCGATGGCGAAGCTTCCGTCGCAGGAAGACACGGCGCTTGCGTTTGCGGAGGTCTACACGTTCATCGAATACCTCTACGGTCGAGCGGGCTATGCGGGGCTGCGGGCGCTCATCAAGTCGCTGTCCGACGGTCTGCCGGAGTCCAAAGCGATGCAGACAGCGTTCGGTGTGTCCTTCGACGAGCTGGATCGTGCCTGGCGAAGCGCGCTGCGAGGACGAAAGCCGAAGAGCAAGATCGGTCCATTTGCGGAAAAGCTCCGCTTTCGCAAGCCAACTGGAAGCAAAGCAGCGACGAGCGAAGACGATGAGTCCGGTGACATTAGCGATCCAAAGGTGCGCGGCTATGTGCGACTCGGAGGGCTGCTGCGTGCGCGTGGACGCCTACATGCGGCGGCGTTTGAGTACGAAAAAGCGGCAAGTCAGGCCGGTTCCCCGCATCCGCTGGTCGGTCTGAAGCTTGGACGGACGTATTTGGACCTAAACGACCCAGAACGGGCCATTTTGGCGCTAGAGCCAGCCAGCGAGCAGTATCCAGACTGGGCTGGGCTCCAAGCGGCGCTGGGCAGTGCGTATTTGCGCAAGGGCGACCTTCCGAAGGCCGAAACAGCGCTGGATAGCGCCATGGCCACAAGTCCCTTCGATCCGAACGTCCACTGCGGTCTGAAAGCGATTTACGAGCAGCACAAAAGTCCGCGTCTGGATCAAGCCACCCGCGCGTGCTCGCTGCTGAGTGGACGATGACGCGATGACGGCTACTCGCGCAGCAGCTCGCTGAGCGTCACCGACTGTAAGCCGCGCGCTTCCATCTGAGGCAACAGCTGCGCGAGCACCTGGGGCGCAATCGTCGGTCGGTTGGCAGCGCGAGACGACAGCTGCTCACCTCCGTCGTGAAGCAGCAAGATCGCACCGGGCTCTAGCGACGAAAGCAGACGCGCAAGGGCCGCGCTCACCGTGGTGCTTTCCCAGCCATCGCGCGCTTTGGCCGACCAGCCGACGAGCTGAAGGTTCAGCTTGCGCGCAGCCTCGACAATGGGCGGTGACAAAATCCCGATCGGCGCACGGAAAAAGCGTGGCGCACGCGCACCGGCAGACACGACGCTCGCTTGCGCCGAAGAAAAGTCCGAAACCAAGCGTGACACGGGACCAAACGCCGTCGCCCACGAGTGACGATGCGAGTGATTTTCGACCTGATGACCTGCGGCCACCAGCTGCGCAATCAGCGCGGGATGTCGGACCGCTCGCTCACCAATGACGAAGAACGTCGCACGCGCATTGTGCGCAGCCAGCAGCGCCAGCACTTGTGGCGTGGTATCGGGATCGGGCCCGTCGTCGAACGTCAGCGCCAGCAGCGGTCTATCCGTCGGACCACGCAGCAGCACGCGTCCAAACACACCCGACGCAGCAGAGAAGCTCCCGAGCGCAATCACCAAGAAGCGAAGCACCAGGCTGAGCAGAAACCACAGCGGCGAAACGATGTGGAAAATCCACCCAGCCAGTCCCACCGCACACACAAGCAGTGAGGCGTGATGCAGCAGTCGTCCGGCGCGCGATGAATAGACGCCGCGATCCGTCATCGTCGCTCAGAGCACGCGCAGTGCATCACGAGAGCGCAGGTCTTTTTCGATTCGCTCCAGCTCAGGCTCCACGTCGTCGGGTAGCTGTCGGTGGCTCACAAGAAGCTGGAGCTTGTTCTGAATCTGCCTGGCTTCTTCGACATCGTGTGCGGCCAGACGCTCTCGCGCTTGGGTCAGCAAGCGGCTCGCCAGATCTGGATCGGCCATCGCTGCGGCTTCGACGAGAGCTGGCGCATGAATGGGCTGAAGCTGCGCGGCCTCAAGCAGACGCATCGCGCGAAGCGTTTCAGACGGAGTCGCCGAGGCTGCACGCAGATAGGCATCGTGAGCCAACTCCAGCTCTCCCGCCTGACGATACAGCGCAGCAAGCAGCTCCCAGGCCGGACCAGTCTGCGGATCGCGCTCGACGGACTCCGTGAGCAGCAGCTTCGCCTGCTCGTCGTCACCGTCTTCGAGCGCCAGCTCAGCGAGTTCCAGCGAATACAGTGCGGCACCGCGATCGCGCTTGCGTCCAAGCTGCGCACGCTTGCGCCGGACTTCCAGCTTCAGCACGCCATCTTCTTCGTCGAAGACATCACGAAACTCACCATCCCGATCGATGAGCAGTGCCTCGCGAGCCATCACGACATCCAGCCACGTCGCAAAGTCGCTTCCGACCGTCAGCGGATCGGGCTCTTCTTCGTCCATCACCCGCACGCGACCTTGTGCGTCCAGGAACAGCAGTCCATCGCTGCACTCGCCGATGAGCAGCCGATCAGGACTGCGACGAACCAGTGCCGTAGCCGGACACAGCGTGATCGACTCGTGGAACATTGAGCCGCCGTTCCACGTCGACAGAAACTCACGATAGTCGTCTGAAGGAAAGATACCGACGCGCTGCTCTGCGCTCACCAGCTCTGCCGCTGTGGCAGCCTGATTCAGCGAATGAACACCGACGGGATGACGCGCAAGCGCCAGACGTACTGACTCGAAAAATGACATGGGGAGGCGGAATGTATAGCGCGACTACTTAACGTGTGGGCAAGGTGCAGGAACTTTGGCGCGCTTTTCTGCGTCCTTGAGCATCTTGACGGTGTTCGCGCTGAGCTTTTCACCACCGAGCCGACCCGCTGCACACAGCGCATCGAAGCACTCGCGATAGAGCTTCTTTCTGCAGAACTCTTCACCGCCGGGGATCAGCTTGTTGCGCAGCGACGAGCCAAGATCCGTCCGCTTCTTGCTATCGAGCGACATGGAGTCGTAGATACGCAGCGCCGCCGTAAAGCCGTCTGGATTGTTCTTTTCCAGCTCGGTCACGCCTTGACGATGCTTGGACTCGTCGTCGATCGCACGACTGGCTTGCGCACGAATCCGAATGCCGTCGAGGTTCGCCGGGTCCGTCTCCAGACCTTGCTCTGCCAGATCCTTGGCCTTCGAAAAGTCCGACTTGTCGAGCGCTTCTTTGGCTGCCGAGATCTTCTCGCCAGCTTCGCTTTCTTTCTGCTTGAGCGCTTTTTCGACTTCGGCCTTCGACGCGCCACTTGGACTGGCCAGCTTGACGATCCACAGCAACCAGATGAGCGCCGTGACACCAGCCAGCGAAAAGAACACTGGCTTTGCCCACTGCGGAGCAGCAACCGCACCGCCTGCGCCCTCGATGCCTTGACCCGCGCGACTGCCACCGCCCGCACCGTCGATCCGGAACGACAGCTCGCCGAAACGAACCGTGTCACCCGGACCACACTGCGCCGTGGCGATCTTGCGACCGTTCACGTAGGTGCCGTTCGACGAGTTGAGATCTTCGACCTCAATCCGACCGTTGCCGAGACGCTTGATCTTCGAGTGCTTGCGCGACATCGACTGGTCATCGAGCACCAAGTCGTTGCCAACGCCGCGTCCGACGGTCATCTCTGGCACCGGTGGCAGATCGAAGATCCGTCCGTTGAACTGACCACCTTCGGCAATCAGACGGACCAGATCAACCGATGGCTGCGGCGGGCCCATCGGCATTCCGCTCATGGGCTGCCCCGGCATCATGCCCGGCATCGGCTGCCCCATCATTCCGGGCATCGGTGCCATTCCAGGCATGGGAGCCATTCCGGGCATTCCCATCATCGGCTGCTGCATCGGCGCCATGCCAGGCATGCCCATCATCGGCTGCTGCTGCATCATCATCGGCTCGACGGTGATACGAAACTCAGCAATCTCGACGTTGACGCCTGGGCCAATCGGCGCCGGTGTGTTTGGGTTGATCCGCACCCCGTTGACGAGGACACCGTTGGCGCTCCCCTCGTCAGTGATGGTGGCGCCGGTATGGTCGACGCGGATTTTACAGTGACGGCGGGACACGCTCGCGGATTGCAAAACGAGTCCCCGGTCGGCGTCGCGACCGATGGTCACCTCGCCAACGTCGATCTCCTTGCGGGCGATCTCGCGGCCTTCACGGGTATGAGTGGCGATGATTCTCCACACAGAAGCTCAACCTGACAGAGGGTTATCCCGCAAAAGCGGGCACATGACCAGTGGCCACGAACTGTCCGTCGCCACCCTCGGGTTTGAAGGTAAATATCGGGATCAAGTCAATGCCGCCTTCTTCAGCAAGCGTGACTTCGGAAATCTCCATGACCCGATAAGCTCCGGCGGCAGTTCGTCCGACATGTACCGCGAGGTTCACTGCGTTTGCAAGTTCCTCGCGCAGTGCCTTACGACTCGGAGACTCACCGGATAGACGAGCCAGCGACTCGATACGACCAAGCGCCTCTCGGGCCGACGCAGCATCCACGCCGACCACAACGCCCTGCCCGCCCGCCAAGCAAGCAGCGACTTCGAACGCTTCGGGACCACGAACATCGGTGATGAGCAAGTGATCCGGGTGCATCCGCACCGCTTGGCCGATCACCTGTCGCATCTCAGGACCACGAGCGAACAGACCGATCCAAGCCGAGTTTGTACCCGACAGATCCAGCTCGCTCACCGGCTCGACGGTAATCACTCGCGCACCCGCCGCAGTCGCACCACCAAGCGCGCCGAGCATCACCAGACGACCATAGCCAGACACCAGGAGGTTTCGACGCTCCCGCATGCAGACTTCGAGAAACTCGGACATCGCCGCCGACAGCACGTTCTGGTTGACCAGATCCTGCAAGCGTCCGCCCGACTTGCGCACTCGCTTGAGCACCAGCGAAGGAACACGGGCCAGTGGTGGCAGCGCAGCCTGAAGCAGCACTCCGTTTTCCAGTCGAACTTCAAGCAGCGTCTGCTCGGTCTTGCCTGCAACCTTGCTGACCAGACGATGAATCGCGCGCTGAACCGCTGCTGGCGAGGTAAACAGCCGCTCGCTCAGGCTCTGTCCGGTACCGCGATCCACAAAGATCCGATCATGTCCAGCGACGGCCACTTCAAAAACGGTCTCGTCATTGAGCAGCTCGTCGAGCGGACCTGCGCCTGTCAGTTCTGCCAGCGCCTGCTTGGCCAGCGACTCGGAGTCTAGACCCAGCGGCAGCGGGAACACTTTTTCGGCGTGCTCTTTGACAACGCGCTCCAACCGGGACGACGCATCGTGAAGCTGTTCCGGCGACGCATTTTGCAGCGACAGCTGATCCAGCGCCTTGTTTACAACCTGGCTCAGCGCCTCAAAGTGACGACGACGCTGTGGATCATCGCTGGCAATGCTCGGAGGAGCAGCCGGACGAGCCGTGGCCGGAGCCGACGACGGACGAGGAAGCGGACGCGCAGCCCCAAGGGGCGATGCCGATCCAGCCGAAGATGGACGAGACAGCGCGGGACGCAGCGGCGAGGGAGCCGAGGCTGACGGTGGCGCAACCGGTGGTGGCGCAGCACTGACCGGAGGAGCCGCAGCGGGTGCCGACGGAGCATCACTGGACCCAGACGAAGCAGGAACGGGCGTATCTGCCGATGGAGACGCCGTCGCTGATGGCACAGGCATCTTCGGCGCGGGAGAGTCGCCGCCCATGACCGTCGCTTTGTCCGAGATGCGATCTTGCGGAACGATCGGTCGATCGAGTGGGCTCAGTGCGGGCTTGTCGCCGAACAGTCGCTGCGCCTTTTCATCACGAATCGCTTCATTCGAAACCGTCGGACGAATCGGCGCATCATCGAGCGCGGGTGGCTTCGTGGACGGACGAACTGAGAGTGGCGGAAGCGGCGGTCGCGACGAAGGACGCGCGCTGGCAGGTGGCGCGGGCGGAGCGGCTGGCGCTTCCGCCTTTTCATCGTCGCCCATCGCGTCTCCGCTCGGCATGTCCATGCTGGTTGGCTCAGCACGCAGCGGTATCGGCGGAAGCGGACGCGTACCACGCGGCGGAGGGGGCGGAGCTGGACGAGCAGCCCCGTCAGCACCACCAGCGCTCTCTAGATCTGCCGTCGAGCTGGTCGATGCACCAGTGCCTTCTTCAATCGTGACAATGAAGTCACCGACGTAGATTTTATCGGAGCCTTTGACGACGAGAGGGCCGGTGATCTTGCGTCCGTTGACGAACGTTCCGTTGGTGCTCTTGAGATCAACGACGATGAACTTGCCGTCCTTGAAGACGATGCGCGAGTGACGCTTGGAGATGTTGTTGCGAGGCAGGACGATGTCATTGCCAGCGACGCGACCGATGGTGATCTCCGGTCGGTCGAA
This sequence comes from uncultured Myxococcales bacterium, assembly GCA_937868485.1. Taxonomy (GTDB): domain Bacteria; phylum Myxococcota_A; class Polyangia; order Palsa-1104; family JAEUJZ01; genus JAEUKA01. Next base: position 29,782 of record CALMML010000354.1, on the reverse strand, counting down.
CTCCATTCGCTTTGTCTCGCCGCCCTTCTCACTAATCAGGATGGAGAACATCTCTCAGCACGCTCCTTGGAGATGGCCTTGCTCTCGAGCAAAAGCCGAACTGATTGCGCGATAACTTACCTTTTCCGACGCTGACAGGTCAAGCTCTTTTGCCATACAGAGACGCCCATTTATCCAGGCGAAGCCGTCGTGACGGAACATTCGTCCGCCCAAGCGGAAGGAAGACCGCATGCAACAGCTGACAAAGCCGCTAGAACTGTGAAGGCGCAATATGTTGCGACGATATCAAATTCTGGCTCTCGCTTGAATAGTTCCGACTTGATGTTGTGTCTGAACCTCATTGCATTACGCTGACCTACATCGGGTACAAAGACCCAGTTTGTCGTCTGAAGTCTCCCTGTCTGCGCAATATCTTGGCGTGCTATTCCGTAGTCTTATGAGGATTTTCCGCGCATTGGCGTTTGCCCACCTATTGCCGGGCATTGGTTCGGCAATTGCGACCCACTTTCCCCGCACGCTGGCCGCTGCGATCCTGTCCGCTGCCGTGTTGTGCGGTGGAACCAGCGGAGATGCACACGCCGCGCCAAAGTACTTTATAAAAATTCGCGATACCGAACTTGCACCCGGTGTCGACGCACAGGCTGCAAAAAATCTCTCTGCAGCGGCTTCTACAACGGCTACGACAGCGCCTGCGGCGGACGGGATACCGGACGGCGGCTCGGCGAGTTCGGACGCAGCGACCAAAGCAAGCAAGCCTCCGATCGGTGACATGGTAAAGAGCGTGCTCGTCGAGTCGCTGCGGAAACAGCCCGATGTGACGCTCGAGCTGGAAAGTCCGATCGCGGATACCGACGCGGTGAAGGCCGAGTGCAAGCGCAAAGGGCTGCGCTCATTTGAGTTTGCGGTGCGGGTGCTGCGGCTCGATCGCGGAGTCAAGCCACCGGCGGCGGGAAAGCGCTTTCGGCTGCTGGAACAGAACGTGAAGCTGTCGGTGGTGGGAACGACGTATCCAGAAGGACTGCTTGCCGTCGGTGGCGACGGTGAGTCAACGATTCAGATCGAGATCGGCGAGCGTGTGACACCGGGTCAAGAGCGCGAAGTGCTCGAAGAAGCGGTCAAAGATGCCGTCGAGCAAGCGGTCAAGCAAGGCATGATCAAGCTGTCGCAGCCTCGGAGCAAGCCCACGTCGGACAAGCGCAAACGATAGCGTCCAGCGACAGGACGAAGGCAGCGATTCCGCAGTCCGTCGCAGCGCTTTCTTGAACGCAGCTTGACCACACAGACGCAGCGGTGCTAAGCCGCTGGCCTAAACTCTCGGCGAGAGAGCGGAGGCCTCCTCAATGTCTTTTCGCGTTGGTGCAAGCAAAGCGTCGGAAGCGGAATCCCCGGAACACGAGCCGGAAGAGGAAATGAGCCCAAGCGAAGGAGCGGTCGCAAACCACGGTTTTCCGTCGCTCGTATCGTCTGGGGCAGCCAGTCCCAGCGACAGTCCAGAGCACGATCCCGACGAATAGATCAGCTCTGCGTCGACAGCAGCGCCGCCCCGCGCGCGATCATCTCTTCGGGCGCAGCCATGGTCACAGGTCGCAGCACCGCACACGACGCCACAAGGTCGGCGAGAAGCGGCAGACGTGCGCCACCACCTGAGAGCAGCACCGCATGAAGCTGCGAGGACTTGATCCGTGCTGAGCGCAGCGCGATCTCGATCACCTCCAGCGACTTGCGAAGCTCATCTTCGACGAGCAGTGCAAGCTGTTCGCTCGTCAGCTCAGCCACCAAGTCAACGGGCGTATCGACGAGAGTAATCAGTCCCGGCAGCCGAACCGTGACGGGCTCGCGCTCGCTGAGCTGACACTTGGCCCACTCTGCCGCGAGTCGAAGCCGAGCCAGCGTCTTTCGATGCGGCCAGACCGACAGACCATGCTCGCTCTGAAATGCGCGACCGAGGTGATCGGCCAGCCGCTCATCAATCAGATCGCTGCCGGTTGGACACTGCGCCGTCGATAGCACTGCAAAGCGACCGCTCTTTTGCGAAAGCAGCGTGACCTCAATGTGAAACGCGCCAATGTCGCAGATCAGGATCGCTTTGTCGTCGGGCAGCTCGCTTGGTTTCAGTCCATAAGCGCGCGCGATCGCCAGCGGCTCCAGCACCGTCTGTGCGCCACGAAAGCCCGCCAGTCGCGCCGCATCGATCATCGCTTGGTGCTGCTCTGGCGCGAAATGACAAGGCACTGCGATCGTCGCTGCTTGCACGGAATGACCGAGCCGCTCCTCGGAAAGCTCTTTGAGCTGGCTCAGCACCACCGCACACAGCTCCGTCGCAGAAAAGCGCTTCCGATCCAGCTCAAGGCGCTGAGAAGTACCAAGATGTCGTCGAAGATTCGACGCAGATCGCTCTGGCCACAGCAGAAGCTGGCGTCGCGCACTATCGCCAACGTGCAGTGCGCCTTCGCGATCGAGCCCAACCACCGAGGGAATGAAGCGATGACCGGTCAGCGTCTCCAACAGGATGCACTGATCGCCATCGACCCACGCCGCACGCGCACAGGTCGGGCCCAAGTCGATGCCGATGCGGGAAACCGCCATCAGAACAGGACGAAGCGCTTGGACGAAGCGCTTAGAGGATCTCGACGCCCGTGGCGACCAAGGCCAGCGTGTGCTGAGGCGCAGTCACCTTGCGAGCCGTCTCGCCTTCCTTGACTGCATCTTGGGCGTAGTGCTGCGCTTCAGCAGCGGAGATCGTCTTGGCAGCAAAGTGGCCTTCGACGGTGGCCGTCTTGCCCATGCAGTCTTTGGGGACGAAGAAGCCGTAGTCCTTGAACGAAATCCGTACCGACTGACCCTGGGGATCGCCGGTGCTCAAGGTCATCCAGCAGCCCTTTTTCTGACAGACGCCGGACACCTTGCCGGTCACTTTGATGTCTTTGTCGTTGTACTTAAGCGGATCAGCGATCACGTCTTGAGCGGCAATCGCAGCGACGGCAGACAGTGGCTCACCGAACTTGCCGGGCGCAGCAGCCGGCGTCGGATCCGCAGCCGGAGCAGGCGCAGCAGCAATCGTTGGGATCGCGGGCTTGGCGGGCTCGCTCGCAGCGGAGGCCGGAGCCGCAGGCTTGTTGCAGGCCACACAAAGCGCGGTCAGCGCAGCAAAGGCAAAAGCACGAGCAATCGTCGGACGCATGCCGCCAAGCAAGCCCGCTCCATCGCGATCTGTCAAGAGTGCTCGGCCAACCAGCGAGGAACTGATCCATTTTGGCGCAGTTTCAGCATCCTGGCACAGCGTGGGTGATCCAGCTTGATGCATGAAGAGCGCGTCTTTTGCCGCTACGTCCGCAGCGTGACGAGCCCAGAATCCGCAATCTTCCGGCGGAAACGCAGACCAAACGGGTCGATCGGATGGTGCGCTCGCGCGTCCTTGGCACGCCGACTGCATTGAAGCCGCGTGTCAACCTTCGACAAGGACTGTGGATCATGTTCTCCGTCACGTTTTGGGGTGTTCGTGGTTCGATCGCAACGCCGGGTCCAGATACCGCGCAAGTGGGCGGCAATACGTCGTGCGTCGAGGTGGTCTGTGGTCAAAAGCGAATCGTGCTCGATACCGGCACGGGAATGCGGCTGTTTGGACAGAAGCTGACAAAAGAGCTGCGTACCGGCCAGCTTCCCGTCGCGGATCTGACGGTGCTGTATAGCCATCTGCACTGGGATCACCTGCAAGGGCTGCCGTTCTTTGCGCCGCTGTATTCTCCGTCGAGCACGCTGCGCTTTTTTGGACCCAAAGGTGTCGAGCGCGCGCTGCGAACGCAGATGGGTGAGCCAGGCTTTCCGGTGAGGCTCGACGATGTTCCGTCGAAGCTTCTGTTCCGCGAGCTGTGTGAAGGCATGCGCGTCGATCTGAGCGACGATCTGAGCATCACCTGCGCACGACTGAATCATCCCGGTGGCGTGCTGGCGTATCGCATCGACTATCAAGGGCGATCGCTGGTGTATGCGACGGACACCGAGCACTACAGCGTGCCCGATCCGAAGCTGGTTCGGCTGGCGAGCGGCGCGGATCTGCTGATCTACGACGCACAGTACGATGACGCGGAATATTCGGGCGAAGTGGGTGGGGTTCCGCGAACTGGCTGGGGTCACAGCACCTTTTCGGAAGGAATTCGCGTCGCCAACGCAGCCGGAGTCGGACGCTTGGCGCTGTTTCATCACGATCCCAGCCACAGCGATGATCACGTCGCTGCGATCGAAGCCAGTGCCCAGAAAATCCGCCCGGGAACGTTCGCGTGTCGGGAAGGACAGAGCCTTGCGATCGCCAGCGCGATGTCGAGTGGTGCTCGAGTGGCGGTCGCCGCATGAATGGGTTTTTGATACCGTTTGTGGCGATGCCCAAGCAGTCTCGGCTCGCTCATCAGTCGGAATCAGACCGCATGTCAGGTGGTGTCGATCGTCGCTCGGTGCTGCTCGCGCTGCTGGAGCTGATTCGCACCGAAGTGGATCTGGATACGCTGCTGCGACGGGTGGTTGATCTGCTGGCGCAGGCGATGGATGCCGATCGGGCGACGCTGTTTCTCATCGACAAGCAGAGCGGTGAGCTGGTGTCCAAAGCAGCGCATCTGCCGGAGCTACCTGAAATTCGTCTTCGCAGCGGTCAAGGCATTGCCGGGCTGGTGGCGCAGACGCAGCGTCCAGTGATTCAGTCGCACGCCGACGATCATCCGCGCTTTGCGGCGAGCATCGATCGGCTGACGGGCTATAAAACGGTGACGGTGCTGGCGGTTCCGGTGCTCGGGGACGACTCGAAGTCGGGAAAAGAGCTGCTGGGCGTCATCGAGGTGCTCAACAAGCAGCGCGGCAGCTTCGATGAAGACGATCGCGATCTGCTGTGTGAGCTGGCTGACGAGGTAGCGACGGCGCTCAACCAGACCCAGCTTCCCGAGCGGGTCACGATGAAGACCCCGGAGCGCTATCACCGCATCATCGGAACGTCGACGGTGATGCAGCGCGTCTATGAAATCATCGGACGAGCAGCAGCAACCACAGCGACGGTGCTGATTCGCGGCGAGTCGGGCACTGGCAAAGAGCTGGCGGCACGAGCGATCCACTTCAACTCGCAGCGCGCACGCGGACCGTTTGTGAAGATCGACTGCACATCGATTCCCGAAGGACTGATGGAGTCCGAGCTGTTCGGTCACGAGCGCGGTGCGTTTACCGGGGCGGAGCAGCGCGTGCTCGGAAAAGCCGAGCTGGCCGATGGTGGAACGCTGTTTCTCGACGAAATTGGCGATCTAAAAGGCAGCCTGCAAGGAAAGCTGCTGCGCCTGCTGCAAGATCGCGAGTTCGAGCGTGTCGGCGGACGAAAGACGCTGTCGGTGGATGTTCGGATCGTCGCGGCCACCAATCGCCCGCTCGAAGCGTGGGTGGATTCGGGACAGTTTCGCGCCGATCTGTACTATCGCTTGAAGGTGATTGAGCTGGCGATGCCGTCGCTGCGCGAGCGTGGTGGCGATGACATTGAGCGGCTCGGACAGCACTTTGTGAAGCTGTACGCGCAGAAACACAACAAGCTGATTCGCGGGCTGTCGACGGATGCGCTCCTGCGGCTGCGATCACACCTGTGGCCGGGCAACATTCGCGAGCTGGAGCACTGCATCGAGAGCGCGGTGGCGCTGTGTCCGGGCTCGGACATCACGTCGTCGGATTTGCCGCTTCCATCGTCGCTGAATGGCTCGATCAAGCTCCTTCAATCCGACGGAAAGTCAGTGGATGGAAAGGCGATCGGCGCAAGCTCGTCGGGGCTACAGCTGCCAGATGGTCTGTCGCTGGCCGACGTGGAGCAGCGCTACATCCGTCACACACTCGATCGCTTTGCGGGCAATCGATCGGAAGCGGCGCGCGCGCTCGGCATCGGACGAAATACGCTCTTGCGGAAGCTAAAAGAAGAGTAGCGACGGAAGTGCTTACGGAAAGACCACGCTGACCGTCGAGACGAACGAATTTGGCGACACCGCGCACTGGGCATAGCAGCGCAGGACACCGCCCGTCGGACGAGCAGCCTGAAGCAGCGAGTAGATTGTCCCAAGTCCGACGACGTGACGACGATCGCGCTCGCGCTTGATCTCGGCCAAAAACGTCTGCGCGTCGCCCATCAGCACCGGCTTGAGCGTCTGACGATCGCGACGCTCGAGTGAGTCTCGATCTTCGTCGGTGATCGCTTGCGGATCGCCGAACCGTGGTCCCACATGCGCCAGATCGGCAAGACCCAGCCACAGCACGCGCGCACCGTCTGACTGACGCTGTCCCACTCGGTTTTGCAAAAGGGCAATCACATCGTCGAGCAGCCTCGGTCCAGATACTTCGTGTTCGCGCTGCGGAGCGATCGCCGCAAACTCATGCAGCGAGCCGCTCAGGATCGGAACCACCTTCGGCTCGATGTCGTGAAGTCCGCGTCGCTTGCGCTCATCGAGGATGAAGCGCAGCCACAGCACCGCCAGCTCCAGCGAGTGCTCGTTGCGATGGTGAAACTCGTCGCGCACCACCAGCTCACCCAGCTCGGAGCCAACCGCCGTCGCATCCGCGATCACCTGATCGACCAGCGCTTCGTCGGTCTGGAGTCCGCCAAGCGGCGTCTGATAGTGCTTTTTGGTAAACGTCAGCGTCGGATCGGCGGCACTGTGATCGCAGCCAAACAGCACGATCAGCGTCGGAAACTCTGTCGCTTCGAGCAGCGGCTTGAGCGCCCACGCATAGGCAGGACCACCGCTCTTCAGCTCGACGCTCGGCAGCAGGATCGCGCGCGGCGTCCGTGCCTCGCTCTTGGCTTCGGTAAGACCCGGACCGTTGGGCGGCGAAAACGCAGTGTGCAGCGACTGCGAAAGCTCTTCGACGCTGAGCGGATAGTGAATGCCCGCACCACGGGGCGCACGCTCGGGATTTTTGGCAAAGTCCGCGAACACCTTGGCGCAGTGCAGACGGAAGTTGGTCGAATCCAGCAGCAGCGCATCGTCGAGCTTCTTGAGCAGCGACTCCAGCGCATCCGCCGTCAGTGCTCGACGATAGCGCGCGGTAAACTCGGCGACGATCTCGGCGCGCGTCCGCGTTCCATCGCATAGCTCGATGACGGCAGCCCCCAGCGGCGGCAGCGTCACCGGAGCAGGCGCCATTCCCGACGGATCGTACAGCGCGAGCAGCTTTTGACCGCCCGGTCCGTCCACCGGAAACGCTTCGAGCGGACGCAGCATCGGACGCTCTTCGCTCGGCTCGACCGCCTCTTCTTCATCAGCAGCTGGAACACCGTCGACAGCAGCCAGTCCATCGGTCGCACTGACGTCAGCAACTGACGTCGCAGCAGCGGGCCCCGTGCCTAGATCATTCTGATCATTCTGATCATTAGAGGATACAGACATGGCCCACAGTATAACCTCAGCGGATTCATCATTTCGCGGATTCATCAATCATACGCACATGTATTCAGGCGTATGACGATGTAGAAGCTGCGCCCCTAGCGCGATACAAATCAGGAGCCCTTCGCACATACACACAAATCACAGCACAATCAAAATACACGACATTCTTTATCCGACATTGACACTGTGAAATTGGCGCTTTTTCGGATCTCAATAAATCGGTCAAAAAATCGACATCTTCGACGGTATTATAGCTTTCAAGTCGGCACACACCGGGGCACAGACTGGGTGACAATGTATGACCATGGGATCTCTATGAAAACGCTATTGAATTGTCCGACGAGATGGCACACATTTGGTACATATCTGCCAGTATTTAAAACCAGTTTTCTTTTGCGGTAAAATAGCAGATCGTAGACACTGGTTACTCAAGGCTGCTTAGCGACAAGCTCACCGATTGTGGTGGGATGGAAACGCGGCCTTGCCTCAAGAGAACAGCCACAAGGTCGTTTCATGGCCGACCAGCGAATCGGAAATTACCGGATAGTGCGCAAGCTTGGCGAAGGTGGAATGGGCGTCGTCTTCGAAGCCATCCACGAGCTCATCAATCGTCGAGCCGCCATCAAGGTGCTTCACGCCGACTTCTCTCGGAATCCCGAGATGGCAACGCGCTTCCTCAACGAGGCACGCGCCGCCAACATCGTGCAGCATCCGGGCATCGTCAACATCTTCGAGTTTGACCGTTTGCCCGACGGCAGCGCCTACATCGTCATGGATTACCTCGACGGTGATTCGTTGACGCAGCGGCTTCAGCGCATGGGTGGCCGGATGGAGCCAGGACCGGCGCTGTCCCTGATCCTGCAAGTTGCGGAAGCGCTCACCGCCGCTCACTCGAAGGGCGTGATCCATCGCGACCTCAAGCCGGACAACATCATGATTGTCCAGGATCAGGGCGACGCGAGCCGCGAGCAGATCAAGATCCTCGACTTCGGCATCGCCAAAATGGCCGAGTCCCAGGGCATGGGTCCGTCGCTGGCGAAGACGCAAGTCGGCGTTCCGATGGGCACGCCGCTCTACATGGCGCCCGAGCAGTGGAAGGGCGCAAGCGAAGTCGAGGACAAGGCGGACGTCTACTCGCTCGCGGTCATCATGTACGAGATGCTGTCGGGGCAGCCGCCGTTTATCGCAAACTCCGGCAGCGAGGTCATGGCGCTGCACATCCTGGCGACGCCGCGTCCTCTCAATGAGCTGGCACCGAATGTGCCGCCCGAAGTAAACGATCTGATTCATCAGATGCTGTCGAAGGTGCCCGCCGATCGTCCGTCGATCGCGAACGTCACCCGAGAGCTTCGTCGCATCCTCGGGATCAACACCGAGATGAGCCTTCCGGGCCAGCCAGTTCCTTCTTCTGGTGGACCTGGCATGCCGAGCGGCCCGATGCGCACCACGCAGCGTCCGCCTGGCATTCGCACGTCGCAGATCGGTCTTCGTCAGACCGGCGCAGGTGCCCAAGGTCCGCTCCAGTCGGGCGGCACCGCGAACCTGGCCGGAACATCGCTCAGGCGCTCTTTGGCTGGACTTGGTGTTCAGTCGCAGGCCGGTGGAGCGTCTGATCCAGCTCAAGACCCAGCAGGTAACTCTCAAAACGCCATGCAGAACCCAGCGCCCGCACAGAGTCCCAAGTGGCAAAAGTTCGCGCTCATCGGGGTCATCGGCCTTGTGGTCGCCGCCGGTGGAGCGCTCGCCGTCAAGCTGACTGGTTCGCCGCCGGTCGATAAGCCGACCGATCCAGCGGACGTCAAGCCCGTCGTCAAGGGTCCCGAGACGCCCGGTCGCTTCTGGGCGGATGTCCCGAGCGGTACCACGCAGGTGCTGCAAGACATGTGGGGCACGGGTCCGTCGAGCCTGTGGGCAGTCGGCAAAAACGGCACGCTGCTGCGCTGGAACGGCACGGCATGGTCCGCCGCTGAGCTTCCGGCGAACGCCAGCAAGACGTACTTGAACGCGATCTGGGGCAGCTCTGCCGAAGACGTGTGGGTGGTTGGCAAAGAAGGCGTCATCATCCACTTCGACGGAAACAAGTGGAACGAAGTTCCGTCTGGTGCCCGCGAAGGACTCAAGAAGGTCTGGGGTCTTGCCAAGGACAATGCGTGGGCCGTCGGTGAAAACGGCGTCATCCTGCACTGGAATGGCAACGACTGGAGCCCGACGCCGAGCGGCATGGACACCGAGCTTCGCGGCATCTGGGGCAGCGCCGCCAACGACATCTGGGCCGTCGGTGGCTCGGATGCTTCAGACGGTATCATCCTGCGCTGGGACGGAACCAAGTGGGCAACCTACGGTCACGTCGAAGCCCGTCTGAACTCCCTGTGGGGACACTCGGCCAAGGACATCTGGGCCGTCGGTGGTCGTCCCGGTCCCGAAGGAACCGTCCATCACTGGAACGGTTCGGCCTGGCTGCAAGAGCGCATTCCGCGCGTCCCGTGGCTGAACGCCATCTGGGGATCGAGCCCGCACGACATTTGGGTCATCGGCGACAGCGGCGCGATCCTGCACTTTAACGGCACGCAGTGGGCTGAGTCGATCAGCGGCACGACGGAAACATTCAAGAGCGTCTTCGGCAGCGGTCCCAACGATGTCTGGACCGTCGGCTTCAAGGGCGTCATCCGTCACTTCAGCGGCAAGACGTGGTCGGTTGTTCCCGTCACGAGCATCACGCAGAGCCTCGATCACGTCTTCGGAAGCAGCCAAAACGATGTCTGGGGCGTCGGCAAGGCCGGAACCATCGTCCACTGGGACGGCAAGCTCTGGAACACCGTCCCGAGCGGCACCACCAGCGATCTGCACGGCGTCTCGGGCAGCGGTCCGTCGAACCTGTGGGTCTGCGGCGACAAAGGCACGCTGCTGCACTATACCGGCACGGCGTGGGAACCCGTCCAAAGCGGTGTCGCGGGCAACCTCAATGCGATGTTCGCTCTCGACGCACAGGACATCTGGGCGGTGGGCGAAAAAGGAACCTCGCTGCACTACGACGGCAAGTCCTGGACTTCGCTGGCCACCACCGTCGATACGAACCTGCACTCGGTGTTCGGATTCGATCGCAAAGACATCTGGGCAGGTGGCGATCAGAGCACGATCGTTCGCTACAACGGCTCGGCGTGGGCCAAGGTCACCTACGACGTTCCGCAGCCGCCGCGCACCATCCACACCATGTTCGGCTCGCGCCCGGACTCGCTGTGGGCGGGCGGTCAGAAGGGTCTCATCCTGTACTACAACGGCAAGGCCTGGGCTGCGTCGCCAAGTGGTACGTCGGAAGACATCAACTCGATCTTCGGCAACGGTCCGTTTGACGTGTGGGCCGTGGGCTCGGGCGGCGTCATCCTGCACTGGAGCGGCGGCACGTCGTGGAGCAAGGTCCTGTCGCCGACGAAGAAGACCCTGTCCGGCATCTGGAGCAGCCGTCCCGGTGACATGTGGGCCGTCGGTCAGTTCGGCCTGATCCTGCACTAAACCGCCTGTTTGTCGCGTCGCGGACTCCTTCCAGCGGCGCTGACTCCCCCACCCGTCCCCGTTAGCGTCGAAACAAGTTCGGAACCACCAGCAGCGCATCGTGACGGGCCGACACCGCAATCACCTCAGGCCGATCGTCATGATCCAGGTCAGCGACTTGTAGCGACGACACCGCTGTGCCGAGCGCTCGCTCGGTCCGTGGCGCCAAAAACCCATCGCTGCCTTGCATCACGCGGAGCACACCGTCGGACGCAACCACCAGCAGCTCCGCAAGTCCATCGCCATCGAGATCGGACGTCACACCCGTCACTTGCGTCGCGGTGTCCGCAGATACAGCGGGCAAGAGCGCGACTTCTCCACAAGCGAACGTGAAGCCCGCCCCAGGAATGGCCCGAATCACGCGCAGAAGCCCCAAGGAGCCATCAAACACCAGCAGGCCAGGCAGCAAGCCCTTCCAGCCCGAAACCAGCCAAGGGCCCAGCGGATGCGTAAACTGAGGCCCTGCCCCACAGCCCGACCACACCGCTTGACCTGTCTGTCCCCACACGAGCAGCCGATCGGACAGCAGCACCGCCAGCTCCGGTCGATGATCGCCGTTTAGATCGTCATGCAAGAGCTGAAGCGGCGACGAGGGAATCACGTAGCGACCGGCTCTTCGCAGGCTCGTATCGGCAGCCTGAAAGACCTCGATCGACGCAGCTTCCCCGACGAGCACATCGTCTAGACCATCTTCATCGACATCCGCCGACAGCAGCGCCTGCGCCGGAGCGGTCAGCGCCGTCTGATCCGTCATCGTCCAGGTTCCGTCGCTCGCCAGCGAAAAGCGAACCAAGTCCGACGCAGCGCGCACAAGCTTGGGCGGTCCCGCGCCCTGCGTTTGCACCGTCCACAGCGGCACCGACGATGCCAGCGTCTGACAGCGAGGCGACTGTAGCGAGCCGTCTCCGTTTCCCAAAAACAGGCAGAGCGTTCGACCGTCGCGCGCCTGACTGACCACATCGATGTGGGTGTCTGCGTTGAAGTCTCCGACGGCGATCGTCGCTAGCTCTGGCTGCGGATACTGGCGAACGTCCCCGAGCCCGAGCGATCCCACCACATGCTCTGCGTGACAGCCACACAGCCCCGCCACAAGCAGCCAGGCAAGGGGCCCGCGCTGCGATCGCCTCCGCATCTGCTAGCTCAGCCCGTGCTGCGACAGCTTTTCCAAAAGCGGAATGTCCGCCGGCAGCACCGGACGACGCAGCAGCTCTGATCTGGGCACAAAGCACACCTGCGCGACCTCTTTGGCCGACGGCTCCCCGAGAAGCTCACAGCGATACACCAGCATCAGCAGATCGAAGTCGGGATAGGCAAACGACACGACGTCGTAGATCGAGCGAACGCGCACCTCAACGTCCAGCTCCTCGCGGACCTCGCGAATGAGCGCCGCTTCGGGAGACTCACCCGGCTCGATCTTGCCGCCGGGAAGCTCCCACAGACCGGGCATCGACTGGTTCGGTCCGCGCAGGCTCAGCAGGATCGCTCCGTCGGACAAACGATCGATGAGCGCCGCCACGACGGTCTTGCGCGGACGCGGCACCTTTGTCGCCGACGGGACATTCGACAACAGCGGTGCAGCACTCGGCGCGGAAACCGGCGGACTCGCACTCGGCGGAATCTTCCCGAGCACCGGCAAGCGCTTGAGCACCAAGTTGGCCGATCCCGAGCGAAATCCTTCGAGATCAACCGTCACATACAAAAACCCGGCTTGCTTGCCCGCTTCGACGATCTGCTTGGACAGACGCACCGCTTCCGGCAGCAGCTCGGGCATCAGCTCGACGCGCGCCATCGCCGGTTTTTGCGCATTCGGATCACCAGGCAGCGACGGAAGCTCATGAAATCGAACGCGAAGCTGCGCAAAGCCCAGATCGTACAGCGCCTGCTCGAACCGATCGACCATCCGCAAGCGCTCTTCGGTCAGCGTCGTTCCATACGGAAACCGCGACGACAGACACGCCAGCTGCGGCTTGTTCCACACCGGCAAGCCCAGGTGTCGCGCCAGCTCTCGCACGTCCGCTTTGCTCAGGCCCGCTTCGACGAGAGGCTGCTTGGCTCCACGCTCTTTGGCCGCAATCAGTCCCGGTCGGTGATCGCCCAGGTCATCCAGGTTCGTCCCGAGCAGAATGTGTCGCAGCCCGAGTCGCTCTCGCGTCGGCTCCGCCAGATCGAACAGCTCGGACTTGCAGTGATAGCAGCGATTGCTCGGGTTTTGGGCAAAGCCGGGCCGAGACAGCTCATTCGAGCGCACCGGCTCATAGCGAACATGAAGCTGACGAGCGATCGCCGCTGCTGACTCGATCTCACGCTCCGCCATGGTCTCAGACACGGCGGTAAATGCGACGGCAGCATCAGCCAGCTCGTCGGCAGCAACCTTCAGGACCAGCGCCGAATCGACACCGCCCGAAAAGGCAACCAGCGACGGACCGTAACCAGAAATGACGCGACGAAGCAGCGCCAGCTTGTCAGCCAGCGCAGTCGAAAGGGTCGATCCCGCCGAAGAGGAACCGACGGAAGGCAAGGTAGATCCATCCATGACAGAGTTAGGAGCGACGGACATGGCCTTTGGGTTTACCTCCTCCGCGACCGCCGCGCACGTCCGAGCGATCGCTGGGACCACTGCTGCGCGACGAGCCAGCACTTCCTGACGAGCTACGACGTACCGGCTTGGCAGAACCCTCGCTCGCTCGCTTAGCCGTCGGCTTCGCGGGTCCACTGCTTCCTCGCTTGCTCGTCGGCTTCGCGGGTCCACTGCTTCCTCGCTTGCTCGTCGGCTTCGATGGCCCGTCGCTCGCTCGTCGGGCAACGGGCTTGGCGGGCTCAAATCCTCCGCTTCCTCGCTTGCTCGTCGGCTTCGCGGGTCCACTGCTTCCTCGCTTGCTCGTCGGCTTCGCGGGTCCGTCGCTCGCTCGTCGGGCAACGGGCTTGGCGGGCTCAAATCCTCCGCGTCGATCGCCCGATCGCTTGGCATCGCTTTCCGTTGCTGGCGCACTTGGTGCAGCGCTCGAATCCTTGCTGGCTCGAACTGGCACCCGCGTATCTTTTCCGAAGCCACGCCAGGCAAAGACCGTGACCTCTTCGCGATCGTGATAGAGCTGACGCATCTTGATGCCGGTCCAGCCGCCGGTGGCCAGGATCTCGCGAATGCGACCGACCATCTCGACGCGCTTTTTCATCGGCAGCTTGAAGTTGGCGATCAAAAACTGCGCCCAGCGATGACGACCCCAGCGAGCGAGCAGCGCCGCGACCTCCAGCGGTCGATACGCCATATCGCAGACCGCCCAGTCGGCGGGAATCTCCGGCGCGAACGAAAACGCGTTCATCCGCAGGTGTTCGACCCGACGAGCGATCTCTGGAGCCAGCCGACCTGGATCGATCGCCACAACGTGACAGCGACGGTCGACCAGCACTTGGCTCCAGCCGCCTGGCGCAGCACCGAGATCGACGCAGACTTCCCCCGGCGCGGGCGTATGACCACACCAGGCCAGCGCTTCTTCCAGCTTGCGAGCCGATCGCGACGGAGCATCCTTGGGCTTGCGAAACCGCTGCCGACCGCCGGGAAACAGGCTCTGCGCTTTGATCGCTGGAATCACACCGACCGCAACCTGATCGCTCGATAGAAAGCAGGCTTGAACGATCTGACCACCAGCTTGAACGGCAGCTTCTCCGTCGGACAGAATATCTACCCCAGCGCCACGCAGCACTTCAACCAGCGCGGACTTGAGCGCTTCGGCACGGGCCGACAGCGTGTTGCCCGCGTCGGAGTCAGGCGCAAAGACGTGAACCACGACCGGACGCTTGATCCGCGACAGCGCAGCCTGAGCGATCGCTCGTGGCTCTGGCGGAAGCACCGTCGCGACGGGAATTCCTTGGCGAACGAAGGTAAGCAGGACCTCTTGTTTGGGCTGCGTCGACGAGCGAACCAGCGCGGGCTGAATCGCTTCACCTTGGACACGGTAGAGCGCGAGTTCTTCGCACACATCGTGCTCGGCGCCTTGCCGACACAACCAAAGCCAGTCGCCTGAGCGAACGGGAGCCTGAGAAAATGCCACGTTTGACAGCTCTTCCCGAGCGGTACGACGATGGCGAGATAAGGAGTGTTCGGAGCGCTGTAGCATGGAGCCTCGATTGGCGGCAGCATAGTAGAAAAGGTCGCGCTGGGAAGCCCCCACGAAGGCCTTGGCATCTCACGAAAGAGCTAAGGAGGAACCCTCAATGCGTCGGATGGCGTTTGGCTTCGCCTTTCTATGGCTGGCACTGGCGTTTTGTGTGCGGCTCTACGATCTGCGCAAGCCTCAGGTCTATCTGTCGGCGATGACCGGCGGGCAGAAGGGGATGTTTGCGACCGTGGCGTGGCTGCAAGGCACCTTGCCGTGGAAGATCGGTCCCGACAAGGCCCATGGTCGGCTGATGGTCGTCGACACGAGCATTGAGGGCAAGATCTTGCGCTACGCCAGCTTGTCGCTGCCCAAAGACTGGCTCGACTGTCGGCTGTGGCTCGAAGAAGGGCCGGATGTGCTTCAGGCGGTGGCGCACTGCCCAGGACACGGCGCGCTGAAGCTGACCGCGTCGGGACAGAGCCTGCCGGGACTGGGACCGGACAATCGGCCCGCAGCGCTGGATCGCGTCGCACCGCTGACTTGGGTTGAGCCCGAGCGCGTGGTCAGTGCGGTTCATCGTCGAGAAGCGGCGCCGAGTCATCCCGTGCTGCTCATCCTGGGACTGCTGGCGATGGCACCGCTTGGACTTGGCGCGTATCGCAGCTACGAGCAGGTTCGACGACTGCGCGGCAAGCCCGTGCTCGAAGGTGTGATGGAAGAAACGGACAAAGGCTCGCTGACGATTCGTTCCGGTGAGCGTCGCGTCACGGTCTTCGTCGAAGAAGGCGAAGTGCTGTCGATCGGGCTCCACGGTGCGGCCAAAGCCGGTGATGCCATGGCCGTCGAAGGTCTGCGCGCTGCGATCCAAGGCGATGTCGAACACCAAAAAGATCCAGCCTTCCGAGGCGGTGAGACGATGCGGCTGCGCAAAGGTGCGATCCTCGTCGTCGGAGATCTGCTGAGCGAAGCGCGTCATCGGCTGCTCGGCACGGTCGCGATTGACATGGTCCTCGCTGGCGTCGGTATCGTCATGGCCACCATCGTAGCCCTCGGCTGGGGCTTCTAACCTTCATCCAGAGCGAACATGGCCTTGTTTCCCTTCTCTTTCTCTCGTCACGCGCGATCCCTTCACACCATCCACACGCTGACCTTGATCGGTGCGCTGATCGTTGGTCTTGGCCCGTGGGCGACGAAAACAGCGCAGGCCGACATCGCGAAGCCCAAAGACATCCCGTCGGACAGCTTTTCGGGCGTCCAGCGCATCGTTGCCATCGGTGATGTCCATGGCGACTACGATCGCTTTGTCGCAACGCTCAAGCTGTGCCGAATCATCGACGACAAAGGCAGCTGGATCGCGGGCAAGACGCACCTGGTGCAGACCGGCGATGTGCTCGATCGTGGGCCCGATTCCAAAAAGGTGATGGATCTACTGATCCAGCTGGAAGACCAAGCGAGCAAAGCGGCGGGCAAGGTTCACGCGCTCATCGGCAACCATGAATACATGACGATCGCGGGTGATTTGCGCTATGTCTCCGACGGAGAACTCGCTGCGTTTGGCGACGGTCCACGCATCACGCCGGTCGGTCGCGAGCCCGCTTGCAGCGTCGAAAAGTACCGCGCCGCATTCAGTCCACAGAGCAAGTACGGTCGCTGGCTGATGTCGCACAACGCGATCGTCAAAGTGAACGACACGCTGTTTATGCACGGAGGCTTGAGCCCTCGCTACGTTCGACGCAAGCTCAGTGACTTAAACCAAGCGGTGCGCAGCGAGCTTCAGCGTCCCTCACCCGGCAGCTTTGGCGTGGGCAGCGATCCCGAAGGTCCGCTGTGGTTTCGCGGCCTCGCGGAGTCACTTCAAGATCAGGTGACGCAGGCGTACCTCAAAGAGCTGGCCGAGGCCCAAGGTGCGCAGCGAATCGTAATGGGTCATACGATTCAGGACAAAGGCATCTCCCTGCGAGCGGGCGGCAAGATCGCGCTCATTGACGTGGGCATGTCGCGCTGGACCATCGGTGGCGCGCCCTCGTGCTTGCAGATCGAGCGCACCGGCCCAGCGGATCAGCTCACCGTGCTGCGCTAGCAAGTCCAAAAGACGCGTCGATGCAGCCCAGCCAGTCCGTCGCAGGACTTACGGCTGGAACTCGTCTTCGCCGGGAATCGAGGAGCTGCTGGCCTGCTGCTCCGCGCGACCGGCGGACAGCTCGGCGGTGGTCTTGCGCAGCCGCTCGGTCAGCACCTGCACAAACGACCACAAGAGCTTCACCGCCAGCGGCGATTCCTTGCGCAGGATTTCGTAGAAGTCGCGACGACGCAGCGCCAGCAGTCGCGTCGGTTCCTCTGCCGTGGTTGACGCCGAGCGCGTCGCACGATCGACCAGCGCCATCTCGCCAAAGTGCGCGCCTTTGCCAATCACGGTCAGCGCCACGTTGTCTTTGTGAACCCGCACCCGTCCGCTCAGGATCACGAACAGCTCTTCACCGGGCTCGCGCTCGCGGAAGATCGTCTCTCCCGCACCGACTTCCAGCACGCTCGTCAGGTTCAGCACCCGAATGACCTCTTTGTAGGTCAGGTGCTTAAACAGCGGCATTCCTTTTAGCACCGAGACCTTGTTCGCCAGCTCGCTGATGAGCGCTGTCGACTGGCCCGGATCCGAAGATTCGACCCGCACCACCACCGCCGTGATGTTGTCGTGTCCACCGCCTGAGTTTGCGAGCGCGATGAAGTCCTTGGGAGACTCTGTGATGTCGGTTCCGCCCAGGATCTCTTTGACATCACGCTCTTTGAGATACGCGTGTAGTCCGTCCGAACACAGCAGGAACTGATCACCTGGCAGAACTTCAAAATCGAACGTGTCTGCTTCCACCGTTTCGTACGCACCAATCGCGCGCGTGACCGCGTTTTTGTACTTCGCGTACGGAGACCCTTCGATCTCTTCTCGCTTGAGCTTTCCTCGACGGACCAGCTCGTTGAGCAGAGAGTGATCTTCGGTGATCTGATGAACCTGACTTTGGCGCAGCAGATAGATTCGGGAATCCCCCACATGTGCGATAAAGCCGCGATTCCCAACCAGCAGCAGACAGCTACATGTGGTTCCCATTCCGCGCTTATCGGAGTCTTCCTGCGCGCGCCGAAACACCTCTGCGGAAGCGGACTGGATCGCGTGCTCTAGGACTCCCAAGATCTCTTGGCGTGCCGTCCCAGAGTCTGCTTGATCGCGATGTCTTTCGATCACATCCGCGTTGTCCCGAACGGTCTTGCACACCGCATGAACAGCGATCTGGGAAGCGACTTCTCCGGCGGCGTGACCACCCATTCCGTCCGCCACCACGAACAGAGAAAGACGCGGATCAACGAGGTAGTTGTCCTCATTGTGATCGCGCTGACGTCCAATGTCCGTCGCTGCGTAGAACTTAATCTCCAACAGGCTCTTGGTACGGTCAGGCACGATGTTTTGCTCGTCGGTGGTTTCTGTTCTGGACGTCTGACGCCGCATGCTGGACCCACAAGGAATCACAGCGCTTACCTTGGCCTTTTTTTGAGTGCTACTCAGGGCTTGCGCGCGTTCGGAACGGAGCCAAGCTATTAAGTCGTATCACGCATCGCGCTCTCTTCACAAGGGGAGATCTCGGCGACAGCGATGGATTCCTACGCGGAAGGAATGCCGCAGCGCGAAGGGAGCGGACTTTGGCGAACTACTGGGTTCGATTGTGAAATCGCCCTCGCTGAACCAGCCCCGTGATACACTAAAGCGGGGGATCTTCATGACTACACGCTCAAACCTAGTGTACGCTCTTGTCTCTTTGTGTGCGCCTGTTGCGCTCGGTCTGTATGCAAGCTGCGCGGAAGCGACCATTTACGATCAGCTCGTCGATGGCGGAACCACTACGGACAGCGATGGCGGAACCATCAATCCGTCTCTGTCAACCTGGACTGCCAAGGTCGCGGACCCGTTCGAGTTCCCTTCCGAAACCAGCATCGTTGCCGACAAAGATCGTCGCTGGAAGCGCGATCCGCACTACGTCACGGCCAACGGATCGAACTATCTGTTCATCGCGGGAGGCGACTCCTCTACCACCGCAGAGCGCTGGTCTTTGTCCTACTACAAAGACACCGCAGTCCCAACCAAGTCGTCCACCTGGACGCTGATGTTCGACGGACCGACGAGCACAAGCTGGGACAAGCTGGACGTAATGGCTCCCTTTGCTTCCTATCGTCAGGCCGACGGCTGGACGATCTACTACGGAGCCAACGGAGACAGCACCAAGCCGGACTACGTTCTGCAAATTGGCCGCGCTACCAGCTCGGATCTGAAGAGCTTTTCGCGCGCCAGCCAGCCTGTGATTGGGACTCCCAACTTCACAGCAGGAGCCCCCGATACCTCGCGTCCTGATGCCTACGGAGCCACCGATCCGTGGATCTTGGTCGACGGAACGAACGTCTACATGTACTACCCCGGACTCGACTGCGGCAGCGGCACATGTAAGTTCCAGATCCTCCGCTCGAAGAGCCCCGATGGCGGTACGTCCTTCCCACCGGGTGAAGTCGTTCTGTCCGGTCGCTCTGGTGTTCCCGAAGAAGCCGGTGGCGTCGCGGGTCCGAGCATCATCCTGCGCAACGGCCAGTACACGATGGCCTACACCGCCGTCAAAGACATCCCGACCAAGGATCGCAAGTCGATCCGCAACGCACTCGCCACCGGAACGGTCGGAGTCGCGGTCAGCTCCGACGGAAAGACCTTCCAAGTGGGCACCAAGAGCGGCGCGGCGCTGGTTCCTCAGCTCGCGGGATTTTCGTCCTTCCGTTCCGAAGGATCGTTCTCTCCCACGCTGTATGTGGATGGCACCACCGTACGCGGCTATGTCACCGGCCTCAAAAACGACGTAAACGGTGTCTACTATGGCATCGGCAGCGTCGAGCTGACCGAGGTCAAGCCGTAGTCTCTGCACGCCCCTTTCGCACGTCTCTCCGACTCCCTTCAAGCCCTCACGCAGCGACGTCTTCACCCAGAA
Source organism: uncultured Myxococcales bacterium (assembly GCA_937868485.1). GTDB lineage: Bacteria > Myxococcota_A > Polyangia > Palsa-1104 > JAEUJZ01 > JAEUKA01. The sequence goes on along the minus strand of CALMML010000354.1, from coordinate 9,730 downwards.
GGCACGCTGCACACGCCCGGTCGATTCCCATTCGATTCCCATTCGATTCCCATTCGATTCCCATTCGATTCCTATTCGATTCCCATTCGATTCCTATTCGATTCCTTTCTGATTCCTTTCCGATTCTCAGCTGCTGCGGTTCGGGAATTTGGGCGTTTGCCAGCAAGCGTGTATGGTTTCGACGTGCTGCGCTCGCTTCCGTCTCTGTCCCGAGGTTTTCGTGCATTCCTGCCCGCTGCCCTGCTGGCGCTGGCCAGTGGAGCGCCCACCGCCGCGCACGCCCAGTCCACCGGAATTGCTGCGGATCGCATGACGTTTCACAGCGGACCTTCGGCCTTTTATTCCGTCGAAGGAGGCCAAGTCGCAGCGCCGTCTGAGCTATGGCTTCACAGCGCCGCTTCGTTTGTCGCCAATCCCCTGCGCCTGCGTCAGCGCTACAGCGACGATCTGCTGGCTACTCCCGTTGCTTATCGTGTCTCGCTCGATCTGGGTGGAGAGCTGGGTCTGTGGAAGCAGCGGCTGGCCCTTGGTGTCGCAGTTCCGGTCGCGCTGTGGCAGATCGGGGATCGACTGACTGCGACCGGCGGAAGTGATCTGTCTGTCGAGCGACCGCTCAAGCGGAGCGCGGTGGGAGACATTCGCCTGCGCGCCAAGGTTCGTCTGACGCCGACGGACTGGTTCTGGGCGCTGGCTGTCGCGCTCGACTTTACGATTCCCGGCGGTGGCCAGAGCGACTTCGTTGCAACCTCGGGACCAACGGTGGCACCACGTCTCATTGGCTGGTTTTTGCGCGGTCCCGTCTCTGCGTCGGTCAACCTGTCCGCGCAGATTGCCCCGCTGCGCTCGCTCTATGACACCACGCTACAGCACTCGCTTTGGTGGGGAGCCGCCGTCAGCACCGCGCTGCCAACCCGTCGCGTCGGCCTCGCGATCTTGATCGAAACGGTCGGCAGCTACGCCATCGGCACACCGGTCGTCTCCAACGAGCTACGCGGCGGTCTGCGACTCGGACTTCGTCAAGCCGCACTCGACTTCGGCGGAGGCGCTGGCTTTGGCCCGATGTCACCCGACGCCCGCGCGTTTGTGTCGATTCGTGGCGTGTTCGCTCAGCGTCCGGCAAACGTCAGCTGCTCGGAACGGCCTCTCGCGCTCTGACCAAGCAGCGTCCGTCGCACCCGATCGATGTACAGCGGCCCTTGCGCCCGCTTGCCTGCACCGTCGGACGACATCGGACGCATCAGCCCAAACACCGGACGCCGAGCAAAGGGTCGATCGTGCAGCCCAAAGCACCACAGCATGTTGGTGTAGCCGTTCGGATCGCGTCCGTCGTACGCGTAGTGATCGTTGAGGTAAATCAGTCGCTGGAGCGCCTCTTCGTAGCTCGGCGACCACTCGATGACGCGCTTGCCCCACAGCATCCGCATGTAGCCGTGTGGCTCGCCCAGCTCGCGTAGCTCGGTCTGAATCGCGTTCCACAGCGGGTCCGACGTGCGTCCGTGCAGAAGCTGCTGCAGGTCGTAGAGCGCCACGCGCTTGTCCTGCTCGTGCTCTCGCATGCTGGCTTGCGTCCACGCCGGCAGCGCAGCCACCGTCTGATGTTCCTTGGTAAACAGACAGAAGTTGTGGGCCAGGTGTCGTCGCACCAGCAGCTCTTCGATGAACGCCGCCACCGACGAGTCCCCTCGTCCCGCTGGATGCGCACAGATTGCCGCACGCGCGATCTCGTCAGCGGACAGCATGCCGTAGTGCAGATACGGGCTCATTCCCGACGTGACATCGACATCCGCCAGGTTCCGTCCGTCTCCGTAGCGAGGCAGCCCGTCGCGCAGAAACTTCGTCAGCCGAGAAAGACCCGCCGAGCGTCCCCCACGCACACCCAGCGCAGGCCGAACCGATCGATCCACGCCCGTCGCAGCCACCAGTTGGTCCAGCTCGCTTGCGTCACTGGGCAGCTCAGTGCCTCGGCGCAGACCCGGCAGGCTCGGCAGCGGCATAGACAGCGAGTCTCGCAGCGGCACCGGCGACGGATCCTCGCGAATCAGCAGGTCCGGTAGCAGCTTGTGCAAGTGAGGACGCAGCGCCGCCGCCGACGGAAACGAACGCGCAAACACCCGCAGCGGCACCACATCGCAGCCATCGACGGCATACAGCGGACAGTCGAGCGTCTGCTGAAGCTTCGCGTTGTGCCGAGGCACGATAAACGTCGGATAGTCGTCGGTCACCACCAGCGCGGCAGACGCTGCCAGCTCCGCCACCATCGGGAAGCGATCCCCGAGCGCGGGCAGAAAGAACCAGTGCGCAATCCCACGCGCCGAAAGTCGCGTCGCCAGCTCCTGAACGCCGTCGAGGATGAAGCGATGATGTCGCCAGCTCGCATGCGGATAATCAGGTCGCAGGCCTTCGTACACCACCACCGGCAGGCCCAGGTGATTCGCCCACTCAATCGCGTAGTCAAGCGCAGGGTTCCACTCCGCGCGCTTTTGCACCTGACAGAAGTACAGGACGTAGCGACCCTGCGGACGCGGTGCCCCAGCTCTCAGAACAATCACACGACGCGGATCGAGGGAAAACGCAGGCAACGTGGCATGGCTCATCGCAAAGTACGATGCCGCCCGCACGACATTGTCAGCGCGTCCCGCTGCGAAAGCCGTCGATTTCGCCGACGGATGAGCTGGCTTTTCAATCGCTGGTTCGGGGCTTACGAAGTCGGAGAGACCTTGCGCGGACCCTTCTTGCGGGACGACGGATCAGCCTTGGCTGCCGACGGACGCTCGGGCAGTGACAACAGCTCATCCACCGCGTGGAACATGCCATTTGAGCCGTAGTGATCACCGCTCGTCAGGTGCGCGTGATTGATGCGGATTCCGCTCGTGTAGTCGACGTTGACCACCGCGCCGCTCATCGTCTTGACGTTGCGCAGGTGATTGAGCACGTCTTTGGACACCAGCCCGCGAATGACGTGATAAGCGAGCAGCCCACGCATCCGCGACGGCTCTTTCTGCATCGACTCGCGCAGCTCACTCGGGAGCTTCGCAAACGCTTCGTCCGTCGGCACAAACACCGTAAACGGACCGCGACCATGCAGCGTCTTGTCAAAGCCCGACGACTCAGCCAGGTGCAAAAACTGCGAAAAGTGACCGTCGGTACGCAGTGCCGCCATCAGATCATCGTGCGACGCGTGCATCTTCGTCAGTCGATCGTTTCCCGGTCCACCGTCGAACATCTTGTCGATGTAGTGTTCCGCTGGCTTGTCGGACGCTGACTCCGCAGGCTTGGTCGCCGCTTTGTCGTGACCTTGCGTCTCAGCACCTTCGCCAAGCTTGGACCCGCGATCGACGGAACGAGCGCGCTCCGCAGTGGCCACCGCCTCACCGACCGATGAGTCATTCGCTTGCACTTGCCACGGCATGACCCATCCCAGCAGCACCGCGCCGCTGAGCAGCCAGATGTTTCGAACCCGCATCATCGACTTCCCCCCCAAAGCGAACTCCGCAGACTCTTACGCACGCGTCCCGAGGAGACGCGACTTCACCTCTTCCACCAGCTTGCGTGGCGAAATCGGCTTCGATAGATACCCGTCACAACCCGCAGCCAGCGCACGCTCTTCGTCGCCATGCATCGCATGTGCCGTCAGAGCCAAGATGATGATGTCGCGCGTCACTTCGTCCGCTTTGAGCTGCCGCGTACACTCCCAGCCGTCGATGACAGGGATCGACAAGTCCATCAGGATCAGATCGGGATGATGGGCGCGGGCTTCTCGCAGCGCTTCTTCACCGTTGCTGGCTTGACGGACAACGAATCCCGAGTGGCGCAGCACCGTCTCGAAGATCTTCTGGTTGTGGATGTCGTCATCCACCAACAAGACGGTCGAAATTTTGGCAGCGGCTGACATCGTGGCTCTTACTCTCTCACGCCTTGCAAGCGCTGTGGAGCGTCTATGCTGGGATTGCTATCCATATCGACGGCACGACGCGGCGTAGGTCTTGGCGTCCGAATTTGACGAGGAATGCGCAGTGTAAAGGTCGAGCCCACACCGTAGGTGCTCTTCACCTCAAGCTTACCGTCTAGCATTTCAGTCAGTCGCCTTGCGATCGCCAGACCCAGCCCCGTTCCGCCAAAGCGCCGCGTCGAGCTACCGTCTACCTGGCGAAACTCCTCGAAGATGATTTCCAGGTGCTCGGGACGAATGCCGATGCCGGTATCGACCACCGAGATCGTCACCTCGTTGGGCTCTTCGGCTTTGACCTCGACCGTGACCGAGCCCTGCGACGTAAACTTGATCGCGTTGGCCACCAGGTTGGTCAAGATCTGCTGAAGCTTGGCCGGGTCGGTATCGACGCGCAGATCCCGAGGACAATCCAGCTGCACCCGATACGGACGGTCGCGACCCATCGCTTCCGCTTCTTTGATCACCGCCGAGACGAGCAGCGACAGATCCACCGACTCCGGGTGAAGATCCATCTTGCCCGCTTCGATCCGCGACAAATCCAGGATCTGGTTGATGAGCCGCAGAAGGTTCGCGCTCGACGCCAGCACGCCAGAGGTCGCATCCGCCGCTTCATCGGAAATGAGTCCGTAGACTCCGTCTCGAATCAGCTCGGTGTAGCCCATGATGGCATTGAGCGGTGTCCGCAGCTCGTGCGAGACATTGGCCAAAAACTCCGACTTGAGCCGGTTCACCTCACGAAGCTGATTGCGCTGAATCCGCAGCTGAAACGACTGCTGTTCCAGCTGATCGCGCTGCTCTTCGAGCTGATTGCGCTGATGAACCAGCTGGTCACGCTGCTGCTGCATCTGATCGCGCTGCGCCGCCAGCGCTTCGTTGTTGAGCACCAGCTCGTGCGCCAGACGTCCGACACGCGAATAGGCCCGCGCATTGGACACCGCAATCGACAGCTGCGCGGCGGCCTGACGCACAAACTCCAGCAGTGACGCATCGGGCGGCTCATCGCTCGTCATCACCATCACCAGCAGACCAAGCGGCTGATTGCGGAACGTGAGCGGCACCAAGATCCGTCGTCCTTGCACTTTCACCGCTTCATTCAGCGACGAAGCTGACGGCGGCGGTGGCGCAAGTCCCGATCCCATAAACTCCCGAACCGGCGGCGGCGTTCCCAGCTTGTGCGTCGACACACCGTAGGCTGCGCGCACCAAAAACTCGGGCTCACCACCTGGACCGTCTTCGATAAGGAACACGCCACCACCGCGCGTGCTCGTCGCTTCCACCAGTGCCGCCAGCGCCTGATCGAGCATCACCGTCAGGTCGGCTGCATCCATCGCATCGACGCTGCGATCGATTGGAGAGTTTAGGACCGACGTAAACGCATACGCCAGCCGCAGCTGCTTGGTCCGTCGCTTGACCTCGTTTTCCAGGTTGCGGTTAAGCTGCGACAGCGCCTGCATGCTCTCCCGCAGTCGCTCAGCCATTCGCATAAACGAGTCGGCCAAAAGCCCCAGCTCGTCGCTGCGCCGGACATTGATGCGCGGATGTAGGTTGCCGCTGCGAATCTCGTCCGCCCCACGCGCCAGCGACATGATGGGACCGCTCAGACGCCCGGCAATCAGCAGCGCCGCCACCACCCCGAGCACCATCAGCGCCAGACCGAGTCCGACGCTAAACGCCAGCACCTGCCGCAGTCGTCCTTGCGCGGGCTCAATCGACAGGCCGATGCGAACAATGCCGACGACACGCTCGCGCACACCCAGATCAATCGGGTTCAAAAACGCCGCGATCCCTTGCTGGCCTCGGTCGCTCAGCAAAATCGGCGCATACAGGTCGATGAACGTATCGTGTCTCTCTTCAAGCGGCCTCGTCACCAGTCCCCAGTCGAGCGTGTCTCGCGGGCTCTTCTGCGACGATCCGTACTTCATCGTCTGAATCACCACATCCGCCAGGTACGCACGCAGCTTCGCCGGAGGTGGCTCCAGCATCTGCTTGCCACTGCGCGTCGTGGTCTTGAGCAGCTCCATCCCTTGCGCGTCGTACACCGCGACGAACTCGACGTCGTCAATCTGCGCCATCCGCTGCACCGGCTGCGACAGGATGGCGCGATCCATCGCATACGCACCCAGCTGACACTGCGACGCGAGCGATCCCAGAAGCAGCCGCGAGCGCTGACGCTGATCCTCTTCCAGGAACCGATACTGCTGGTTGTAGAACACCGCGCCCGAGCCGAGCGACATAAACAGCGCCATCCCGAGCAGCCAAAAGAACACCTGCCGAAAGAAGCTGCTGCGTCGCTGCCACAGCGGACCGCTCCAGATCGAAAACTCGCCCGGCGCTTCGGCGCTGATCGACGGCACTTCGACCGTTTCTTCCATACGCGGCGGACGAACCTGCGACAGTGGCAAGCTCTGCGGCTCGTCAGGAGGCCGCGCAATCGGCAGCGTCTCTCGCTGTGCCAGCATCGCCGGATCAATGCGCGGAGCAGGACTATCCGCCGACGGCAACGGGCTCACCGTCGAAGACGGCAGCTGTTCTTCACCCGACGGACTCGGCCACGAGCTTGGCTCGATCGGCTCACCGGAGGTCTGGCTCGAAGGCTCTTGTGCAGACGAAAACGCCGACGCAGGCTTTGGCACCTGACCGGATGGCTCCTCTGGACGAACCACGGACACCTGTCTTGCGGCCCCGGCGGATGATGACGCGTCCGGTGGGCTGACCGGCTCGACGCGCACCTTCGGAGTGATCTCGTCTTCGCCACTCATTCGAGAACCCTCCAGCCCGGACCAAGTGCCGGATCCACCCGAATCCCCAGCCGTCGCGCCGCCTGACGGTTGATCGTCACGTCCGGCGCAGTGGCAGGATGATCACGGTTTACTTCGAAGTGGTTGGGATCGTCGAGAATCTGGTTCACCTGCATCGCCAGGCTCTGACCGACCGCTTCCGGCGACCAGTCCACGCTCAGCAGCGCCCCGTGCGACACCATCTGCCGCGTCGCCGCCAGCACCGGAATCCGCGAGCTGAGCTGCAGCGTCAGCAGGTACTGCACAAGCGGCATATCGACGACCAGCGGATCGGGCCCCACCCACAGCGCATCCACCTTGGGACGACGCACACCCGACGAGTCCGATCGACCCATCGCCATCGTGTGAACCGCACGAATCGCGTCGGGACTCGTCTCTACCAGCTGTTCTTGCAGCTCAATGCCCATCACGCGCGCCGTCGACCGCGCCGCTGGCATCTTCAGCAGCCCATATCGCGTGTAGATCACACCGACCGTACGAATGTCGGGACGCAGCATGTGCAGCGCAGCCAGCGCCTCGCGCGGACCTGCCGTGCTGTTGGTTCCCACCGATCCAACCGGCGGTGCTGGCACCATCGCGTAGACAATGTGCGCGCGCGAACCTTTCAAGATCTCTGCGGCGGGCTGACCCAGCGCCACCAGCAGCCGCGCCCCCATCACCCGCTCGCGCACCTTCGCCGTTTCATCCGCGTCTTCGTAGTGGACGTTCAAAAACTGAACCGGCACACGACAGCGGTCGCGAAACGACTCCGCCACCTCTTGGAACACTTTGACGTTGGCAGTCTTCACCACCACCACCGGAGCCACGACGCGCTGCACGGCTCCGCCGCCACCTTCCGCAGGCGTGTCGGGAAACGACATCCCCAGTGAGAGCGCACTAAAGATCAGCATTCCGACCGCGATCGCCATATCTCCCTGATTGTGTGGGGAATTGTTATTCGCTGCCAGCGCCAGCACCTACAAAAGCACGCGCACCGCGCTCGACCGGGCTGTAAGCCTGCGCTGCCGACTGCCTATCGCCTCGCGCAGATCCCGCAAAAGCATTTTCCCCGCGCCCATCATCGGCTAGCATGGCCGCAGAAAAATAGGGCTGTGGCTCAGCGTCTCAATCCTTTACTTACCGACGCTGAGACCGACATCAAATACCGCCATGAGCGAACAAAATCCCAGTCGGCTGTGGTCGGCATTCCGTCTCATCCTCAAGGCCCGCTGGCTGGTCATTGCGGTCTACGCAATCCTGCTGGGGCCTGCCGCCTACTTCGCAATGCAAGTCCCGCAGGACAACTCGATTGATCGGCTGATCGTCCGCGACGATCCCGACTATCTGGCCTCGCGCGACTTTGCCAAAGTCTTCGGTGAATCCGAATACGTCATCCTGCTGGCCGAGGCCGACGATCCGTATCAAGCGCCCGTGCTCCAGCGCGTCGATGATCTGGAGCAGCGCCTCCGTCAGCTTCCGCGCGTCTCGGTCAACTCTGCACTGTCGATTTACCGACGGGCCAAAGCAGGCTTTACCGCAAACGAAAGCAGCGTCGCCGACTTCAAAAAGTTTGCCACCGGCACGCAGCTCTTTCGCAAGCAAGGTCTCATCGGAGATCACTTCCTCTCGGTCGCGCTCGTGCTGGCCGTCAAAGACAGCGCCGAGCGACAAGCCACGCTCCAGCTGGTCGAAGCAGCCATCGCCGATCTAGAAAAGAGCCCAGCGCCGCTGTCACGACTGCGCAAGGTCGGTCAGCCCATCGTCAACGCCTACCTGGATCAGGACACGCAGCGCGCCGGGATGCGCTACTTCCCGCTGTTCTTTCTGTTTGTCGTCGTCCTCAACGTCGGGCTGTATCGATCGTGGCAGGCGCTCGTGGCGTTTATCGTCACGCTCGCGGTCTGCGCGGCGTTTACCGTCGGATTTGTCGGACTGACCGGCGGCGTCTTCACCATCGTGTCGTCGCTGGTTCCGATGACCATCTTGATCGTCTGTACCGCGACGCTGGTGTATCTACACTCTCGCTACGTCGATCGGCCCCCGGATCGCAGCGTCGAAGACCATCAGATCTTCGCGCTCTGTAACAAGTTCCTCGCGTGTACCGCTTCGATCGTCGCATCTGCCGTCGGCTTTGCCGCGCTCGCGGTGTCCAAGATTCGTCCGATTCGCGAGATGGGCCTCTGGGTTGCCGTCGGTCTGATGATCACCTGGGTGACGGTGTTTACGCTGTTTCCGGCCCTGGTTCGCGTCCTGCGCTGTCCGACCGGCAACGAGCGGCAGATTGCCGGCGTCTGGTTTGAAAAGCTGGTCGGTCGGCTGCCGCTGTTTTCGTACCGTCATCGCTACAGCCTGGTGTTTGGCTCGCTTTTGCTGTGTGGCGTCGGAGCCGCTGCGCTGTTTGGCATCCCTGGTGTGCTGCCCGCGATGAAGCTAGAGACCGCCGCCATCGAGTACATCCCGCACGACTCGGACATGTACAAAAACACCAAAGAGCTGGAAAAGCTGATGGGCGGCCTGTCGATCACCAACATCTGGCTGTCGGGAAAGCCCGGCATGGTGTCGAGCGCGCCGGTGCTGCGCGGGCTGGTCGATTTTCAGCAGCGACTCGACAAAGAACCCGAAGTGGGCTCAGCGACCAGCGTGGTGACGATCCTCTCGACGCTGCGCTATCTATCGGGTGCTGGCGATGCGCTGCCGACGGACGATGCGGGGCTGGAAGCGCTGACCGATACGCTGGAAAACCAGCTGGGCAAAGAGCCGCTGCTCCAGAGCTTTGTCGAAAAGACCAACGTCGCGCAGACGCACTTCGCGGTGGTCAGCAAGACCCAAGACTTCGAGGAGTTCCAAAAGCTCGCGCAGATCCTGGAGACGCACTGGAAAGCATCGGTGGCAGCACATCCGGCGCTTGGTGACTTCAAGATGCGTCCGGTTGGGCTGGCTCCGCTTCAGGCCAAGATCTCGCATCACATGGTGCCGACGCTGGTCGAGAGCTTCGTGCTCACCG
>CALMML010000353.1 GCA_937868485.1 uncultured Myxococcales bacterium | reverse complement strand
AGCGGCGCTTCTACGCAGCGGAGCGGTGCTTTGACACGGCACAGGGATGCATCGACAGGTCCACGCAGGGACTCCTGCGCAGCAGAGCAGAACACCGACGCAGCCAAGCCCTGCTCTGACACCGCCAAGCGCGGCGCTGGCGCGGCGAGGGGCAGCAAAGACGTGGCAGTGCGCGGCGGCCTTTGCATAGGACGCAAGCACAGCGAACGGAACAGCTGGTGACCATGCGGCTGAGTCCTGTCTTATCCGTCTTGCGTCCAGTGTCAGTGGACGCCTACAGTGCCGCCCGTGGTGCAGCGATCCTCTCAAGTTGGACAAGCGGGGCAGCCGGACGCGGCCATGCCCTCCACGGCGGGGAAACGACAGCGACTGGTGCTGGTTACAGCCTCGCTGATCCTGAGTGTGCTCATCGGTGCAGTGCTGTCCCGGCAGGGTCGCACGACGGAAGCGCCGAAGCAGCACAAGCTCCGCATCGGGCTGTCGTTTGACACGCTCAAAGAAGAGCGCTGGCAGCGGGATCGCGCAGCGTTTGTAAAGCGAGCGACAGAGCTTGGGGCCGAAGTGGTCGATCTGGCGGCCAACTCGTCGGACACCCAGCAGATGCGGGATGTGGAGTCGCTGCTGACTTCGCAGGTGAATGCCTTGGTGATCGTGGCGCACAACGGGGCGGCGATGAGCAAAGCGGTCCGCCTGGCACACGCTGCCGGAGTGCCGGTGATTGCCTACGATCGGCTGATCCCCGAGCCATCGCTGGACTTTTACATCTCGTTTGACGCGGTGGCGGTGGGCGCGGCCCAGGCACGCTATCTGGTGTCGCACCTGCCGACGCCAGGCCGAGGCAAGATCGTCCGCCTGCACGGTGCCAAGACCGACAACAACGCGCACCTGGTCAAAGAAGGCCAAGACAAGGTGCTACAGCCCCTGCTGGACAGCGGCGCCATCGAGGTCGTTCACGAAGACTGGGTCGATGACTGGAAGCCGGAGTACGCCAAGCGGATTGTGAATGCGGCGATTGCCAAAGGCCTGGTGTTCGACGCGATCTTGACCCCCAACGATGGGACAGCTGGCGGATCGATTCAGGCGCTGCGTGAAGATGGTCGCGATGGCAAGGTGCTGGTGACGGGGCAAGATGCAGAGCTGTCCGCCTGTCAGCGCGTGGCAGCGGGCAGTCAGACGATGACGGTCTACAAGCCACTGCATCTGCTGGCGGGACGCGCGGCAGAGATCGCGGTGGCGATGGGCCAAGGCAAGCCAATCGTTGCGCGCGGCGAGATCCCGGTCGACACAGCGCAGGTTCCAGCGATCTTCGTGGAAGTCATCTCCGTCGATCAGAGCAACCTGGCCAAGACGGTGATCGCAGACGGCTTCCACTCTCAGCAAGCGATTGACGCGGGCCGGTAGCGGCGATGACGGACACGATCCTTTCCCTGCACGGGGTCGTTAAGCGCTTTTCCGGGATCTATGCGCTACGCGGTGTCGACTTCGCGCTACAGCGGGGCGAAATTCACGCGCTGTGCGGGGAAAATGGCGCAGGAAAGTCGACGCTCATCAAGATCCTGTCGGGCGTTCATCCGCACGGGAGCTTCGAAGGCGAGTACCTGCTGGACGGTCAGCCAGCGGCCTTTGCCTCGGTCCGCGACAGCCAAGCGCGCGGCCTTTCGGTGATCTATCAAGAGCTACCGCTCGTGGAAGAGATGTCGGTGGCGGCCAACATCTTCCTGGGTGCAGAGCCTCGTCGTCCGGGGCCCTGGCCGCTGTCGCTGCTGATTGATGCGCAGAGCATTCGTCGCCAAGCGCGGTCGCTGCTCGCTCGATTTGGCATCTTGCTCGACCCAGATCGGAAGGTGTCGAGCTTGGGCGCGGGACAGAAACAGCTGGTCGAGATTGCCAGGGCGCTGCGCAATCGCTCGCGGGTGCTGATCTTGGATGAGCCGACCGCTGCGCTGACCGAGCGAGAGAGCGAAGCGCTGCTGTCGCTTTTGTCCGAGCTTCGACGCGAGGGACAGAGCATCTTGTACATCTCGCACCGACTGGATGAGGTGATGGCCATTGCTGATCACATCACGGTGCTGCGAGACGGACAGAGCGTGTTTTCTGCCCCGGCTTCGCAGACCACGCAGCCGCTGCTGGTCCAAAAGATGGTGGGCCGTGCGCTGGGTGATCTGTTTCCGCCACGCCCGCCGAGTGAGCCAAACCCAGCGCCGCTGCTGACGGTATCGGGGCTGTCGGTGGCAGAGTCGCGCGGTGGCTCCTGTCGCTTGTCGGATGTCTCGCTGACGCTGCACGCTGGAGAGATCGTCGGAATCTACGGACTGCTCGGGGCGGGACGAAGCGAGCTGCTGCTGCACCTGTTTGGCGCGTGGGGTGAGCGGCGAGCCGGGTCGGTGCAGCTTCTCGGGACCGAGCATACACCCGACGGACCAGCGGACTCGATTGCGGCGGGCCTGCTGATGGTCAGCGAAGATCGCCGTCGCTTTGGCCTGGTGATGGATGAGTCGATCCGCTTCAACCTGACGCTCTCATCGCTGGCAGCGCTGCTCGATCAGGGGCTTATCAATCGCCGACGAGAAGAGCAAGTCACCCACCACATGGCCAAGCGACTGCGGGTCAAGGCAGCGAGCCTGGAGCAGCCGGTGCGAACGCTGTCGGGGGGCAACCAGCAAAAAGTGGTGCTCGGTAAGTCGCTGCTGTGTCAGCCGAGGGTGATCCTGCTGGACGAGCCCACGCGCGGCGTCGACGTCGGCGCGAAGCAAGAGATCTATGCGCTGCTATCAGAGCTTCGACGAGAAGGACTGGGTGTGCTGATGGTGTCGTCGGATCTGCCAGAGCTGCTGGGAATGAGCGACCGGGTGCTGGTGCTGAGCGACGGAACGCTCACAGCCAACCTGACGGCCAAGCAAGCCACGCCGGAAGCGCTGCTACAGGCGGCACTGGCCAAGACCGTCGAACAACCCGTGGTGAACAGGGAGGCACAATGAGCGAGCGAATGGAGTGGCGCGATCTGTCGCTGCTGTTGGTCCTGCTTGCGCTTGGGGTGTTCTTTGGGCTGCTGGCACCGCAGTATCTGTCGGCCAGAAACCTGAGCATGCTGACGATCGAGTTCGCGATTACGTCGGTGCTGAGCCTGGGCATGCTGCTGGTGATCCTGCCCGGTCACATCGACCTGTCGGCAGGCAGCGGCGTGGGACTGATTGGCGGCGTCACAGCGGTGCTGATCATGCGCGGCGAGCTACCAGCCAGTGTGGCCATGGCGCTGGGCATTGGGCTGGCGCTGCTGCTGTGGCGGCTGCAGGGCTTTCTCATCGTCAGTCAGAGCATTCCAGCGTTCATCATCACGCTGGGTGGACTGCTCGCGTGGAAGGGGCTGTTCTGGCTGGTGATTCGCAACCAGACGGTTCCAGTCAGCGCGGGCGGGCATGCCAACCTGCTTTCGGTCCTGACCACCACCTACCTGCCACCTGGGCCGTCCTATGCGCTGATCGGGCTTGTGATTGCGCTGCTGGGGCTGTTTTCGCTGCGTGGTCATCGCCAAGCGGCGCAGGAAGCGGTGCGGCAAGGGGAGCCGGTTCCAGATGGCGAGCTGCCGTTTCTCCGCTGGCTGGTGGCCGCGCAAGCGCTGGCGCTGCTGGGGCTGACCTGTGGCCAGTTTCGGGGCTTGCCGCTGCCGCTGCTCATCTTGGCGATGGTGGCGGTGCTGGTGCAGATCCTGACCAAGCACACGCGACTGGGACGGGCGCTGTACGCGATTGGCGGCAACGAAGAAGCGGCGGTGCTGTCCGGCATCCCGGTGGGCAAGGTGGTGGTAACGGCGTATACGCTGCTGGGCGCGCTGGTGGGGCTGACTGGACTGCTTCAGACCGCGTATGCCGGGGCATCGACCACGACGGTGGGTGAGCTGATGGAGCTGGATGCGGTGGCAGCCTGTGTCATCGGCGGCTGTAGCCTGCGCGGGGGACGAGGCAGCGTGGCAGGCGTGCTGCTGGGATCGCTGGTGATGGCTTGTCTGCTGTCGGGAATGTCGCTGCTGGCGGTGCCGCCGGAAGCTCGCTTCGTGGCGCGCGGTCTGACGCTGGGACTGGCGGCGTGGCTGGATGTGCGGCTGTCGAAGATGTCGAAAGGCTCACTCGCCTGAGCGGTCTGCGGGATCGAGCCGGTTGTCGAGCCCATACTTGCGCAGCAGCTCACGCAGGTGCTTGCGATCAATCTGGGCTTCTCGGGCCGCCGCCGACAGGTTCATGCGGTGACGCTTCATCAAGTCGACGATGTACTCGCGCTCAAAGTGCTCGACGAGCTGACCTTTGGCTTCCTTAAACGGCAGCGACGATCGAATCGACGGAGGCGCGCTGTGCACGATGGTGTCGCCCAGCTCCTCCAGGTTCAGCGAGTCACCTTTGGCGAGCACGCAGGCACGCTCGATCACGTTGCGAAGCTCTCGGACGTTGCCGGGCCAGCTGTAGCTGCGCAGGCGGTTTAGTTCCGACGGTGGCAGCGACAGTGGCTTGCCGCTGGAAAACTGCTCGATGAAGGAATCGGTCAGCAGATCGATGTCACGGCCTCGCTCGCGCAGCGCCGGAAGCTGCACCCGAATGACAGCCAGTCGGAAAAACAGATCTTCACGGAAGGTCTTGCGCGCGACTTCTTCCCGCAGATCACGGTTGGTCGCCGCAATCACCCGGACATCGACTTGACGATAGGAGCTACCACCAACGGGACGAACCGCACGCTTATCGAGCGCTCGCAGCAGCGACGGCTGAAGCTCCAGCGCCAGCTCGCCAATCTCATCGAGAAAGATGGTGCCGCCGTGGGCTTCGGCAAACGCGCCCTGACGGTCGGAAATCGCGCCGGTAAATGCGCCTTTGACGTGTCCGAACAGCAGCGACTCAATCAGCTCACGCGGGACGGCCCCGCAGTCGAAGACAACAAACGGTCCGCTGGCACGTCGCGAGTGACGATGAATCTCTTCGGCAACCAGCTCTTTGCCTGTGCCGGTTTCGCCTTGAATGAGGACGGTTGAGTCCGTCGGTGAGATATCGCGCAGCAGACCAAACAGCCGTCGCATCTTGGCATCGCAGCCAAGCAAGCTTCCGAAGCGGTCTTCTTCGCTTTCGACGGGCTTGAGCGCTTCTTCCTGCGGCAGAAACTTGAGCACCGTCTTGCCGAGCGTGATCTCTGAGCCGAAGCCGACGACCAGCTCTTTGAAGCGCGCGCCGTGCGTGAAGCTGCCATTGGTCGATCCGAGGTCGCGCACCACCACCTGATGGTCTTCGAGCTGCGCCGTCGCATGCCGACGAGACACCGTGCGGTCAGATAGCACCAGCTCACAGCTCGGCGACGAGCCAATCGTGATGGGCTTATCCGAAAGGACCACTTGCTCGCCACGGTCCGGGCCGCTGATAACCAAGAAGACGCCACCGGGTCGATAGCGTGTGAACTCAGGGACATCGTCGAGGACACTGGTTGAGTTGGGATCTTTGGCAATCCCCTCTCTTCTCGTGGCACTGCTTTCCGCCGAGTGCTTCATGGTTTTCGGGAATCTTACTGCACGTACCCCGGCGCACAAGGCGCAGTTTTTGCTTCGCTACGACTCTTTGCTTCCGCACGCCTCGGGTCGGCGCTTGATGCGCGCAAGCTTCCCGTCGCAGCCAGGCCAGACGCGATCTGATGGAAACAAGCATCACCTTGCGGTCTGAACGCAGCACCACGACCCCGTGAGCAGAGCGCTCATCCACGACTGGGCGCGCTAGAGTGCGAGCCATGCGCAGCGTAATCCTTGGCTTGTCCGGTCCCTATCACGAGCTGGCGGCCTGTCTGGTGATAGACGGCGTGGTCGCTTGCATGGTCGAGGAAGAGCGACTGAGCCGCGTACGACACGGCAAAGCGGCAAAGATCGACAACGGGGCAGAATGGGCCTCGCAAGCGGTGGCGCGCTGCTTGGACGACGCGGGAATCGACTTTGCGGCGGTCGATCACATTGCCTATCCGTTTGTGGCCACCGAGCGGCTTCGCAACATTGGCTGTGACGCGGACCCGACGGCGGACGACTGGGGCAGTGAAGCTGGCGAGCGTCGCTTCGTCGCTGATGTGCTGTCCGTCGAAGACAAGATCCGTGAGTCCGTCGGTCCATCGGCGCGCTTCCGCTTTCACAGCGTGCCGCACCACTTGGCGCACGCAGCCAGCGCGTATCTTCCGTCGCCGTTTGCGCGAGCTGCGGTGCTGGCGATCGATGGAATTGGCGAATACGACACGACCTGGCTGGGCCTTGGGGAAGGCTGTGCGCTGTCGACGCTTCAGACGATGGGTTATCCGCACTCGCTCGGGCTGCTGTGGGAAGTGGTGTCGGACAGCTTGGGCTTTGGTCCGTATGGCGCAACCAAGGTGATGGGCCTGGCGGCGTACGGCGATCCGCGTCGCTATGAGCACGTTTTACAGTCGCTGGTGACGCTGCATGATGAAGGTCGCTTTGCGGTCGACGGGGCCAGGCTCCGTGTGCGAGATCGCGGACCGAACTGGGTGACGCGAGAGCTACCGGAAGCGCAGGTTGTCAAAGGACAGGCGCAGCACCAGGCAGCGGCGGATCTGGCGGCAGCGCTGCAAAAACGAACCGAAGACGTGCTGATTCACCTGGCAAGCTGGCTGCGGCACACCACGCAGGCGAACACGCTGTGTCTGGCGGGTGGCGTGGCGCTCAACTGTGCGGCCAACGGACGACTGGCGCAGACGGGGCTGTTTGACGAGATCTTTGCGCAGCCAGCGGCCAACGACGCGGGAACGGCGCTCGGAGCGGCGCTGCTCTTACACCACAACATGCAGCCGCATGCGACGCGGTGGCGACAGACGACGGCGCGGCTTGGACCTCGGCAAGACCGCGAGCGGGTGGCGGCAACGCTGGCGAAGTCGCCGCTGTGGTCTTCGAAGGTGAGCGATCCCGAAGAAGAAGTGGCCGAGCGGCTGTGTCGCGGCGAAGTGGTGGGCTGGTATTCATCGGGACGCTGCGAAGCGGGACCGCGTGCGCTTGGTGGTCGATCGATGCTGGCGAATCCGCAGCGTGCGCAGCTGCGTGATCACATCAACTTGCAGATCAAGCGACGCGAGCCGTTTCGACCGTTTGGACCCGCGCTGCTGGCCGAGCATGCGACGGACTGGCTGGAGCTACCCGAGGCGGCAAGACCGCTTGCGCAGTTCATGCTGGCGGCGGTTCCAGTTCGTCCCGAGCAAGCACAGCGCATCGCAGCAGTGGTTCACCGAGATGGAAGCACGCGGCCTCAGCTGGTGCAGGCGGACGGATCGTCGTGGCGACGCATGATCGAGCGGTTCTTTCTCCGCAGCGGCGTGCCGATGGTGCTGAACACGTCGCTCAATGTGTCCGAGCCGATTGTCGAGACGCCGGAACAAGCGCTGCGACTGGTTTCGTCGTGCGGGCTCTGTGCGCTGATGCTGGATGACACGCTGGTGGTAAGCCAAGACGAGCCGGAGCCTCAAGCGGCGCCTCAGGCGGCACTGCGCTTTGAGCCGACGCAAGACCGCTACGGCACGCGGCTGGCGCTGGTGTTTGGAAACGAAGCCAAAGAGGGACAGTGTCCTTTTTACCGACGCAGCGAGTGCAGCCACTGCGACATCGGTCAAGGCGAAGGACACGCGGTGTCGGCGGAACATCATGGCCAGCGACTGCGCTGGTTTGTTCATCACTACCGACGAGAGCTACCGACGGTGTCGCACCTTGTGCTGTACAACAGCGGCTCGCTGCTCAATCCCAAGGAGATGACCCCGGCGGCGCTGGACATGCTGCTGGACTTTGCGGGAACGCTGCCGAGCTTGCAAATGTTGTCGCTCGATACGCGTGAGCTGTTTGTGACCCAAGCGCGTCTTCGCATGCTGCGCCAGCGACTGCGCTCGCAGGTCGCGCTGCGGCTGATCCTGGGTCTGGAGTCAGCGGATGACGAGGTGCGGCTGATTTACCTCAACAAGCGGATGCCGCAGCAGGCGATCGAGCGGGCGGTGGCGGACTTGGCTGCAAGCGGCGACAACGTGGGTCTGTGGATCAGCCTGGTGTTTGGTGCGCCGGGACGACGCGGAGAGCACGCGGTGGACGATCTGCTGCTTGGGGTGGAATACGGGCTGCGGCTGGCTGCGGAATACAAGCTGCCGGTCGACTTCAATGTGCACCCGTTTTATCCCTCGCAGCGGTCGCTACAGGTGCATCCCGACCATCCGCGCGCAGACCTTGGGAGGCTGGCGGAAGCGATTCAGGCGGCGGAAGCGGTGATTGCCGAGCGCGGTCAGTCGGCCTCGCTGTTTGTGGGCTGGCAAGATGAAGCGCATGACCAGCGTCAAGATCTCCGCCTCGGTGAGCGAAGTCAGCGATAAAACAGCGCGATCTTGAAGCGAGAAAAGCGAAGCGAGGGGACGGGGAACGTCGAAGCGACTAGTGCGCGGGGGCTGGCGCCGGGGCCGCAGCAGGCTTGGCAGCCGCAGCAGGCTTGGCAGCCGCAGGTGCGGGCGCAGGAGCCGCAGCAGGCGCGGGTGCAGCAGGCGCGGGTGCAGCAGCAGCAGGCGCGGGAGCCGCAGTGGGTGCGGGTGCCGCAGCGGGCGCGGGAACAACAGCAGGAGCCGTCTCAGCCGCGGGCGCCGCAACCACCGGAGGCTCCGGCAGAGTCGACGGCTTGGCGTTCATCTGCTTGTAGCCTTCACGGGTCTTGATCGGGTCGATCATGCCGCGCGTTCCCAAGTCGATGAGCGTCGGCGTAAAGAAGATCGCCACGAACAGAAAGCTGGCCGCCAGGATGACCAGGTTCAGCTTGTTGTCGTAAAACAGGTGCATAAAGATCAGCGCGACCAGGCTTGCCTTGATGGTCGCAACGATCATGGCGACGACGGTGTTGGCGCTACCGAAGTCAAAGCGCGAAACCGCGACCGTGATGATGGTCAGCACCACCAGTGCCCCCCAGACACCCAGGTAGGTGCTGAGCGGCAGGATGTGCGGCTCGTCGTGCTCGTGGCCGCCTGCGTCGTTGTGGTTTGTGTGTGCCTGCGTCATGACTTACCCCACCAAGTAGAGGAGCGGGAACAGGTAGATCCAGATCAAGTCGACGAGGTGCCAGTAGAGCCCGACGCACTCGACCGGGAAGAAGTACTTCGAGCTGAAGTCACCACGCATCGAGCGAACCAGCGCCCAGGTGATGGCGAGCATACCGATGATGACGTGCACACCGTGCAGTCCGGTCATCAGGAAGTAGATGCCGATGAAGATGTGCGGCGACTCGACCGACTTCAGCTTGGCGACAAAGTCAGCGCCGTGTTCAGCCGTCAGCGCGGCGTAGTCCGGGTTCCAGTGACCCAGCGGTCCCCCGCCCGGCAGCGTGCCCAGGTGGAACTTGTGCGAGTACTCGAAGTACTTCACGACCAAGAAGGCCGCGCCGCACAGCAAGGTAATCGCCAGGAAGCCGACGGTCTGTCCTTGCTTCGAAAGCTGGGCCGAGCGAACGCTCAGCGCCATCGTCAGCGACGAAAAGATAAGGACCATGGTGTTGACCGCGCCCAGCTTCCAGTCAAGAAGCTGGTGAACGGTCTTGAACATCTCAGGATGGGTATAGCGGTACGAGGCGTACGCCATGAACAGCCCCGAAAACAGCAGGATTTCGGTGGCGAGAAAGACCCACATCCCGAGCTTTGCCGCTTCCGATTCGTCCTGTGCGGACGGGAAGTGGTGCGCGTGATGATACGTACGGGCCGGATTGCTCATAAGTGCTCCTTGCGGCTCGCAGAAGGTTGAAAAGGCTTAGTGCCCACCGCCGGCAGCGCGATCGTACGGACCGCGATCCACCGTCGGTTGACCCAGGAAGTTCTCCAGCGGCGGCGGCGAGGAGGTCTTCCACTCCAGCGTCGTAGCTTCCCACGGATTGTCGCCCGCATCGGTTCCGCTCTTGAGCGAGCGAAGCAGACAGACCAGCGTCAGGAAGAAGCCGAAGCCGAGGATGTAGGAACCAATCGTCGAGAGCTGGTGAAGCGGCTCAAACTGCGGCAGGTAGTTGTAGTACCGACGCGGCATGCCAGCGACTCCCAGGAAGAACTGCGAACCGAAGGTCAGGTTGAAGCCGATGAAGGCCAGTGCGCAGGCCCAGTTGCCCAGCTTTTCGCTGTACATCTTGCCGGTGAACTTCGGCCACCAGTAGTGCAGACCCCCGATGAAGGCGAACATGGTGCCGCCCATCATCACGTAGTGGAAGTGCGCGACGACGAAGTAGGTGTCATGCAGGTGCAGATCGAGCGACATCGTGGCCAGGTACAGACCGGTCAGACCGCCGATGGTGAACAGCCACAAAAAGCCGAGCGTGTACCACATCGGGGTACGCAGCACGATCGAGCCCTTGTACAGCGTCGCAATCCAGTTGAGCACCTTGATGGCGGTCGGGATGGCGATAAGGAACGTCAGGCCCGAGAAGATCATGCCCGCAAGCTCCGACTGACCGGAGGTGAACATGTGGTGTCCCCAGACCAGGAAGCCGACGATGGCGATACCAATCGACGACAGCGCGATGGCTCGGTAGCCGAAGATGGCCTTGCGAGAGAACGTGCTGATCAGGTCCGACACCACGCCGAAGCCGGGGACGATCATGATGTAGACCGCCGGGTGGCTGTAGAACCAGAAGAAGTGCTGGAACAGAACCGGGTCACCGCCGAGCGCCGGATCGAAGATACCGACGTGCAGGACGCGCTCCGCAATCAGCAGCAGCAGGGTGATGCCAAGGACCGGCGTCGCCAGGATCTGGATCACGCTGGTGGCGTAGAGCGCCCACACAAACAGCGGCATACGGAAGAAGGTCATGCCCGGTGCGCGCAGACGGTGCACGGTCGCGATGAAGTTCAGTCCGGTGAAGATCGACGAAAAGCCGAGGATGAACGCAGCCAGCACCATCGTCGAGACGCTCGAGTTCGAGGTCGTCGAGTACGGCGTATAGAACGTCCAGCCGGTGTCCACCGCGCCGCTGAAGATCGAGTAGAGCGCGATGAGCGCACCGATCACGTAGATGTAGAAGCTCGCGAGGTTGATTCGCGGGAAGGCAACGTCTTTGGCGCCGAGCTGAATCGGCAGGATGATGTTGCCCAGCGAAGCCGGAATCGACGGAATGATGACCAAGAAGACCATCACTGCGCCGTGCAGGGTGAACAGCTGGTTGTAGGTGTCCGGATCGACGATGGTCTTGCCGGCGGTCAGCAGCTCGGTACGAACGAGCAGCGCGAAGACACCGCCGAGCATGAACGCAAACCACACAAACGCCAGGTACATGACGCCGATGCGCTTGTGGTCGAGCGTAAACAGCCACGACGAAAGGCCGTGCGAGCTGTTCCAAAAACTAGGAGGACGCTGTCCGGGTTCAGAAGAACTGGGAGTGTACTGGGTCATGACTGAACCTCGATTACTTCAGACTCTTTAGGTAGTCGATCAGGTGGCCAAGCTCCTTATCGGTGAAGCGGCCCTTGAAGGGCGGCATCGCCGGAGCAAAACCCTCGACGATCTTGGCCATCGGGTTCTCGATCGACTCGCGGAGGTAGTTATCGTCAACGGCGACTTCGCCCTGTCCTTGGATCTTTTCCTTGCGGCCAAAGACCTGATACAGGCGCGGACCAATCACCGGCTGAGGCTGCTCAGCGGCGCTCTTCACCGCGTGACAGGCATTGCAGCCGCCTTTGATCTCGAACAGCGACTTGCCGTGCGCGATGGGATCCGAGTCATTCACCGGCGCGTGCGCATCCAGCCACTTCTGGTACGCATCCGGCTGCATGACCTTGATCTGGGCATACATCTTCGAGTGGTCGGTACCGCAGTACTCCGCACAGAACACCTGCTGCGGACCTTCCAGCACCGGCTGGAACCACATCACGGTGTACTTGTTCGGAACCGCGTCCATCTTCATGCGGAAGCTCGGCACAAAGAAGCTGTGCAGCACGTCGTTCGACGTGATGATGAGCTTCACCGGCTTGTTGATCGGTACCGCCATCTCATCGGCGCTCTGCGCACCGTTTGGGTACTCGAACGTCCACTTCCACTTCTTGCCGGTCACGCGGACTTCCAGCGCGTCCTTGGGAGGAACAAGCTGGTCCATGTAGTTCTTGAAGCCCCACACGAACAAGCCCATCACCACAAACAGTGGGACGACGCTCCACAGCACTTCGAGCGTGGTGTTGTGGGAAATTTCCACCACGTTGTGTTCGCCGCCGCGCCACCTGTAGCGATACACAAAGTAGGTGCCCGCGCCGATGATCAGTACGAGGCAAAATGTGACCAGCGCGGTCAATGACAGAAAGAGCGTGTCGTACGCCCCTGCCAGCGTGGATGCCTGGGCTGGTAACCCAAAAGCAACTTCTGTTGTATTTGGCTGTATCATCCGTTCACCCGAGCGCGGCGATCTCTCCGCCACGCGGTAATAAGGAATGTTCCCAAGACCAACATCGTGAGGGCTCCGCCTGCTCGCACCAGCGCAATGGCAGCCAGCGAATAGCGACGCTCCTTCGGGTCGTAGTGGAAACACCACAAGAGCAGCTTGTCGAGCGGGTTGCCGATGCCTCCCAGCGACGACTCCACGAGCGCCAGCCGCAGATCACGGGCCGGAAACACAATCCCGTACAAGATCTGCGACAGCCAACCCGATGGAGTCAGCACAAAGATTCCTGCGGCATGAGCCCACTGCTTACCTTCTTCGTCCCAGCGATAGTGAAAGCCGACAGCGCTTGCGACCTTGGCGATGTCTTGCTCCGTGCCCGACAGAAAGGGCCAGTCACGGCTCTCATCGGCCAGCGGTCGACCGAGCGCTTGCAAGTACGCCTGCCGCTTGGCCGCAGCGAGGTTCGGCTTTTCTCGCGGATCAATGCTCAGCGTGACCACTTGGTAGTCCTTGCCCGGCACAAACTGCTGCGCGCGCATTCCGTCGAGAAGTCCGTTTAAGACCAGCGAACAGAGCGTCGGACAGCTGTAATAGGCCAGGACCAGGACCACAGGACGACCGCTGACAAAGTAGTCGCGAAGGAAGACCTGCTTGCCCGTATGATCGACAAAAGGAACATCGAGCGGAACCTTGGCTCCGAGCGTTCCATCGATGGCGATGCCTTGGAGTTCCTTCGGCACCTCTTGCTCGGCGCGCGCTGGGCAAAATCCACCCATCGCAGTCACCAGCAGGCCAACGATGAGCGCTCGGAGAAGCAGGCTCATCTCTTGTTTTCCTCGATAACCTTCTTCATCCCCTCTTGCACGGGGATGTGGACGATTCCCTTCGCCTGATCGATGTAGCCGTAGCCGAGCAGGCGCTTCTCTTCGAGAATGCGCTGATTCACCAGCTCTGGATCCGTCTGTCCGAGGCCGCGCTCCAGCATCAGCTTTTCGGAATAACGGATAAACACCGAGTTAAACAGCAGCGCCGTTCCGAAGAACAACACGGACAGCACGATGCCCCAAATCATCAGCTGAAAGTTGGGAGTCTGCTGCCGATCAACAGCCACTTCTCCGTGGCCGTGGTTGTGTTCATGCTCAGCCATTGTCATACCCCATCGAATCCGCGAGGTACGGATCCTTGATCGGAACCAAGGCAGCCTTGCCGAAGGTACGCGCGGCCACTCCGAAGAACAGACCAGCGGTTCCCAGCACAGCGGCGAAGTCGTACCAAGTAAAGGCCATGTGCTCGCGAACCAGCGGCGTCACCAGCCAGAACAGATCCACCCAGTGCATCACGACCAGCAGGTACGCGATGGCCTTGAGGATCACCGGATGACGCTTGGCGTTGCGCGCCATAAGACCGAAGAACGGAACCAGGAAGTGCAGCAGGATCAGCGTCCAGGTCAGCGTCGACCAGCCGTTTTCCCAGTGCTTGCGATACCACACCGTCTCTTCCGGCAGGTTGGCGTACCAAATCAGCATGAACATCGAATACGCGATGTACGCCCAGAACACGGTGAAGCCGAACATCAGCTTGCCGAGGTCGTGGTAGTGCTCGTCGTTGATCACGCCTTCCATGTAGCCGTAGCCGTGCAGCGTGCGAGCCGTTCCCGTCACCAGCGCCAGCGTCGACAGCATCGTTCCCGCGAAGGCATAGACGCCGAACATCGTGGTCGCCCACGTCGGATCCACTCCCATCAGCCAGTCAAACGAAGCAAAGCTCAGCGTCAGACCGAACAGGATCACCACCACCGGGGCCGACTTGCGCAGCTTGAGGATGGTGTGCGCATCGCCCGTCGAGTCCACCGAGACAGAGTTCCGGTAGTAGTACAGACCCGCGAACGCCCAAAAGAGAAGGTAGAACGCCGCGCGTCCGTAGAAGAACGGCACCGTCAGGTACCAGGTCTTCGACTCCATCGCGAGCGCAACCGCCGTCTTGTATTCCGGGTTCTTGATGCCTTCGATGTTCATCCACGGCAGGATGTCCTTGGCGAACACCGCAATCGGGATAAACAGCAGCGCGATCCACGGCGTGAACGCACCGTAGTTTTCAGCAATGCGACGCGGAACGACGCTCCAGCGCGCGCCCACCAGGTGCTGGAGCGCGGCAAAGAACATCGCACCGACGCCGAGCGTCAGGACGTAAAAGAACGCCACCAGGTAGGCACTCAGCGCCTCAGTTCGGGTGGATTCGGAAAAGAATCCCGATACGGTGGCAGCAAGACCGAGCAGCCCGATTCCGCCGAAGATCATCGACCAGCGATTGGCGACTCCGGCGGGAATCTGTAGCCGAGCGGCAGACAGATCGGTATTCATTGCGCTCATTTGAGTTGGCCCCTCTGCTCTGCGGTGAGCTGATCGACCTTGAGTCCTTGGCTGCGCTGCAGAGCCCGCACGTACGCCACGATGGCCCAGCGGTCCGCAATCGGAACCTGATAGGCGTACGACTTCATCGTGTTCTTGCCGTTCGTGATCGTCGAGAAGATGTCACCAACAGGCGTATCCAGCAGGCGCTGCTCGTAGTACGAAGGCACCGCCCAGGCACCGAGCTTGTTGGCGCGCTGAATCACAAGGCCGTTGCCAGAACCAGTGCGGTCGTGACACGGCGAGCAGTAAATGTTGAAGCGCTCCTGACCGCGCTTGAGCAGGTTCGCGTCGACCGTCACTTGCTCAGGGAACTTGTCGACGGGGCGACCTTGTTCGTCTTTGCCAGTGAAGTACGCGGTCTTCACGATCGGAGCAGTGGTGCTCACGGTTCCTTCCTCGAGCGGACGCATCACGCGGCCATCTTCGAAGAGGGAGGTTTCGCGCTGCACTTTGCCCTTGTCCTGCGAAAACATGTTCCGCTGCAGGTGAATCGGCGGATCTTCCGACGGGTTGCCACGGCAGCCCATCAGCGTCGCAGCCGCAAGGACCACGTAGAGCGAAGAGGTAGTAAAGCGTCTGTTCATGGCCTACGTCTCCACGATGTCCCGAACGACCGCGATCTCAGTGCCGCCAGCCGCAGCCAGCGCTTCACGAGCCCGAGCTTCGCTGAAGTTCGGATCCTTGGCTTCAATCGCCAGGAAGAACCCGTCATCGGAAAACCGGGCAAATCGGTCATGGGTAAACAGGGGATGGTATGGCTGTGGCAGTCGACACAGCGCAAACAGACCAAACACCGTCGTCAGAGCGGACAAAAGCACCATCAGCTCGAAGCCAATCGGCACATAGGCCTGGTACGAGATGATCGGCTTGCCACCGATGATGAAGGGATAGTCGTAGCCGTTCATCCACCACTGCAGCAGGATGGCGCAGCCCACGCCGGTCAGACCGCCGCACAGAACCATGTACGGCAGAATCGTCGGACGCAGACCCATCGCCTTGTCCATTCCGTGAATCGGAAACGGCGTGTAGGTGTCGATTGCGGTAAAGCCCGCTTGGCGCACGGCTTTCACAGCCTCAAGGAGCGCGCCCGGTGATTTGTACTCGGCGACAACGCCAAAGACGTTGTCTTCCAGAGCAACTGAAGACTTCTGAGACATCAGTGAGCCTCCTTGCCATGGCTCGTGTCGTGCGCATGCGGATCAGCCGCCGGCGACACACCCTTGATCTCCGAGATGGCGATCATCGGGACGAAGCGCAGGAACAGAAGGAACAGCGTGAAGAACAGACCGAACGTGCCCAGGTACATGCTCACGTCGATCCAGGTCGGACGGAAGTAGCCCCACGCCGCCGGGGTGAAGTCACGGTGCAGCGAGGTCGCGATGATCACGAACCGCTCAAACCACATACCGATGTTCACAAAGATCGAGATGATGAACATCAGCGGAACCGAGCGACGAATCGAGCGGAACCAGAACAGCTGCGGCGAAATCACGTTGCACGAGATCATCGTCCAGTACGCCCAAGCGTACGGGCCCGCAGCGCGGTTGATGAACGTGAAGCGCTCGTAGGGGTTGCCGCCGTACCAGGCCATGAAAAACTCCATGCCGTACGCGTAACCAACCATCGTGCCCGTCACGAGCATGATCTTGTTCATGTTTTCCAGCACGCGCATCGTGACGAGATCCTTCAGTCCATACAGCTCACGAGCCAGGACCATCAGCGTCATCACGAGACCGAAGCCAGAGAACACAGCACCAGCGACGAAGTAAGGCGGGAAGATCGTTGCGTGCCAGCCCGGCAGCACCGACGTAGCGAAGTCGAACGACACGACCGAGTGAACCGACAGAACCAGCGGCGTCGAGATACCTGCGAGGATGAGGTACGCACGCTCGTAGTGCTGCCAGTGACGGTTGCTACCACGCCAGCCCATCGCGAAGATTCCGTAGAGCAGCGCGCGGGTGCGGTTCGTCGCACGATCACGCAGCGTCGCAAGGTCAGGAATCAGACCGACGTACCAGAACAGCACCGACACAAGACCGTAGGTCGAAACCGCGAACACGTCCCACATCAGCGGGCTGCGGAAGTTCGGCCACATCGACATCTGGTTCGGAAGCGGCAGCAGCCAGTACGCAGCCAGCCACGGACGACCCGTGTGGAACAGCGGGAACTGAAG